>NZ_WWHX01000419.1 GCF_009862125.1 Streptomyces sp. SID5910
GCCGCCGGACCAGGTCCAGCCGCCGAAGGACCAGATGACCTTGATGTGCGGGTACTTGGCCTTCAGCTTGCGCAGCTGGTTGAAGTTGCCGCGCAGCGGCTGGTCCCAGGTGTCGGCGACGCCGTCGACGGACTGGTCGGCGGTGTACGCCTTGTCGTAGTCGGCGTAGGCGTCGCCGATGGTGCACTTGCCGCCCTGGACGTTGCCGAAGGCGTAGTTGATGTGCGTGATCTTCTCGGCGGAGCCGGAGGTCACCAGGTTCTTCACGTGGTAGTTGCGCCCGTAGACGCCCCAGTTGGTGAAGTAGCCGAGCTTGACCTTGTCGCCGCCGCCCGGGTTGCCGCCGTCGTCGCCGCCGGTGGTGCGGACCTTGACCGCGCCGCTGGCCGGGCCGGTCTGGTCGGCGGTGTCGCGGGCCTGGACGGTGTAGGAGTAGTCGGTGCCCTTGGTCAGGCCGGTGTTGGTGTAGGTGGTGCCGGTGACGGTGGCGACCTTGGTGCCGTCGCGCAGGACGTCGTAGTTCTTGACGCCCTTGTCGTCGGTCGCCGCCGACCAGGACAGTTTCACCGAGGTGTCGGTGATGTCGGAGGCGGTGGGCGTGCCGGGCGCGGAGGGTGCCGCGTCGCCGGGGACGGAGGTGCCGTCGCAGCTGCCGCCGTTGAGCTTGCAGTTGGAGGGGGAGCCGGGGCCGCTGCCGTTGAAGCCGAAGGAGACCGAGGCGCCGGGGGCGAGCGTCCCGTTCCAGCCGACGTTCTTGGCGGTCCAGTGGTCACCGGAGTTGGTGACCGTGGCGTCCCAGGCGGAGGTGACCTTGGTGCCCGAGGGGAAGTCCCACTCGACGGCCCAGGAGTTGATGGTCGTGGTGCCGGTGTTCTTCACCGTCCAGCTGCCGCCGAAGCCCGTGCCCCAGTCCGAGGTCTTGGCGAAGGTGGCCGTGGCGCTCGTGGCGGCCTGCGCCGGGCTCGCGAGCCCGACCAGTCCGGCGAAGGGGAGGGCCAGGGTCGCGGCCAGTGCCGCGGCTCTGTGTCTGAAGCGCATGCTGCGCCTCCTTATGTGGGGATGTTGATGTGGGCATGACTGAGCCTCATGCCCGCAGTGCCGCGAGAATAGAAAGGTCTGGACCAGAGGTCAATAGGTCTGGACCACTGCTCGCCAAGCCGGCTGGCTCAGCCGGCTAGATCCCCAACTCCTGAGCGAGCACGGCCGCTTGCACCCGGCTGCGCAGCTCCAGCTTCCCCAGCAGACGGCTGACGTGCGTCTTCACCGTGGCCTCGGCCATGTCGAGGCGGGCGGCGACCGCCGCGTTGGACAGTCCCTCGCCGAGACAGGACAGCACCTCGCGCTCCCGGCGGGTCAGGCCGTCGAGGACGGCCGGGTCGGTACCGCTCTCCCGGACCGGCCGCGCCGCGAACTCGGCGATCAGGCGCCGGGTGACGGCCGGGGCGACGATCCCCTCGCCGCCCGCCACCGTGCGCACGGCGGTGATCAGGTCCTTCGCCTCGGTGTTCTTCAGCAGGAACCCGGCGGCGCCCGCCCGGAGCGCCCCGAAGACGTACTCGTCGAGGTCGAACGTGGTCAGCACGAGCACGTCGGCCAGCCGCTCGGCGACCACCCGCCGGGTCGCCGACACCCCGTCCAGGCGGGGCATCTGCACGTCCATCAGGACCAGGTCGGGGCGCAGTTCGCGGGCCAGCTCCACCGCCCGCTCGCCGTCCGCCGCCTCGCCGACCACCTCGATGTCCGGGGCGCTGCCCAGGATCAGCACCAGTCCCGCGCGGACGGCGGACTGGTCCTCGGCGACGAGGACGCGGATCATGCGGGGTCTCCTTCGGTCAGGGGGAGGGCGGCGCGGACGGTCCAGACCTTGGTCCCGGCCGCCGGTTCGGGCCCGGCCTCGAACGTGCCGTGCAGCAGCGCGGCCCGCTCGCGCATGCCGACCAGACCGGCGCCCGAGCCGGGGGCGCGCGGGGCGTCCCGGTCACCGTACGGGCTGGTGACCCGCACCCGCAGGAGGCCCCCGTCGCGGGTGACGGCGACCTCGACCGGGCCCTTCGCCGCGTGTTTCAGCGCGTTGGTCAGCGACTCCTGCACGATGCGGTACGCGGCCAGCTCGACCGGCGCGGGGATCCCCTCGCCGGGCGCGGCCTCCAGGGTGACGTCGAGGCCGTTGGCGCGGGCGCCGTCGGCCAGGGCGCCGAGGCCGTCGAGGGTGGGCGCGGCGGCCGGTCCCGTGTCCCCGCCGGTGTCCCGCAGGAGGCCGATCAGCCGCCGCATCTCGGCCAGCCCCTCGACGCTGTTCTCCCGGATCACGCCCAGCGCCTGCCGGGTGGTCGCCGGGTCGTCCAGGGACAGGGCGGCCGTGGAGTGGATGGCGATGGCGGAGAGGTGGTTGGCGACCATGTCGTGCAACTCGCGGGCCATCCGCGACCGTTCCGCCGTCACCGCCTGGGCGCGGTCCATCTCGGCCAGCAGCGCGGTCTGCTCGGCGCGCAGCAGCGCCGCGTCGGCGGCCTGGCGGTGGTTGCGCACGATCAGCCCGGTCGAGGCGGGCGCGAACGACACGATGCCGACGGCGACACCGATCAGCAGCGCCTCGGGCACCCGCCACAGCGCGAACGGCACGATCGTGCCGGCCACCGTGAGCAGCCCGGTGACCCACGGGATGCGGCGGGCCGAGGCGGGCGGGCCGTACAGCACGGCCGCGTACATCACGTCGGTGTACATGATCACCGTGACCAGGCTGCCCTGGGTGAGCGTGTCGCCGATCAGGGCGGCGGTGCCGATCAGCAGGCCGGTGCGGGGAGCCGCCCGGCGCAGCAGTTCGCAGCCCGCCATGACGGCGAGCGGGACCAGCAGCGGCCAGCGGCCGTCGAACAGCACGACCGGCTCGTCGGCCGGCCGGACGCCCAGGCCGATGCCCCACAGCAGCAGCCCGCCGAGCAGACCTGCCGACGCGGCGTACACGTCGAAGCGGCGCGGGCGGGGGAGACGTGGGGCCATGCCCCCATCCAACACGGCCCGCGCCCCGCCCGCCTGATCCCCGGGAACGGTCCCGTACTGCATCTTTCGATGTACCGGAGGTTCGTCACCGGCGACGACGAGAGCGGCGGATTCCCACGGGAGCCTGGAAGGGTGACCGAAGGGAGCGTGTCGTGGTCGTCGCGTTGATCATCGCCTGCGAGGTCGGCTTCTGGGTGCTGCTGGCGCTCGGACTGGCCGCCCGCTATCTGCTGAAGTGGCGCCGCACGAGTGTGGTCCTGTTGCTGTGCGAGCCGCTGCTGGAGCTGGTGCTGTTCGCCGTCACGGCGGTCGACCTGAGGAACGGCGCCGAGCCGGGCTGGGAGCACGGTCTGGCGGCGCTGTACATCGGCTACACCGTCGCGTACGGCCACTACACGATCCGCTGGCTCGACGGCCACGCCGCCCACCGCCTGGCCGGCGGCCCGCCCCCGCCGAAGCCGCCCCGCTACGGCACCGCCCGCGCCCTGCACGAGGCCCGGCTGTGGCTGCGCACGGTGCTGGGCGCGGCGGTGGCCTGCGCGCTGCTCCAGGGCGCCGTCTGGTACGTCGGCGACGACGGCGACGTCTCGTCACTGCGGGCATTCCAGTGGACGGCGCTCAGGGCAGTGGGCATCCACGGCCTGATCGCGTTGACGTACGCGATCTGGCCGAAAAAGGCCCCGGCGGGCGAAGGTGAGGTCGGCGGGCGGCTGGAACGGGGGGAGGAGCGCCGCGCCCCGAAGGGGCGCGGGGAACTGCGCGACCAGCCACGATGAGGCGGCAGACGAAAGACGGCTTCCGCTTCCCGCGGAGCGCTCAGCGCTCGCCGCCCGGCACCCACAGCACGTCGCCGACCTCCTTGTTGGCGACGCGCGCCAGGATGAAGAGGAGGTCGGAGAGGCGGTTGAGGTAGGTCGCGGTGAGCGGGTTCATCGTCTCGCCGTGGACCTCCAGCGCCGCCCACGTGGAGCGCTCGGCCCGCCTCACCACCGTGCACGCCTGGTGCAGCAGGGCCGCGCCGGCGGTGCCGCCGGGCAGGATGAAGGAGCGCAGCTTCTCCACCTCGGCCAGGAAGCGGTCGCAGTCCGCCTCCAGCTTGTCGACGTAGAACTGCTCGACCCGCAGCGGCGGGTACTCCGGGTTCTCCACCACCGGCGTGGACAGGTCCGCGCCCACGTCGAAGAGGTCGTTCTGGACGCGGACGAGGACCTTGACGACCTCCTCGTGCAGGCCGCCGAGGGCGATCGCCGTGCCGATCACCGCGTTCGCCTCGTTGGCGTCGGCGTACGCGGAGATCCTCAGGTCGGTCTTGGGGACCCGGCTCATGTCACCGAGGGCGGTGGTGCCCTGGTCGCCGGTCCGGGTGTAGATGCGCGTCAGGTTGACCATGGGGCCAGCGTAGTTACGGTCCGGCGGTCCGGAAGACGCGTGTGCCCACTGTCACGGCCAGGACGGTCAGGCCGACGGCGACCAGGACGCCGTACAGCATGTGTGCGGTGGCGTAGTGGCCGACGAAGGCGTCCCGCATGGCGTCCACCAGGTAGCGGAACGGCATGAAGTGGGACAGCACGTCCAGCCAGCGCGGGCCCAGCGTCATGGGCAGCATCAGGCCGCTCAGCAGCATCGCGGGCATGGTCAGCGCGTTGATCATCGGCCCGAACCCCTGCGGGGTGGCGACCTTCATCGCCAGCGCGTACGACAGCGAGGCCAGGGAGACGGTGAGCAGCGCGACGAACGCGAAGCCGATGAGCACGCCGGGCAGCGGTGCCCTGAGCCCCATCGCCACGGCGGCCAGGACCAGCAGCACCGCCTGGAAGACGAAGACCGTCGCCTCCCGCAGTACCCGGCCCAGTAGCAGGGCCAGCCGGCTGACGGGCGTGACGCGCATCCGCTCGACCACCCCCTGACCCTTCTCCAGGATGATCATGAATCCGGCGAACGAGGCGCCGAACAGCCCGAGTTGCAGCAGCAGCCCGGGCACCAGCACCTGCCAGGAGCTGCCCTGCCCGCCGAGCGGCAGGTCGGTGAGCAGCGGGCCGAAGAACAGCAGGTACAGCAGGGGCATCAGCACGCCGAAGAGCATCGCGAACCGCGAGCGGAGCGTCTGGCGCAGATAGCGGCCGTAGATCAGGCCGGTGTCGTGGAGCAGCATCAGGGTCATCCAGGGGGCTAGACGGCGACGGGGGTGGCGTCCGCGGGCGCGGCGCCGCGGCCGGTGACGGCGAGGAAGGTGTCCTGGAGCGAGGCGTCGAGCGAGCCGCCGTACTCCAGCTTCAGGGCGGCCGGCGTGCCCTCGGCCGCCACCACGCCCCGGTCGACGACGACCAGGCGGTCGGAGAGCGCGTCGGCCTCGTCGAGGTAGTGGGTGGTCAGGAAGACGGTCGTGCCGTTCTCGTCGCGCAGCCGGCGTACCAGGTCCCACAGGCCGGCGCGGCTGCCCGGGTCCAGGCCGGTCGTCGGCTCGTCCAGGAAGAGCACCTTCGGGCCGTGGGTGAGCGCCATGGCGATGTCCAGCCGGCGCCGCTGGCCCCCGGAGAGGGCGCCGCACTTGCGGTCGAGCAGCCCCTCCAGGTCCAGGTCGCGGGCCAGTTCCCCGGCGCGCTCGGCCGCCCGCGCCCTGGACAGCCGGTACAGGCGGCCCTGGGTGACCAGCTCCTCCCGCACGGTGATCTGCGGGTCCACGCCGCCCGACTGGGCCACGTACCCGCAGGCCCGGCGCACTCCGGCGGGGTCGGTCGCCAGGTCGTGGCCCGCGACGGTGGCCGCGCCGCCGGTGGGGGCGAGCAGGGTCGTGAGCATCCGCAGGGTCGTGGTCTTGCCGGCGCCGTTGGGGCCCAGGAAGCCGAGGATCTCGCCCTCGCGCACGGTCAGGTCGATGCCGCGCACGGCCTCCACCGGGCCCTGTTTCGTCGCGAAGGTACGGGCCAGTCCGGCCGTACTGATGATTGCCATGCGCCCAGAAAAACAGAGTCACTGAATTTTTGCAATGACCCCAAGTTTTGGGCGGCCCCAGCGAAGCTAGGATGCGGACATGGCCGAGGGACTCAGGGAACGGAAGAAGCGGCAGACCCGGCAGTACATCTCGGATGTCGCCACGGGGCTGTTCCTGGAGCGCGGCTTCGAGGCCGTCACGGTGGCGGAGGTCGCGGACGCCGCGGACGTCTCCGTCAACACGGTCTACAACTACTTCCCGGCCAAGGAGGACCTCTTCCTCGACCGCTCCAAGGGTGTGACCGACCGGCTCTCGCGCTGGGTGCGCGGGCGGCGCGACGGGGAGTCGGCGGCCCGGGCCGTGCTGCGGGAGCTGCGCGAGGAGGTCGAGTCGGTCTCGCCCCGGATGGGCCTCATGGACGGATACGCGCGGTTCATGGGGGTCATCGAGGCCTCGCCCGCCCTGCGGTCCCGGCTCTGGGCGATCGCCCAGGAGGTGCAGGACGACCTGGAGCGCACCCTGCGCGAGGAGACCGGAGCCCCCGGCGACGACCCCGCCCCCGCGCTGATGGCCGGTCAGATCAGCTGGCTGCACGGCACGGTGATGACGACCATCGGCCGCCGCATGACGGCCGGCGGAAAGCCCGCCGAGGTGTCCCGCGGCATCCTCGCGCTGCTGGACGAGATGGAGGAGCTGTTGAGCGACCGGGTGCTCAACTACGCCGTCCGGGGCGCGGACTGACACCCGAATGACACGCCCCGGTGTGATGTCCGTCATCTGAGACGTGACGCGCGTTACTAACCGGTCACACAGCGCCTCACTCCCGCTAATCTCCGGCCGAGAGACGAGAATCAGCGCGTATCAGGGGAGTCGCACAGTGGCACGGAAGCTCGCCGTCATCGGAGCCGGACTCATGGGGTCCGGCATCGCCCAGGTCTCCGCGCAGGCGGGCTGGGACGTCGTCCTGCGCGACGTGACCGACGAGGCGCTGCGGCGGGGGACCGACGGCATCAAGGCGTCGTACGACAAGTTCGTCGCCAAGGGCAAGCTCGCCGCCGACGACGCCGAGGCCGCCCTCGCCCGCATCACCGCGACCACCGACCTGGACGCCGCCGCCGACGCGGACGTCGTCGTCGAGGCCGTCTTCGAGAAGCTGGAGGTCAAGCACGAGATCTTCCGCGCCCTCGACAAGCTGGTGAAGGACGAGGCGATCCTCGCGTCCAACACCTCCGCCATCCCGATCACCAAGATCGCGGCCGCGACCGAGCGCCCCGAACGGGTCGTCGGCGTCCACTTCTTCTCGCCGGTCCCGATGATGCAGCTGTGCGAGCTGGTGCGCGGCTACAAGACCAGCGACGAAACGCTCGCCACCGCCCGGGAGTTCGCCGAGTCCACCGGAAAGACCTGCATCGTCGTCAACCGCGACGTCGCCGGCTTCGTGACCACCCGCCTCATCTCCGCCCTCGTCGTCGAGGCCGCGAAGCTGTACGAGTCGGGCGTCGCCACCGCCGAGGACATCGACCTCGCCTGCAAGCTGGGCTTCGGCCACGCCATGGGGCCGCTGGCCACCGCCGACCTGACGGGCGTGGACATCCTGCTGCACGCCACGAGCAACATCTACACCGAGTCCCAGGACGAGAAGTTCGCCCCGCCGGAGCTGATGCGCCGGATGGTGGACGCCGGTGACATCGGGCGCAAGAGCGGGCAGGGCTTCTACAAGCACTGAGTCCGCACCGAGTTCACCCCCGGCCGGGGCAACATCACACGCCGGGGTGAATTCGGTATCGGTTCGCTTACAGGCGGCAACCTCCGATCGTTCCGGTCAGTCAGAGGTTGCATGACCTGATATCGCGGAGAGACCACCCCGCGGGACGAGAGATCACCCCGCGGGACACATCGTCGAGACGAGACGCACGCCGGGGAGCGCATATGCACATCAGGGGCGACCACGTCGAGCTGGTCGTCGGGGGCCGCCTCGACGTCCGCAGCGCGGCGGACGCCCGTACGGTCCTGCACTCGGCCGTCGACGACGGAGTCGGCGATCTGGTCCTGGACCTGTCAGAGCTGGACTCCTGGGACGCCACCGGACTCGGGGTGATCATGGGGGCCCACCGGCGGGCCGGCCGCTGCGGCCGGCGCCTGGTGCTGCGCGGCGTGCCGCCGCAGATGCAGCGCCTGCTGGTGGCCACCCGGCTGCACAGGATCCTGGCCATCGAGGGCGGCATCGGCGTGGAGACCCTGCCCAGGGTGTGACGCCCCGGCGGCCGCGCGGACCGGGTGGGACAGGGCCCGGCGAAACGCCCGACGCGCGCAATCCTCACGAGACTGTGACGTCTCGGACGGGCCGGTACCCCGGACTGTCGGAGATACTGAGCGAAGGTTTAGGGTCTGGCTGCCCGCCGCATCGCAACCCACTGGCGGGCCCGGACCAGAAGCGACAGCGCGGTGTGCGGCAAGGCCGGGAGGGGTGGTCCCGACCGGGGACCCGGCACACGACGCTTTTGGGGGGCTTGGACCTATGGACCCGAACAACCGGGGACCCGAGGAGCACGGCCACGACGGCAGCACGCCGCGCCCGCGCCCGCCCAGGGACCCCCTCACATCCGACTTCGGACAGCACACGCCCGCGCTCGCCCGCACCGTGCAGCTCGTCTCCGGCGACTTCCTGCTCACCGTCAACCCCGTCGACGGCAGCGAGATCGAGGTCTGCCCGCCCGCCGAGCGGCCCGCCCGCCCCGAGAAGCTCACCGCGGCCGAACGCGCCGAACTGGACCGCGCCGCACGGCCGCCCGTCCCCCCGGGACCGGTGCGCCCCGCCCTCGGACTGCTGGCCCGCCAGGACGAACGCGAGCGCCTGGCCCGGCTGCTCGCCCGCGGCCGCTCCGTGCGCCTGACCGGCCCCGCCGGCTCCGGCCGCACCAGCCTCCTCGACGTCGTCGCCGACGACTGCGCCGACCTCGCGCCCGACGGCGTGATCCGCCTCAGCGGCTTCCGCCGCACGGCCGACGACCTGCTGTACGACCTCTTCCACGCCGTGTACCGCGCCCCCCTGCACCGGCCGGAACGCGAGGAACTGCTCGGCCTCGTCCGCGAGATCGGCGCGGTCGTCGTCCTGGACGACGCGGAGTTCGGCGGCACCGCCCTCGACGAACTCCTGGACGCCACCCCCGAGTGCGCCTTCCTCGTCGCCGCCACACCGGACGTGCCCGCCCCCTCGGCCGGCTCCGCCGTCGAGGAGGTCTTCCTCACCGGCCTGGACCGCGCGGACGGCGTGGAGCTGCTGGAGCGCGCCGCCGGACGGTCCCTCACCGACGAGGAGGCCAACTGGGCCGGCGACCTCTGGTTCGAGTCCGAGGGCCTGCCGCTGCGCTTCGTGCAGGCCGGTGCGCTGCTGCGCCGCCGCGACCGGCTGCGGGCCGGCGCCGACGCCGTCGACGAGTTCGGCGTCTTCACCGACGCCCGCCCGGCCGACGAGGCGCCCCACGACGCCGCCGAGAGCGACGACGTGCCCCTGCCGTCCGTCGGCGAGGCCGCCGCGCCCGCGCCCCTGCTCGCCTCCCGGCTGAGCGCCTCCGCCCGCACCGCCCTCGAACTCGCCGTCGCCCTCGGCGGCGAGGTGCCGCACCAGGCGCACCTGCCCGCGCTGGTCGGCGACACCCACGCGGACGCCGCCCTCGGCGAGCTGGCCGACTGCGGACTGGTCTCGCCGGTCGGCTCCCGCTACCGGCTCGCCGCCGGCGTGCTCGCCCAGCTGGAGAGCGCCGGATACGCCGACGACGCCCGGGAGAAGGCGCCGGCCACCGCCCGGCACTACGCCTGGTGGTCCGGGCACCCCTCGGTCACCCCCGAGCGCGTCTGCGCCGAGGCCGACGCCGTACTGGCCGCCCTCGCCGTGCTGGTGCCGGCGACGACCCCGCCGGACGAGGACGAGGAGAGCCCCGCCGTCCAGCTGGCCCGCACCGCGGCCCCCGCCTTCGCCGCCGGACTGCACTGGAGCGCCTGGGAACGGGCGCTGCGCGCCGGCGCCGAGGCCTCCCGGCTCGCCGGTGACGTCGCCGAACAGGCCTACTTCCACCACGAACTCGGCGTCCTCGCCCTGTGCGAGGGACAGCTGGACCGGGCCCGCGCCGAGCTGGAGGCGTCCATCGGGCTGCGCGGCGCGCTCTCCGACAAGCGCGGTGCCGTCGCGGGCCGCCGTGCCCTCGCCCTGGTGGCCGACCGCTCCGGGGACACGCCAGGCCCGGGCATCGGCGCGCCCGGTGCGGCGGGGGCCGGCCTCGGCGCCGCCGGCGCGGGGATCGGCTCCGTCTTCGGCCCGACCGCGGGCGAGGAGGTGCCCGACGCACGGCACGAGGAGTCGGCGTCGCCGCCGGCCGGTGTGCCCGCGCCCTTCCCGCCGCTCCAGCCGTCCCCGCAGTCCCCGACGCTCGTCGTCCGCCGGGACCACTCCCCGGGGCCGTCCGGCAAGGACGGAGGCGGCCTCAAGGGCCTCGCGCGGCGCAACCTCGTGGCCGCCGGCGCGGGCGCGCTGCTCGTCGCCGTCCTCGGCACGGTGGTGACGCTGGGCGCCACCTCCGAGAACGACGCGGGCACGCCCGCCGACCAGGTCGGCGTCAACCCGTCGGCCAGCCAGGGCATCGACGACGGCAGCCTCGGCGCCGACCGCCCGACGGACGACGGCAACGGCTCCGCCGACACCGGCGAGGCGACCGCCCGGGCCACCGACCCCGGCCCGGACGGCACCCTCGGCACCTCCGACGACCCGACGCCGACCGAGACGGCCGGGCCCTCGGGCAGCGCCGGCGGCAGCAGCGGACCGGGACGCCCGAGCGACTCGGGCGAACCGCGCGGCCCGGGCGGCTCCAGCGGGCCGACGACGTCGCAGCCGCCGACGTCGTCCAGGCCGCCCACGTCCTCGAAGCCCCCGACGACGTCCAAGCCGCCCACCACGCCGCCGTCCGAGACGCCGACGTCCGAGCCGCCCACCGAGTCGCCGACGTCGGAGCCGCCCCCGCCGTCGACCCCGCAGACCTCCGACAGCGCGACCGGCCCCGGCACCACCACCCCGACCACCGCGAGCGCTCCCGTCAGCAGCCCCGCGACGGACGGCACGGGATCCGCTCCGGCGACCGGGCAGATCATCTGAGACGGCGACAGGCGGCGACACGAGAGGGGCCGGGCCCGCACCACGGACCCGGCCCCTCTCGCACGCGGTACGCGCGCGTACCGCTCAGAACAGCCGCAGCTTGTCGTCCTCGATGCCGCGCAGCGCGTTGTAGTCCAGCACCTGGCAGCCGATGCCGCGGTCGGTGGCCAGCACCCGGGCCTGCGGCTTGATCTCCTGGGCGGCGAAGACGCCGCGCACCGGGGCGAGATGGGGATCGCGGTTCAGCAGCTCCAGATACCGCGTGAGCTGCTCCACGCCGTCGATCTCGCCGCGCCGCTTGATCTCGACGGCGACGGTCTTCCCGTCGGCGTCCCGGCAGAGGATGTCGACGGGCCCGATGGCCGTCGGGTACTCGCGGCGGATCAGGGTGTAGCCGTCGCCGAGGGTCTCGATGCGGTCGGCGAGCAGCTCCTGGAGGTGCGCTTCCACGCCGTCCTTGATCAGGCCGGGGTCCACGCCCAGTTCGTGCGAGGAGTCGTGGAGGATCTCCTCCATCGTGATGATGAGCTTCTCGCCCGCCTTGTTGACGACGGTCCAGACGCCCGCCTCGTCACCGGCGCCCTCCTTGAGGGTGCAGGGCGGCGACATCCAGTTGAGGGGCTTGTAGGCCCGGTCGTCGGCATGGATCGAGACGCTGCCGTCCGCCTTGACCAGGATCAGCCGGGGGGCCGAGGGGAGGTGGGCGGTGAGCCGTCCGGCGTAGTCGACGGAGCAGCGGGCAATGACGAGACGCATGGTCGGCAACGCTACTCGACGCGCCCGCCCCGGCGCGATTCGCCTCCGCTCCCGGCGCCCGGCGGAACGCCCCACTTCTCCCATTGGACCCGTGTTGCGCACTGGCCGATTGTGTGCGTACCGGATGATGCCCATCTGGGCATTCTCCTGGTGCGGTCACGATCGGTTGCTTACGGTATTGAACGGGAGGTCGCGAGGTGTGTACTCAGCGTGTCCGACATCGCGCGCTCCCTTCACTGTCCGGCAACCCCTGCTGGTCGGGGGTGCGAGAGGAGTACCCATGTCGCTCGACGTCTCACCGGCCCTACTCGAAAAGGCCGAGCGAGGCGAGGTCGACGAAGCAGAATTCGTCGACTGCGTCCGGACCTCCCTGCCCTACGCATGGGAGATGGTCAGCTCCCTGGTGGCACAGCTGAAGGTCGACGGCGGAGCGTTCGCCGACAACCAGACGCCCCCGCCGGACGAGCAGGCGCGCGGTCAGCTGCTGCGTGCGCTCGCGAGTGACGCCATACGCGGTGCACTTCAGCGGCACTTCGGGGTGCGGCTGGCCTTCCAGAACTGCCACCGGGTGGCGGTGTTCCCGTTGGACTCCTCCGTCGACGAGACGCTGACCCGTTTCACCTCGGTGCGCAGCCAGATCCTGAATCAGTCGCCCGAGTTCCGCGACTGCTGACGCGATGGCCGTCCGCTTGCCGCTCCGTACGCGGGAGGTGCAGTTCGTACCGGAGCGGCAAGCCCCCCGCCCGGCCCTTCGCGGGTCCCGGGCGTCCGTCCGCCGGCCCGCTCAGCGGAGCTGGGGCAGCACCTCGGTCCCGAGCCGCCGTACGGTGTCCTCGGTGGCCGCGAGGTCGCCGGAGCCCTCGACGAGCAGCGCGAAACGGGAGATGCCGGTCCGCTCGCTGGTCGCCGCGAGCCGGTCCGCGCACAGCCGGGGCGTGCCCACCGGGTGCAGTCCGCAGAGCAACTCGGTGTACGCCAGCGGGTCGCGCATCCGCCGCTCACGGCCGTCCACCGTGACATGGGCGCCCAGCCCCTGCCGCAGCCAGCCCGGCATCGCCTTGAGCAGCGTCTCCGCCGCGTCGGCGCGCCTGTCCGCGATCTGGCAGACGCCGGCGGAGACATGGGCCGCGCCGCGGATCTCCGGGTCCGGACGGCCGGCGGCGCGGGCGTGCCGCTGCCACAGGGCGACCATCTCGGCCTTCTCCTCGTCCCCGACGTGCATCCCGAGCAGCATCGGCAGTCCCCGCTCGGCCGCCGTGCGCACGCTCGCCGGGGAGGTGCAGGCCACGACGACCTCCGGGCCCGGAGCCTCCGACAGGGCCTCCGAGGGCCGCGGAACGACGGGCACCTCACGAAACCGGAAGCGGTCCCCGACGGCGCCGACCGCCGGTTCGCGCAGCCAGCGCACCAGCAGGTCGAGCGAGTCCGGGAACCCCGACTCGTACGCCTCCAGGCCCGTGCCGAACACCTCCAGGTCGACCCACGGGCCGCCGCGGCCCACGCCCAGCGAGAACCGGCCGCCGCTCGTGACGTGCAGCAGCGCCGCCTGCTCGCCGAGCGCCACGGGATGGACGGTGGGCAGCACGCTGACCGCCGTGCCGACCCGGATGCGCCGGGTGCGGCCCAGCAGCAGCGCGGCCAGCGTCACGGCCGACGGACACGTCCCGTACGGCACGAAGTGGTGCTCGGCCAGCCAGACCGTGTCGAGCCCCGCCTCCTCGGCGACCTCGGCCGAGCGGACCGCGCGGTGCAGCGCTTCCCCCTGGCCCTGGCCCGGGAACTGGGCGCCCAACACGAAACTTCCAACGCGCATTGCTCTTCCTGCTTCCTCGGCTCCGACACGGAGCTCCCCCACAGGGCATAACCGCCCGACACGTGCCGAGGACACGGCCGGGCGAAGGGATTTGCGGATTGTCTGCAGAATCGGCCGTCACGGGAGGTCCGCGGGCGCCGCGTCCGTGCCGCGTAGGCTGGACGCGGCCCGCTCTTCCTGTATAGCTCCGTGAGGTGTCCTGTGTCCCCGCGTCGCAACCGACCCAAGGGAGCCGGCCTGCCCGGCCGGAGCGCCGAGGACGACGGCTCGGGCCGCTACGGCGGCTGGCAGTCGTCGGAGAGCTGGCAGGGCGAGGACTGGAGCGTACGGCACGTGGCGGGCGCGAGCGCGCAGGGCAAGTCGTACCGCTGCCCGGGCTGCGACCAGCTCATTCCGGACGGCGTCCCGCACGTGGTGGCCTGGCCCGCGCACGCCGGCGTCGACGACCGCCGGCACTGGCACAAGTCCTGCTGGAACGCGAAGGACCGCCGCACCACGCGGGTGCAGCGGTCCCGTAACGCGCCGAGGTTCTGAGCCCCGCTCAGACGTCCCGGTTCTGGAGCAGGGCGAAGGCGCCGGCGAACACCACGGCCGTCACCCCGAGCATGATCCATAGCGGGTCCCAGCCGGACGGGCCGGACTCCGTGAGCGAGTTGGTGTAGAAGATGCTCATCTGGTTCGGGATCGAGTACTCGAACAGGGCGGTCCGCACGTCCTCCAGGGACCGCGAGAACATGAACAGGGCGATCACCAGCGGCGCCAGCACGGCCCCGATCATGATGGTGATGGCCCCCGCCGAGTGCCGGATGACCGAGCCGACGGCGAGCGAGAGCAGCCCGAGCAGCGCGACGTAGAACGAGACGCCCACGGTGCCCTTCAGCCACTCTTCGCCGGAGGGCGACACCGCACCGTGGTCCTCCAGCAGGGCCACGTGCATCAGGGCGACGAGCGTCGCCGACACCAGCGTCACCACGAACGCCACCAGGAAGAAGACGATCGCCTTCGCGGCCAGCACCCGGCCGCGGGTGGGGCACGCGGTCATCGTCGTGCGGACCATGCCGGTGCCGTACTCCGAGGCCGTGGTCAGCACGCCGAGCGTGATCAGGCACATGCTGCCGAGCAGCAGACCGAAGAAGCCGAGGCTGAGCGCGCTCTCGCCGGACGCGTCGGTGGTCGAGTTCGCCACCACCACGCCGGTCAGCGTGCCGATGCCGAGGACCAGCAGGACGAAGACGCCCAGCGTCCACATCGTCGAGCGCACCGACCGGATCTTGGTCCACTCGGAGGCCAGCGCGTGCCCGAGGTGCGTGCGCACCACCGGGATCGGCGAGGTGTAGGTGGGGTACGGCGCGGCGGGCGCCGCCTGCCACTCGGGCGCGGCCTGCGGCATCGGGGGCTGGGGCGTGCTCATCGGGCGTCCTCGGACTTGGTCGGGTCGGTGACGGGCGCGGAGGCGGGGGCGGGCGCGGGAGCCGGCGCGGCGGGGGCCGGCG
>NZ_WWHX01000420.1 GCF_009862125.1 Streptomyces sp. SID5910
TGGCTCGGCCGAACATGCCTCGGCAGCGGCCGCCGGAGCCGCGGTGAGGGGGGCGCGGTGAGGTGGGGTGCGTGGTCCGGGGTTGGGCCGGCGCCCGGCGTGTATGTGGGCGCGCGGGTGGGTCCGCAGCCCGGCGTTGCGGGGTGCCTCCCCCACTCTCGGCTTCGCTCGAGCGGGGGGACCCCCATCGCCCACCCGTGCCGCCCCAGCGGCACTGCTGCCCGCAGCTGCGGCGGCTCCGCAGCTGCGGCGGCTTACTGGTGGGTGTAGGTCAGGGTTTCTCCTGTTGCGGTGTTGGTGCGGGTCAGGGTGTTGTTGGGGAGGAGGGTCACGTCTGTGGGTTCTCCTGGGGTGCAGGAGGAGGCCGGGCCCGTCGTCACCGTGGAGGGGCCCAGGCGCAGGGGGCCGTCCGTACCCGGGTCCGCGGTCAGGTCGGCCTCGAAGACGCAGCGGTAGCTGCTGTTGCCGGCGGGGCCTTCGGCGACGAGGGACATGACCGTGTCGCCGACCTCGCCCTGCTGGATGGTCAGCCGGCGGGTGTGCACGCCGGAGGCGTTGTCGATGGTCGTGGTCCATGTGCCGAGGTATCCGGCCGGGATCGTGCCGTCCGGGGTCTCCGGCGTGCTCGACGTGCCGTCCGTCGGGGCCGGTCCCGCCGTGTCGCCGCCCGTGGTCCCGGGTGCGCTCGTGGAGGTCGTCGGGTCGCCGCCGGCCTTGCCGTCGTCGTCCTTGCCGCCGCTCATCAGCGCGTAGACCGAGCCGCCGGCACCGAGCGCGACGACCAGGGCGACGACGACCAGCAGCGCGGTGGAGCGGCCTCGCCGTGGCGGCTCCTGGGGCGGCCCGTAGGGCGGGGGGCCGTACGGCGGGGTCGAGCCGAGTCCGCCGTACGGGTGCGGGTGGTACTGCGGCGGCGGCGCCCCCTGCGCGCCGGGCGCCTGGATCCAGGCCGGGGCCGGGGCGTAACCGTGCGCGGGCGGTGGGGAGGGGTGCTGCTGCGGGTGGCCGTATGCCGGCGGCGGCGTCGGGGCGCCGGGGCCGCCCACGACCAGCGTGGGGAGGTGGTTGTTCGCCGGCGTGCCGCTGCCCGGCTGCCGCGGGGGCGGGGGTCCGGCGGTTCCGGCGGCGCCCGCGTTCGGGTCGCCGGGGTTCGGTGCCCCCGCCTCCGGTTCACCGGGATTCGGCGAACCGGGAGTCTGCCCCGGATGGGCCGAGCCGGCCGCACCGGAACCGGCGGCAGCGGCGCCCGCGGCGGCGGAGTCGGCCGGTGCGGAGCCAGCCGGGCCGGAGCCGGGCGGGGCGGCGCCAGCAGCGGCGGAACCGGCCGGGGCAGAGTCAGCCGCAGCGGAACCCCCGGCAGCCGACGCCCCCGGCACGGGCGACGGGCCCGGTGCGGGCGCCCCCGGCGCCGACGACCCCGACGCCCCCGGCGGGGTTTCCGGGTTTTCCGTGTCCAGTAGGCGTACCGCGTGGCGGCCGAGTTGGGCTACCAGGGCGCTGGGGAGCCATGGGTCTCTGGAGCGGCCTTCCGCGACCGTGTCCTGGGCGCCCGTGCGCTCCAGTACCGCGGCGAGGGACGGACGCGCCGCCGGGTCCTTCCTCAGGCAGTCGCGGACCAGGTCGGCGATGCCCTCGGGCACGCCCTCCAGGTCGGGTTCCTCCTGCGCGATGCGGAACATCAGCGCGTGCACCCCGCTGTTGGCGGTGCCGAAGGGCAGGGCGCCGGTGGCGGCGTAGGCGAGGACCGAGCCGAGGCAGAAGACGTCGCAGGCGGGCGTGATCCGGTCGCCGCGGACCTGCTCGGGCGCCATGAAGCCGGGCGAGCCGACGAGCGCGCCGGTGCGGGTGAGCCCGCCGTCCGTCACCGTCTCCAGGGCCCGCGCGATGCCGAAGTCGATGACGCGGGGGCCGTCGATGGTGACGAGCACGTTGGACGGCTTGAGGTCACGGTGCACGATCCCGGCGGCGTGGATGTCCTGAAGGGCGTGCGCGAGCCCGGCCGCCAGGGTCCGTACCGAGCGTTCCGGGAGGGCGCCGTGGTCGTGGCCGACGACCTGCTGGAGGCTGGGCCCGGCGACGTACCCGGTGGCGACCCACGGCACGGCGGCCTCGGTGTCGGCGTCCAGCACGGGCGCCGTCCAGTATCCGCCGACCCGGCGGGCGGACTCGACCTCCTGGCGGAACCGCTGCCGGAACTCCTCCTGCGCGGCCAGTTCCTCGCGGACCAGCTTCACGGCGACGGTGCGTCCCCGGTCCGACCGGGCGAGGTAGACCTGCCCCATGCCGCCCGCGCCGAGCCGCCCCAACAGCCGGTAGGAGCCGATGGTCCCCCCGTGCTGAACGCCTGGGGGGACCCCCATCGGGTCCCCGTCCCCGAGCTTGTGCATGCCGTGCCGCCTTCCCCCGCACGTGAACCCACGTGAGCAACAGATCGAGGATAGTGCGGGGCGACCGCGCGGTGAGCCGGTCCGGCTCTACGGTTCCGTAACAGGCGGGCCGTCCAGGCCCCCCAACGCCTTGGACAGTCGTTCGAGGGCTTCGACCGCCGCTGCCAGCTCCTCCTCGGACCCGTACGCCCACGCCAGCCGGTCCGCGAAGGCCGCGTGCCCGGGGTCGATGCGGGAGACGGCCGCGCGGCCCGCGTCGGTGGGCGCGAGGAGTTTGGCGCGGCGGTGGGCCGGGTTGGGCCGGTACTCGGCGAGGCCGCGCTCCACCAGCAGGTCGGCGATGCGCTGCACGCTCTGCCGGGTGATGCCCATGGCGCGGGCGACACCGGAGACGGGCAGCGGATCGCGCAGCACCGCGCCGAGCACCTGCCACCAGGCGGCGGTGAGTCCGGCCGGGCGGGCCAGTTCCTCGGCGACGGTGAGGAACTGGCCGTTGAGCCGGAAGACGCCGAGGGCGGCGCGGCTGAGCAGGTCCTGACGCTCCCGGCTCACGCGTCGCCCGCCTTCTCCAGTACGGCGTACGCGGACGGGTCGGAGTCGTGGAACAGCCGGTACCAGGCGTCGAGCACCTCGCCCTCGTACACGCCGAGCAGGCCGAGGACCTCGCGGGCGAAGGCGACCGGCTCGGTGGGGCCGGCGGTGATCAGGCCGCGGTCGGTGACCGCGTCGGCCTCGGTGTACCGCTCGCCGCCCGCGTAGCCGGTCGCCGCCAGGTAGAAGGAGACGGCGCTGGTGTGCGCGCGGTCGTCGAGCAGGCCCTCGCGGGCGAGGCCGGCGGTGGCGCCGCAGATGGCGGCGACGGGCACGCCGGCGTCCAGGAAGGCTCGGGCGGTGCGGGCGAAGGGGGCCAGGTCGTCGCCGGTGTCCCAGGAGTCCGCGCCCGGGAGGATCAGGAGCGAGCTGTCCTCGGGGCGCAGGTCGGCCAGGGCCAGGTCGGGCTGGACGCGCAGGCCGCCGATGCTGGTGACGGGGGCGGTGGTGGGGCCGACGGTGCGGATCCCGTACCCGCCGCGGGCCAGGTACGCCGTGGCGTGGCCGGTCTCCCAGTCGGCGAGGGTGTCGTACACGGCGAGGTGGACGGGCTTGCGGGTGCCGTTCGCGGTGCCGTTCATGACTCCTCCTCGGGAGCAAGGGGCTTATGACAGAAGGCTGTCACTTCGACAGCATTCTGTCAATCCTCTCCTTTGCTTCCCGGTCCCCGCCGCGTCGACAACCTGTCGCGGAAAGCCCGTGACCACATACAGGACGCCGATTCCGTTTCCGCATCGCGGACATCTACCCTCGGCCGCATGACCCCTCAGCCCAACCCCCAGGCCGGCGCCGCCGTGAAGGCCGCGGACCGCGCGCACGTCTTCCACTCCTGGTCCGCGCAGGAGCTCATCGACCCGCTCGCCGTCGCGGGCGCCGAAGGGTCGTACTTCTGGGACTACGACGGCAAGCGCTACCTCGACCTCGCCAGCGGCCTCGTCTACACCAACATCGGCTACCAGCACCCCAAGGTCGTCGCCGCGATCCAGGAGCAGGCCGCGAGGATGACGACGTTCGCGCCCGCGTTCGCCGTCGAGGCGCGCTCGGAGGCGGCCCGGCTGATCGCCGAGCGGACCCCCGGCGACCTGGACAAGATCTTCTTCACCAACGGCGGCGCCGACGCCGTCGAGCACGCCGTCCGCATGGCGCGGCTGCACACCGGGCGGCCGAAGGTGCTGTCGGCGTACCGCTCGTACCACGGCGGCACCCAGCAGGCGATCAACCTCACCGGCGACCCGCGCCGCTGGGCCTCCGACAGCGGCACCGCCGGTGTCGTGCGGTTCTGGGCGCCCTTCCTGTACCGCTCGCGCTTCTACGCCGAGACCGAGGAGCAGGAGTGCGCGCGGGCGCTGGAGCACCTGGAGTCGACGATCGTCTTCGAGGGCCCCGCGTCGATCGCCGCGATCATCCTGGAGACCGTGCCGGGCACGGCGGGGATCATGACGCCGCCGGCCGGTTACCTCGCCGGGGTGCGCGAGATCTGCGACAAGTACGGGATCGTCTTCGTCCTGGACGAGGTCATGGCCGGCTTCGGGCGCACCGGCACGTGGTTCGCGGCCGACCTGTACGACGTGGTGCCCGACCTGATGACCTTCGCCAAGGGCGTGAACTCGGGCTACGTCCCGCTGGGCGGCGTCGCGATCTCCGCGAAGATCGCCGAGACCTTCGCCGAGCGCCCCTACCCGGGCGGGCTCACGTACTCCGGGCACCCGCTGGCCTGCGCCGCCGCCGTCGCCACGATCAACGTGATGGCGGAGGAGGGCATCGTCGAGCACGCCGCCCGCCTCGGTGCCGAGGTCGTCGAGCCGGCGCTGCGGGAGCTGGCCGAGCGCCACCCGAGCGTCGGCGAGGTGCGCGGCGTCGGCATGTTCTGGGCGCTGGAGCTGGTGAGGAACCGGGAGACCCGGGAGCCGCTGGTGCCCTACAACGCCACCGGCCAGGCGGCCACCCCCATGTCCGCCTTCGCCGCCTCCGCCAAGGCGCACGGCGTGTGGCCGTTCGTGAACATGAACCGCACCCACGTGGTGCCGCCGTGCAACGTCAGCGAGGCGGAGCTCAAGGAGGGCCTGGCGGCGCTGGACACGGCGCTGTCCGTGGCGGACGAGTACACGGAGTAGGCCGCCTCCGCCGGACGGCCGCCCAGGCGTCCGGCGCGTAAGGTGACGTGCTCGTACACGGTAGACAGGTGTACGAGCACGCCGCCCGCCCCCGACGAGGAGAACGCCCGACCATGCCCGGCCCCAGCGGCGCCGTGACGCGCAGCACCCTGCGGCGCCAGATCGCCGACGCGCTCCGCGACGAGGTGCTGGCCGGACGGCTGCGGCCCGGGCAGGAGTTCACCGTCAAGGAGATCGCCGAGCAGTACGGGGTGTCCGCGACGCCCGTGCGCGAGGCCCTGGTCGACCTGTCCGCGCAGGGGCTCCTCGACACCGACCACCACCGCGGTTTCCGCGTGCACGAGTACTCCGTCGCCGACTTCCGCGGCATGGTCGAGGCTCGCGCCCTCGTCACCGACGGCATGTTCGTCGCCCTCGCCGAGGACCACCAGGCGCTGCGGCTCCCCGACGGCCAGCGGCTCGTCGCCGCCCTCTCGGGGGTGCGCCGGCGCGGCGAGGAGGCCCAGCGCGCCGCCGTGGCCGGCGACCTCACCGTCCTCATCGGCTACGACCTGCGCTACTGGCGGGAGCTGGCCGTCCTGTTCGGCAATCCCTACCTCTCCGACTTCCTGCACCGGCTGCGCGTGCAGAGCTGGGTGTGCACGGTGCAGCATCTGCGCCGGCTCAGCGATCTGCGCGGCGCCCTGTGGTCCGGGCACACGGAACTGGTCGACGCCCTCGCCCGCCGCGACGCCCCGGGCGCCCGCGCGCTCGTCGACGCGTACAACGCCCACTCCCTCGCCCTCATCGAGCGGCTCACCGGGGAGTGAGCGGCCGACGGTCGGCGGACGGGCGGCGGATGACCAATGCCCGACGTGTCGTGGCCCGGCCCCAGATGGGTATGGGATCTGCACGCACCACGCACCGACTACGCTTCCTTGACCACCGTGCTGTGTGAGGAGCCCTCTTTTGGCCTGTGACCTGTGGCTGGTACCGCTCGTCGACATCCTGTGCCACACGCCGGACAATCCGTTCGCCGAGGAACTCGCGCAATACGACAAGGTGCTCGCCGAGGCCGGGCTGCCGCCCGTGCCGGTGTACCAGTACATGCCGGGCCTGTCCGGCGAGGTCGCCCCGGTCGCCGGTTTCGACTACGACGCGCTGCACTTCCTGCGCCGGGCACACCTGCTCCAGGTGTGCGGACTGCCGGTGACGCCGGTGGACGAACTCGGCGGGGACTACGAGCAGTTGCTGGAGATGTTCGAGACGACGGCCCAGCAGTCGCACCTGGTCTGGCACTACGACCACGCGGGCGCGTACGTCCCGGTCGACTTCCCGCATCCACTGTCCAGCGACGAACTCCTGGCGGGCGGCGGCCCCTTGGGCTCGGCCCACGCCCTCCTGCGGGAGCTGGAGGCCGTCGCCCCGGCCCTCGGCATCGACCCGGCCAACCCGCCGGCGCCGCCTCAGCCGCCGCTCGGGCCGACGGAGCTGGAGGAGCCGGCCGTGGCGGCGCCGTACGATCCCAGCCCCTTCGCCCGGGAGCGCCATGTGTGGCTGGGGCTGCACGCGGCGGCCACGCGGAGCCTGGCGCAGGGGTCGATGATCGTCTTCAGCTGATCAGGCGAGCTGGGAGAGGCCCTTCGCCAGGTCGTCGCCGTTCATGATCGGGCAGACCTCGACCTCGGCGTTCAGGTCGAGGAAGAACCGCTCGCCGACCACGGGGAGCTCCGAGCTGTCCTGGAGGTCGAAGAAGAGCAGGGCCGTCCGCCGGCCGCCCGGGGTGCCGAAGTACGCCGCCTCCGGCTTGATGCGCTCCAGGCTCTCCCGCATCAGGTCGGACATCCGGCCGCTGCGGATCAGTTCGTTCGCCTTCTCCGTGTCCAGCGTCGCCTTGAGCATCACGCGCATCGCACTCACCTTCTCCTGCCGACGCGCCGTGTACAGGCTCAGCCTATGCCCGGGGCGGGGCGGGTGCCCCCGGTGCGAAAGCACACGGGGGTCAGCGGATCAGGGAGATCCCGGGTGGCCAGAGCACCCCTTCGGCCAGCAGCAGTGACGGTCCCAGGTGCAGGGGGCACACCCGCAGCGGCGTCCGGCGGTGCCGGGCCACCTCGAACCTGGCCGGGTCGCCGCAGCTCCCGGGGTCGCCCTCGGCGCCGTACGGGCCCTGGCATGAAGCGGCACGGTCGCGGTCGGTCATGCCCCCGATCCCACACCGTGCCGGGTGCCGCCGCCCGGCCGGGAGGGCCGAACGGCAGCACACGGGAACCCGGTGGGCCTACAGGAACGAGTTGATCTCGATCGTCTCGTCCCGGCCCGGGCCCACGCCGATCGCGGAGATCGGGGCGCCGGACATCTCCTCCAGCGCCTTGACGTACGCCTGGGCGTTCTTCGGCAGCTCGGCGAAGGTCTTCGCCTTGCTGATGTCCTCGCTCCAGCCCGGCAACATCTCGTAGACCGGCTTCGCGTGGTGGAAGTCGGACTGCGAGTACGGCAGCTCCTCGACGCGCTTGCCGTCGATCTCGTAGGCCACGCAGACCGGGATCTGCTCCCAGCCGGTGAGGACGTCGAGCTTGGTGAGGAAGAAGTCGGTCAGACCGTTCACGCGGGTGGCGTAGCGGGCGATGACCGCGTCGAACCAGCCGCAGCGGCGGTCACGGCCGGTCGTCACGCCACGCTCGCCGCCGATGCGGCGCAGCGCCTCGCCGTCCTCATCGAACAGCTCGGTCGGGAACGGGCCGGCGCCGACGCGGGTCGTGTACGCCTTGAGGATGCCGATCACGCGGCTGATCTTCGTCGGGCCCACGCCGGCACCGGTGCAGGCGCCGCCCGCGGTCGGGTTCGACGAGGTGACGAACGGATACGTGCCGTGGTCGATGTCGAGGAGCGTGCCCTGGCCGCCCTCGAAGAGGACCACCTTGTCCTGCTCCAGGGCCTGGTTGAGGACCAGGACCGTGTCGGCGACGTACGGGCGGAGCTTCTCCGCGTAGCCCAGCAGCTCCCCGACCACCTGGTCGACGGCGATCGCGCGCCGGTTGTAGAGCTTGGTGAGCATCTGGTTCTTGACGTCGAGCGCCGCCTCGACCTTCTGGGTGAGGATCGACTCGTCGTAGAGGTCCTGGACGCGGATGCCGACGCGGTTGATCTTGTCGGCGTAGGTCGGGCCGATGCCGCGGCCGGTGGTGCCGATCTTGCGCTTGCCGAGGAAGCGTTCCGTCACCTTGTCGACGGTCACGTTGTACGGCGTGATGATGTGCGCGTTTCCGCTGATCAGGAGCTTGGACGTGTCGACGCCTCGCTCGTTCAGCCCGCTCAGCTCGGAGAACAGGACCGACGGGTCGACGACGACGCCGTTACCGATGACCGGCGTGCAGCCGGGAGACAGGATTCCGGAAGGGAGCAGGTGAAGGGCGTACTTCTGGTCGCCCACGACTACCGTGTGGCCGGCGTTGTTGCCGCCCTGGTAGCGCACCACATAGTCGACGGAACCACCGAGCAGGTCCGTCGCCTTTCCCTTGCCTTCGTCACCCCACTGAGCACCGAGCAGCACAAGTGCGGGCACGCGCGTACACCCCTTCCGGGCGGGGCATGTCCATGGTCGAGGGCGTACGCGGAGGGGTTCCACCGCGTGCACCGCGACCGTCGTTGGCCGCCAACCGTCGGACCGGATGCCCCGGAATAGACGAAGCCCCTGGCGCAATAGCGCAAGGGGCTCTTGCACAAAGATGCTACCCGAGGAAGCGAGGCATGGCCGAGGTGGCGACTTCCGCGAGATCATCCGCGACGCCCGATCAGCTTCTGGTGGTCGTCGATCCGGTCGCCCGACGGGCGGACGGCGAGTCCGTCCGCATCGCGAAGGACGTGCTCGGCGCGGGTGCGGCGCACACGAAGGTGTGCCTGCCGGAGGACTCCGACGAGTTCGCGCGGGCGCTGCGGCGGCGGGGTTCGCGGCGTCCCGTGGTGATCGGCGACGACCGTGCGCTGCTGCGGGCCGTGGCGCTGCTGCACCGGCAGCGGGAGCTGGCCGGATGTGCGCTGTCGGTGGTGCCGGTGGGGCCGGTGCTCGGCCTCGCCCGCTCCCTCGGGCTGCCGACGGGCGCGGTGGCGGCGGCGCGGGCGGTGCTGGACGGGGCGGTACGGCGGCTCGACCTGCTCGTCGACGACAGTGACGGGGTGGTGCTGGGTGAGGTGGGCATCCCGCCGGCCACGGTGCGCGAGGAGGTCGACGCGGAGGCGGACGCGGGGGGCGGGGCGCATGCGGCGGGCCGGCCCTGGCTGCGGACCTGCCAGTCCCTGGTCCGGACGCTGGCCCCGGCGCGGCCGGCCCGGATCACCGCCGGCCCCGGCGCGGCCGGTCCGGCGCGGCTGCGGGTGGAGGTCGACGGGGTGACGCTGGTGGACCTGGATCGGCCGGTCGACGCGGTGTCGGTCCTGCCGGGCTCCGGAGGCCTGGCCGAGGTGGAGGTGCGCCCGGCGTCCCTGGGCGCGGAGGAGCCGCCGCTGAGGGCGACGGGGCGGACGGTGACGGTGTCGGGAGCGCACTACCGGTACCGGGC
>NZ_WWHX01000421.1 GCF_009862125.1 Streptomyces sp. SID5910
GCTACGTAGGCGGAGTGGCCCGGCTGCGGCCGGTGGGCGCGGCTACGTAGGCGGAGTCGGGTTAGTTGCGGATGATGGTCAGGGCCTCGTCGCGGATTTTGGTCATCGTGGCCTCGTCGCGGGCCTCTGCGTTCAGGCGGAGGAGGGGTTCCGTGTTGGACGGGCGGACGTTGAACCACCAGTCGGGGGCGGTGACCGTGAGGCCGTCGAGGTCGTCGAGGGTGATGCCGTCGCGGCCCTCGTACGCGGCGCGGACCGCGGCGAGGCGGGCCTGCTGGTCGGCGACGGTGGAGTTGATCTCGCCGGAGCCGGCGTAGCGGTCGTAGGCGGCGACCAGGGCGGACAGCGGGCCGTCCTGCTCGCCGAGGGCGGCGAGGACGTGGAGGGCGGCCAGCATGCCGGTGTCGGCGTTCCAGAAGTCGCGGAAGTAGTAGTGCGCGGAGTGCTCGCCGCCGAAGATGGCGCCGGTGCGGGCCATCTCGGCCTTGATGAAGGAGTGGCCCACGCGCGTGCGCTCCGGGGTGCCGCCGTTCTCGCGGACGACCTCAGGCACCGACCAGGAGGTGATCAGGTTGTGGATGACCGTGCCCTTGCCGCCGTTGCGGGCGAGTTCGCGGGCGGCGACCAGGGCGGTGACGGCGGACGGGGCGACCGGGTCGCCGTTCTGGTCGACGACGAAGCAGCGGTCGGCGTCGCCGTCGAAGGCGAGGCCGAGGTCGGCGCCCTCCTCGCGGACGCGCTTCTGGAGGTCGACGAGGTTGGCCGGGTCGAGCGGGTTGGCCTCGTGGTTGGGGAAGGTGCCGTCCAGTTCGAAGTACATCGGCACCAGGTCGAGGGGCAGGCCGGCGAAGACCGTGGGGACGGTGTGGCCGCCCATGCCGTTGCCCGCGTCGACGACGACCTTGAGGGGGCGGATGGCGGTGAGGTCGACCAGGGAGCGCAGGTGGGCCGCGTAGTCGGTGAGCGTGTCGCGCCGGGTGACGGTGCCCGTGCGGGCGGCCGGCTCCGGGGCGCCGGTGTCGCTCCACCGCTCCACGAGGGCGCGGATCTCCGCGAGCCCCGTGTCCTGGCCGACGGGCGCCGCACCGGCGCGGCACAGCTTGATGCCGTTGTACCGGGCGGGGTTGTGCGAGGCCGTGAACATGGCGCCCGGCAGGTCCAGCGCGCCGGAGGCGTAGTACAGCTGGTCGGTGGAGCACAGGCCGATCTCGGTCACGTCGGCGCCGTGGGCGGCCGCCCCGCGCGCGAAGGCGCCGGACAGGCCCGGCGAGGAGGGCCGCATGTCGTGGCCGACCACGATGGCGTCCGCGCCGGTCAGTTCGACGAAGGCCGCGCCGAACAGCTCGGCCAGCGTCTCGTCCCACTGGTCCGGGACCACACCGCGTACGTCGTACGCCTTCACGATCTGCGACAGATCAGCAGCCACGGCCAACCTTCCTGAAAGTCCTGTCGGAGCCCACAAACTACCCGTAGCCCCCGACAGGGGTCAGGGCAGCATCCAGCCCAGGACCGGCGTGGACTGTCCGACCACGATCAGGCACATGACCAGCAGCAGGCCGAGGCTCCACGGGAGCACCTTGCGCAGCAGGTCGCCCTCGCGGCCGGCGAGACCGACGGCGGCGCAGGCGATGGTGAGGTTCTGCGGGGAGATCATCTTGCCGAGGACGCCGCCCGAGCTGTTGGCGGCGGCCAGCAGCTCCGGGGACAGGCCGGATTCGCGGGCTGCGGTGACCTGGAGGGCGCCGAAGAGGGCGTTGGCGGAGGTGTCGGAGCCGGAGACGGCGACGCCGAACCAGCCGAGCACCGGGGAGAGGAAGGCGAGTCCGGCGCCGGCCGCGGCGACGAAGTGGCCGATGGTGGCGGCCTGTCCGGAGAGGTTCATGACGTAGGCGAGGGCGAGGACGGAGGTGACGGTGAGGATCGCGTACCGCAGTTCGTGCACGGTCGCGAGCCATTCCCTGACCGCCACGCGCGCGTGGACGCCGAGGACGACGGCCGTGACCAGCCCGGCGAGCAGCACGAGCGTGCCGCCGGTGGAGACGATCGGCCAGGAGAAGACGTTGCCGCCGACGGGCTCGCCCCGCGGGTCGGCGACGTCCAGGAACGGCCAGTCGTAGGTCTGGGTCGCGCGGGCCAGCCAGTCCTTGACCGGGGGGATCTGCGCGACGGAGAAGACGGCGACGATCAGGGCGTAGGGGGCGTAGGCGCGCAGCACCTCACGGCGGGGGTCGTCCTCGTCGAGTTCCTCGCTGCGGGCGCCGGTCAGCACGGACGTCCGGACGGGCTCGGCGGCCGGTCTGCGGGCCGCCGGTACGGCGACCAGGGCGCCCGCGCCGATCAGGGCGGCAGCGATGTCGGCGAGCTGGGCGGAGACGTAGTTGGAGGCGGCGAACTGGGCGACGGCGAAGGCCACTCCGCAGGCCAGGGCGGGCACCCAGGTCTCGCGCAGTCCGCGCCGCCCGTCCACCAGGGCGACGAGCAGCAGCGGGACGACGAGGGCCAGCAGGGGTGTCTGGCGGCCCACGACGGAGGCGACGTCGTCCAGCGGCAGCCCGGTGACCTGGGCCAGCGTGACCACGGGGGTGCCCATGGCGCCGAAGGCGACCGGTGCGGTGTTGGCGACCAGGGACACGACCGCCGCGCGCACGGGGTCGAAGCCGAGGGCGACGAGCATGACCGAGCAGATCGCGACGGGCGCCCCGAACCCAGCGAGGGCCTCCAGCAGGGCGCCGAAGCAGAAGGCGACGACCAGGGCCTGGATGCGGGGGTCGTCGGAGAGGCGGCCGAAGGAGCGGCGCAGGATGTCGAAGTGCCGGGTGCGGACGGTCATCCGGTAGACCCAGAGGGCGTTGACGACGATCCACAGGATGGGGAAGAGCCCGAACACGGCGCCCTGCGCGGCGCTGGAGACCGTCTGGTCCAGCGGCATGCCGTACGCGAGCCAGGCGACGAGTACGGCCGCCAGGAGGCCGATCAGGCCCGCCAGGTGGGCCTTCATGCGGACGCCGCCGAGCAGGACGAGGACGATCACCAGCGGCAGGGCCGCCACGAGGGCGGACAGGCCGAGGGAGTCGGCGAGGGGTTCCAGTTCCTGGACGTACACGGGCGCCTCCCCGGATTCCGCCATGCGAAAGCGTTTTCTCGTGGCTTCCGGAATGGTCGTGTCCGCGACAAGGCAACGTCAATGGGCGTGCGGGAAATGGATGTTCAGAACTGGGGGCTCAGTTGTCCGGCGAGCGCAGGACCCGCAGGTGGCCGCGGCGCGCGACCTCCATCGGGTCGGCCGAACGCGCCCCGCCACCGGCTCCCGCCGCGCGCTCCTGGGGGCGGGCGGCCTCACGCACCGCGTTGGCGAGCGCTTCCAGGTCGTCGCCGCTGGGGCGGGCCGGGGCCGAACCGTCGAGCAGGCGGACGACCTCCCAGCCGCGCGGGGCGGTGAGGCGCTCGGAGTGCTCGGCGCACAGGTCGTAGCAGTGGGGTTCGGCGTAGGTGGCGAGCGGGCCGAGGACCGCGGTCGAGTCGGCGTAGACGTACGTCAGCGTCGCGACGGCGGGACGGCCGCAGGCGGTGCGCGAACAGCGACGTACAGGGCTCACGATGTTGGACGGTACCGCACTCTTGAGCGGGCCGCGACGATCCCCCGCCAGGTCACACCACCGTGTCGCGATGTGAGACGAGCCACGGACGCCGCCGAACGCACTCGCCTGACCTGCGACGACGCCGATTTTCGAGATACCGGACAGGCAGAGGGGCGGTCATAAGCTGATACAAACAACGACATTTGCCATGAGATCCATGGTCACGGAGAGATACGGAATTGAGCCCGACCTTGGCCGGAATGGTCATCCGATGACATCCGGTCCGGCGTGCCGCGGCGGTGGCCGGTGTGTCGTGCGGGGTCCGGCGCGCGGAGGCGGCGGGGACTACCCTTCACCAGTGATGGACAACCCCGTGACGCCCCGTGAGGCCGGCCGCCCAGGACCCCGCCGTCGTGATCGCCACGGCCGGGGGATGCGCGGCCCGATCGCACCGCCGCAGGTGCCGCTCGCCGCCAGCCGCGCCGACCTGTTCGCGGATCTGGTGCAGGACTCCGTCGAGCGTCTGGAGCGGCGGTGGCCGCAGCTCGCCGACATCGACTTCCACGTCCTGGAGGTGCCGCGGCTGGACGGGGCCGGGCAGTCCTGGAACGACGAGGCGGTGCCGCTGGGCGGCACGGTGCCCGCGCGGGACGGCCTTCGGGGGCGGGTGGTCGTCTACCGGCGGCCCGTCGAGATCCGCACGAAGGGGCGGGACGAGCGGGCGGCGCTGGTGCACGAGGTGGTCGTCGAGCAGGTCGCGGAGCTGCTCGGGCTCACACCGGAGACGGTGGACCCGCGCTACGGCGAGGACTGAGCACGGCGGGCCGGGACCCGGTCGGCCGGGTCCCGGTCGCTCGGGCCCGGCCGGGGGTCGTCACTTCTGGAGCACCGACAGGTTCTCCTCGGCCTCCGGGACGGCCACCATGCCGCGGTCGTCCGGGAGGGTCTGCACCGTGAAGGCCGCCGCGTCCTCGTTCTCCGGCTGGGTCAGGGTGCGGGCCGCGTACACGGGGCCGCCGGACACGGGCTCGACCGTCAGCGCGTAGGTGCCCTTCAGGCCCGCCGGGACCGGCACCTGCACGTCCTGGGTCGTGCCGCCCTTGATCGTGTACGTCCGGGACGCCGTCGTACCGCCCTCGCTGCCCGCCGACGCCGTGACCTTCACCTGCGCGGCCTTGCCGGGGGCGGCCAGGGACAGGACGGTGCCCTTGGCGCGGTTGTCCGCCGCGGTGGCGCGCGCCCCGACCGGGCCGGAGGCGGGGATGAACGCCGTCTCCTGCTTCTCGCCCTTGCCCCGCACCACCCGCAACGCGGCCACCACCGGCACGGACCTGTCCGTCGGCGTCAGCACCAGCGAGCCGGCCTCGCCGCGCGTGACCTCGCCGAGGTCGACGCCCGTCGTCATGCCCGCCTTGACGCGCACCGTCTCGTGCCCGGCGGGTGTGATCAGCCCGGTCGGTGAGGCGAGCCGCACCTTCAGGTCGGCGTCGGTGTCACCGGGCGTGAACAGCACCAGGCGTACGGCCGTGGCGTCCTTGGGGATGCCCGGCAGCACCAGGCTGCCCGCCGGGTCCGTGGCCGCGGCCAGCCAGTCGCCGCCGGTCTTGTCGCTCAGGGCCTGCACCGCGGCCCCGACCCGCCCGCTGCGCACGCCGACGTGCACGGTGAGGTCGGCCTCCTGGGCGTCGCTGAGCGTGGACAGCAGGATCGCCTCGCTGCCGTGGGCGGGCACCGTGATGCCGTCGCCCACCGTCGACTTGACGGCGCCGTCCTTGCCGTAGAGGTCGATGTCGACGACGGCCGCCGAGTCGTCGGGGTTCGTCAGGTGCACGTAGTCGGTGCGGTCGGCCGTCGTGGCGGCGCCGGGGAACCAGAACTGCGTGTCCGGCGCGGTGCAGTTGACGCCGAGCAGTCCGCGGCCCGAGCCGGCGGCGACCTCCGTGGTCTGCTGCACCGTCCAGCCGGGGGCGTAGCTGCCCTCGGCGGTGCCGACGGACGCGGGGGTGCCGGCGCCGTTGGTCGTCGCGGTGACCGGGGTGCCGGGGGCCTTGGGCTGGACGACGGGCCTGGCGGCCTCGGCACCGCCCTTCTTGTCGCTCTTCTCGTCGCCCTTCGCGTCGTCCTTCTCGCCGCTCTTGTCTCCGGTCTGCCCGTCCGATTCCTGAGCCGCGGGGGTGAGTTGGGCCTTGCCCTTGTTCTCGGTGCCCTTGGTGACGGGCGTGAACGACGTGTACGACGTCTCGGCCAGGTCGGAGGTGCTGGGCGCCGGGCACAGCAGGCTGGTCCGCTCCACCGGCAGCCGTGCGGCCGCGGCACCGGCGGGGTCCGCGCCGGAGGCGTCCGGCGTGGACAGCGCCGCGAATCCGGTGACGGCGGCGAGCGCGGTGGCGCCGGCGATCAGGGACAGGGTGGTGCGGTTCACTGCTGGCTCCCGTCGGGACGCTCACTGCCCGGGCCGTGGGGCTGCTGGGCCTGGGAAGGGTCGTACGGCGTGTCGTATCCGCCCTGCCCGTACGCCTGGTCGTAGGCGGGGTCGTAGGCGCCGGCCCCGTTCGGATCGCCGTAGGCGTACGGGTCGTACTGCTGGGCCTGGTCGTACTGGCCGTCCTGGGCGCCCTGGTAGGCGTCCGTCCCGTACGGCTGCTGCTGCCCGTAGGCGGCCGGGTCGTACTGCTGGGCGTCCTGGTACTGCTCGCCGCCGTACGTGCCATAGCCGTACGCGGTGTCCGGGTAGCCGGTGTCCGGGTAGCCGGCCGGGTCCCAGGCGCCGGACGCCTGCTGCGGGACCGTCACCGGCGGCTCCTGCGGCGGGGCGGGGGGCGCGACGGGTTCCGCCGTCCCGGCCTCCGTGCCGGTGCCGGCCTCCGCTTCCGCCTCGGCCTCCGCCTGGGCGCGCAGTCGGCGTGCCCTGCGGCCCTCGCCGGCGACCGCCTGGGCGGGGACGACGGGCTCTTCGGGCAGGTCGTCGTCGATGTCGCGGCGCCGGCCGGGCAGGGCCAGGACCACCAGGACGACGGCGAGCAGGCCCTGGGCCCACAGCCACGCGGTGTGGGTGAACGGATCGTCGTAGGTGACGTCCAGCGTGCCGCCGGAGGCGGGGAGTTCGAAGCCCTGTGCCCAGCCGTCGACCGTGGTGCGGGTGAGCGGCTTGCCGTCGAGAATGGCCGTCCAGCCGTCCGCGGCGGTGTCGGCGAGGCGCAGCACCCGGCCTTCGCCGCCGGCCGGGACCTTCGTGTGGATCTCCACGGGCCCGGCGGCGACCGGCTGCGGCGCACCGGCGGCGCCGCCGCCGGACACGATGGTCGCGCGGGCGACGTCCCGGTCGACCTGCCACAGGCCGCTGCCGTCCTGCTGGCTGAGCCGCCTGAGGCCCGGCGTGGCGTCCAGGACGCGGACGACGTCGTGGGGGGCGCCCTTGTGCACGAGGACGTAGCGCACGGCGAAGCCGCCGAGCTGACCGGCCTGGTCGGCGCCGGAGCCGGCCACGAGGTTGGCGACGACCTTGTCGAGCGTGCCGTTGCCCCCGCCGGCGGCCAGTTCGCCGTCGCCGAGGCGGACCCCGGCGCCGCGGACCAGCATGTAGCTCACATGGGCGGCGGAGTCGCTGTCGAGGACGAGGGTGCGGGCCTGGTCGCGGGTGACGGTGTCCTCGGCGACGAACGCGGGGACCTGCACGGGATCGCGGCGCTCCAGCGGCCCGTCGGCGCCGTCGATCACCCAGCCGGCGGCGGCGATCAGCGGGCCGACGGCCGAGGCGAGGGCGATGAGCGCGGCGACCGGCTGACGCCAGCCGAAGCTCTGCTCGGCGACGCGGAAGCGGGCTCCGTCGGCGCCCAGGGCGGCGGCGGACAGCAGGGCGATGCCGTAGACGAGGGTGGCCGGGCCCGCCCAGGCGGAACGGTTCGACAGGACCGCGAGGACCAGGGCGACCAGGGCGACGGCCCAGGCCGTGCGGACCGCCAACTGCCGCTCGGAGCGCAGCAGGGCGGCCAGCGCGGCCAGCACGATGCCGATGAGGACCAGCCCGCCGACCGTGCCGGGGCCGCCGGGGCTGGCGCCGAGCAGGTCGAGCGCGGAGGCGGCCGAGGAGCCGTACGCCAGGCCGGCCTCGTCGAAGAAGCCGAACGGGAGCAGCGACAGCGACCAGGGCGCGAGCACCAGCAGGGGCGTGCCCAGTTGGGCGAGGAGCCGCAGCCCGTACGCCGTGATGTCGCCGCGGCGCAGGACCAGGACGCCCACGCCGAGCAGCAGCGCGATGGGCCACACGACGGGTGTGAAGGCGGTGGTGACGGTCAGCAGCAGCGCGTACGCCCAGGTGGCGCGCCAGCCGCCGGGTGTCCGCGAGGACGAC
>NZ_WWHX01000422.1 GCF_009862125.1 Streptomyces sp. SID5910
TCCTCCCGCCGTCCGTGGTCGAAGGCGCCCGCCCCGGCGACGTACCGGGCGGCCACCAGCGCCGCGACGACGAGCAGGGCCACGACGGCACCGGCCGCCGCGGGCCCGTCGAGCAGCAGGACGAGCAGGACGCCGGACCCGGCGAACGCCCCGACGAGCAGCCCGAGCCGGCGCAGCGGGAACACGTCGGGCTCCGGCATGAGGCCCGGGCTCACCGTGCGGTCTCCCGGTCCTGGAGGTGCGCGGCGATGTCCTCCAGGGCCTCGGCGGCGGCCTCGCGGTGCGGGGCGCCCATGGGGTGCGTGGAGTAGCGGGCCTCGCGGAACAGTGCGGTGAGCCGGGGCGCGGCCGGGTTCGGGGCGAGGCCCGCGGTGGCGGCGCGGGTGAGCAGGTCGGCGGGGCTGTCGGAGGCGTGCCGCCGCACACCGGAGGCGGCGAGGGCGTCCTCCATCGCGGCGTAGCAGGCGATGACGGCGGCCCGGGCGTCACCGGCGTCGGCCAGAGCGCGCCGGGCCGAGCGCACGGCGGACAGCAGCAGGCGCGCGTCCTCGTCGTCCGCGGGCAGGTCCAGGGGGCCGGGGCGCGGCGGCACCGTCAGCCCGACCCGCCGCAGCCGCCGTACGACGACCACCGTGACCACCACGACGACCAGCGCGACCAGCACACCGAGCAGGAGATACCACGGCAGGGACAGGGCGTCTCCCGGACTCTCCTCGTGCGGCGGGATGTTGCGGGCGGGGGGCATGGACGGTGGTGAGCTGGGCGGCGGCGGGAGGTCCACCGGCAGGGACGCCCTGCTGTCGCGCGTGAACCGGTGCAGCACCAGGGACAGGACACCGATGGCACCCGGCCCGACGAGCAGCAGCGTCACGACGGCCTGCCGCAGCCGCTCCTCGCGCGCCGGCAGCCCTCGACTGTCACCGCCGATCCGGGGACGAAGACGCTGGGCGGTGTGCGCGACACCCACCGGCCACACGATGGACAGCCCGATCACGACGAAGCCCCAGTGGCCGAGCGGCCCCTGGCCGGAGTGCAGCAGTCCCTCGGCTGGCCGCAGCACGAGCGCGGCGACCGCCAGCGCCCCCACCACCCCGGCGGCGACCACGACCCCGGGCACCGCTGGGCGCCCCTCCCGCTCCCCGTGCTCCATGACATCCCCCGCTGAACCGTTCCCCCGAACGTCCGTTCACCGTACGCCCTGCGAGTGATCGTGACCACCGGTGGTGGGAACGGCGATGAGTTGCCGACGAGTACCGGGTCTACAGATGTGACGGCTGCCGAGGCCCACCCGAGGGAGCCGGCTGCTCGGTGCCGCACGCCGATCCACCGCACATGGACCCTTGAGGAGCACGACATGACCGCGACCTACACCTTCGACGTCTTCTCCAGTCTCGACGGCTACGGCGCCGCGGGCGGCGACTGGACCGGCTACTGGGGCAAGCAGGGCCCCGAACTGCTCGACCACCGCCTCGCGCTGTACGACGCGGACCAGCGGATGGTCTTCGGAGCCACCACGTACCGGCTGTTCACCCAGATGCTGGCCGAGAGCACCGAGGACTCCGACGTGCGGGACCCCTGGGTGACCCGGATGAGGAGCCTCCCGGCGACGGTGGTGTCGACGACGCTGCAAGGGCCCCTCGACTGGCCGGACGCGACCGTCGTCAGCGGCGACGCCGTCGATGTGGTCGCCCGGCTCAAGGAGGAGTCCGACGTACCGCTGCGCTCGCACGGCAGCCTGGCGATGAACCGCGCCCTGATGGCCGCCGGCCTGGTCGACCGCCTCCAGGTGACGCTCTTCCCCGTCATCACCGGCCGGACCGGACTGGACCCGGTCTTCCGGGGCGCGGCCGACTTCGACCTGGAACTGGTCGAACGGCGCACCCTCGACGGCGACATCCAGGAACTCGTCTACCGGCCCGCCGTCCACTGACCGGCGACGGCGGGCAGCCGTCCCTCCCGCCGTCCCAGCGCCGCGAGGGACAGCGTCACGGTGACGGACGCGGCCGCCATCAGGGACATCGCCGCGGCCGGTGAGGTCAGTTGGGCCAGTGTGCCCGCGAGGAGGGTGCCGAGGCCCTGCAAGGCCGCCATGCCGGTGGCGTGCAGTCCGAGGGCCTGGCCCGCGAGGCCGTCGGGGGTGAGCTTCATCAGCCGTTCCTGCAGCACCAGGCTCGCGGCGAAGCCGACGGAGGCGACGGCGACCGCCACGGCCGACAGCGCCACTCCCGGCCGCAGCACGAAGAACAGGTAGGGAACGGCCAGCAGCAGGCGCAGCGGCGTCGCCAGCCGGGCGCGTACCGTGACGGGCACCAGGCGGCCCACCGCCAGGTCACCCGCGAACATGCCCAGCGCCCCGAGCGCGTACAGCGTGCCGGCGGCCTCGGGGGCGTAGGAGACGTAGAGCGAATCGCCGCCGACGATCAGGCCGTTGGGGACCCACAGGCCGAGGTACGTCAGACGGCGGGAGCGTGAGGACCACAGCAGGGCGTTGGTGCGCCAGGTCGCCGCGACGGACGGGCGGCCCGACGAACGCGGCGGCCGGGCCCTGAGCCCCAGGCGGGTGACGACGGCCGACACCGCGTACACCGCCGCCGCGAGGAGCAGGCAGGCCCGTGGGGACAGGAGCACCAGCAGCGCGCCGCCCGCCGCGAAGCCGGCCATCTGCGTCAGGCCCCAGACCATGTTGTAGACCGAACGCCCGAGGACATAGCCGTCCTTGGACAGGATCTCGTTCATCAGCCCCCCGCGCACCCCGCCCCCCAGCGACGCGACCAGCCCTTGCAGCAGGACGACGACGAAGACCGCCCCGACGGGCAGTCCGGGCAGTGCCAGGACCGCCGTACCGGCCGCGAAGGCGAGACCCAGGCCGGACAGGACCGCACGCGGGGGCAGCCGGTCGGCGCCCGACAGCAGGAACACGCCCCCCACCAACTGCGCGAGCTGCGGGCCGAACATGCTCACCGCCGACAGGAACGGGGACCCGGTGGCCCGGAACACCAGCGTGCCGAGGGCCAGTCCGCCGATCGTCTGGGCCGCGGCGAAGGCGGCGAAGGAGAGCAGGAACGGAGTGAACTCCGGGGTGCGGAACAGGGAGCGGTAGCTGCGCATGCGACGCAGTCTCGGATCGGCGGGGAAGCGGGGGTACTGTTTCGCCGACACACGAAAGGTCGTCGGCATGGGTCTGTGGCAGATCGGCACCGACACCCTCGCCCGCAGCCGGTTCGTGCTCTCGCCGTTCGCCGAGACCTTCGCGAGCCTGAAACTGCTGCACGCGGGGACCGGTGCCCATCGGGGCGAGGACGCCTGGCTGCGCACGCACCTGCCCGGCTACCGCGCACGCCTCGCGGCCGACCCGGTGGCCGCCCCGCTCGTGCGGGCGGCGCTCGGCACCTCCTGGATCGCCGACTTCCTCTGCCCCACCTCACGCGTCGGTGAGAGCTTCGAGGAGACCGTGACCCGGGTGCGGGCGACCGGGCCCGGACAGGCGCGGGCCGACCTCCGCGTGTCCCTCGGCGGCCCCCTCCCCGCCGCTCTCGACCGGGACGACCTGCCCGAACGGGCGACCGCGCTCCTGACGTACGTCTGGGACGAGACCGTACGGCCGTACTGGCGGCGCCGGCGGCGCATCCTGGAGGCCGACACGGTCGCCCGGACGGCGCAGGTCAGCCAGGGAGGCTGGGCGGCGGTGCTGGACTCGCTGAAACCGGGCGCGCGATGGATCGGCGAGAGCCGCCTCCAGGTCAACCCGAACGCCTACCCGCCGCGCGAGATCGCCGCCGGGGCGGACCTGCTGTTCATGCCGGTCACCCCGAGGACGAGCTGGGTGTCGTGGGAGGGACAGGAACGGTACGCCGTCGTCTACCCGTGCCTCGGCGTGCTCGCCGACGACCACGACCGGCGACCGGCCCCGGCCGCCCTCGGGGCGCTCCTCGGCACCGCGAGGGCCGGCCTGCTGGTGCTGCTCGGCACTCCCATGAGCACGACCCAGCTGGTCGCCGTCACCGGCAGAGGCCTCGGGTCGGTGGGCGGGCACCTGCGGGTGCTGCTGGACGCGGGACTGCTGGAACGCCACCGGTCCGGCCGCTCGGTGCTGTACGCCCGCACGGCGGCCGGGGAGGTGCTGGTGAAGGCGGCGGGGGCCGACCGGCCGTCATGACACCGGCGTGTGCGGCGCCGGCCCGCGCGCCCGCGTTCCGCCGGTGGCCCGCCCGCCGCCTCAGGGAACCAGCACCAGCCGCCCGCGTATCCCGCCCGCCGCGAGCCGCTTGTGGGCCTCGGCGGCGTGCTCCAGGGGCAGGGTCTCGGCGACCCGCAGCGTCAGCCCCAGGGCGGCGAGCTCGGCCAGCGCCGGTCCGTCGGCGCTGATCCACTGCTGGTGGACCCGGATGCCGCGCAGCGGGAGCGGGGCCGTGCCGCCGGCCACCGTGGCGTAGGAGCCCCGGGTGCGGACGGCGGCCAGGGCGCGGATGCCGAGTCCCGCGGTGTCGAGCGCGCCGTCGGTGCCGCCCGGCACCAGGCGCCGTACCTCGGACGCGAGGTCGGCCACGGCACGGCCGACGACCCACTCGGCACCGAGGCCGCGGACGAACTCCTCGTCCGCGGAACCGGCCTGGGCGACGACGCGCAGCCCGCGCCGTACCGCCAGTTCGACCGCGAAGCCGCCGACCGCCCCGGCCGCGCCGGTCACCAGCACCGTGTCGCCCGCGACGAGACCGAGCAGGTCCAGGGCCTGGAGGGCGGTCAGGCCGTTCAGCGGCAGCGTCGCCGCGGCCTCGGCGGGGACGTCGGGCGGTGCGGGCGCGACCGCCGCGGCGTCCAGGACGGCGTACTCGGCGTAGGCGCCCAGCGACACGTCGAGCAGGTCGCGCAGCCCGATCACCCGCTGCCCCGGCACGAACGCCGTCACTCCCGCACCGGCCCGGTCGACGACACCCGCCACGTCCCAACCGATGCCCGTCTGCTCGCGCTCCGCCATCAGCCCCGCCTCGACGAGCGCGCCGGAACGGGTCACCAGGTCCACCGGATTGACGGTGGCCGCCTCGACGTGGACACGTACCTGCCCCGGCCCCGGCTCCGGCAGCGGAACCGTCACCGTCTCCAGTACCCCGGGCCCGCCGTAACCCCGGGCCACCACCGCGCGCATCTTCTCTCCCGTGCTCATGCCGCACACCGTAGGAACGGCTACTCTCCCTCGGGAAGTACGCACTTCCGGGTGCGTACGGCACCGAGAGGAGTGCGTCATGCCCACCCGCACGGCCGCCCAGCGACGGGCCGAGGCGAGCCTCGCCTACGACGCCTACCTCGCCGGATGCCCCGCCCGGCACCTGCTCGACCGCATCTCCGACAAGTGGGTGAGCCTCGCCGTCAACGCGCTCGCGGACGGACCGCAGCGGTACACCGAACTGCAACGCCGGCTGGCGAGCGTGAGCCAGAAGATGCTCACGCAGACGCTGCGGCATCTGGAACGCGACGGGCTGGTGTCGCGGACCGTGACCCCGTCCGTCCCGGTCCGCGTCGAGTACGCGCTCACCCCGCTCGGCCGCACGCTGCTGCCGGTGATGCGCGCGATCAAGGACTGGGCCGAGGAGCACATGGACGAGGTACACGCCGCCCGCGCCGCCTACGACACCCCGGACCGGACGTCCTGACCGCCGACGTCGTGGGATGACGGGTGCGGCAGCCGCCCGCGTGTTCGACACCTCAACCGGCGCCCACCGCACTTGTGTTGCGGGCGTGTGTCGAGATCCGCGCCGCCGTGCGACGTGCTGGTGCCGCGCCGCCGGCGTGTGCTTCCCTTGCGTCATGACCGTGCTCGTGACCCGCCGCCACGTCGACTACGTGCGTGTCACCACCACGGGTTGTACCGCCCGGAGCTGACGCCCCGCCCGGGCCGCAGCCCCGCCATCCCGCCGTGCATCCCGACCGGCGCCCCCCTCCAAAGCGGTGTCCGGTCCCGCGTTCCTTTCCCCGTGCCGTCACCGCGCCCGCGACGCCCTTTCGCCGTGCGCACCCGCGCGTCACGTACCCCGCCCTCCGTGCAAGGGAGCAAGCACCATGAGCCAGCCGATCGACTCCGTCACCGCCGGTCACACACCCGACGAGGGGTCCACCGGGCCCGACACCTCCGCCTGGTCCTTCGAGACCAAGCAGATCCACGCGGGTGCCGCACCGGACCCGGCGACCGGCGCCCGGGCCACGCCGATCTACCAGACGTCGTCGTTCGTGTTCCGGGACACGCAGCACGCCGCCGACCTGTTCTCGCTGGCCGAGCCCGGCAACATCTACACCCGCATCCACAACCCCACCCAGGACGTCTTCGAGCAGCGCATCGCCGCGCTGGAGGGCGGCGTCGCCGCGGTGGCACTGGCGTCCGGGCAGGCGGCGCAGACCCTGGCGATCCTCACCCTGGCCGGCTCCGGCGACCACATCGTCTCCAGCGCCTCCCTGTACGGGGGCACGTACAACCTGTTCCGCCACACCCTGCCCAAGTTCGGCATCGAGGTGACCTTCGTCGACGACCCGGACGACGCGGAGGCCTGGCGGGCGGCGATCCGGCCCGGCACCAAGGCACTGTTCGCCGAGACGCTGGGCAACCCGCGCGGCAACGTGCTCGACGTCCGGGCCGTCGCGGACGTCGCGCACGACGCCGGCGTCCCGCTCATCGTGGACAACACCGTGCCCACCCCGTATCTGCTGCGGCCCATCGAGCACGGCGCCGACATCGTCGTCCACTCGGCCACCAAGTTCCTCGGCGGACACGGGACCACCATCGGGGGCGTCGTCGTCGACGGCGGCACCTTCGACTTCGGCGCCCACACCGAGCGCTTCCCCGACTTCACCGAGCCCGACCCCAGCTACCACGGCCTGCGGTACTGGCCCGCGCTGGGCCCCGGTGCCTTCGCCGTCAAGCTCCGCGTCCAGCTGCTGCGCGACCTCGGGCCCGCCCTCTCCCCGCACTCCGCGTTCCTGCTGCTCCAGGGCGTGGAGACGCTCAGTCTGCGCATTGAGCGGCACTCCTCGAACGCCCAGGCCCTCGCGGAATGGA
>NZ_WWHX01000423.1 GCF_009862125.1 Streptomyces sp. SID5910
ACGCCGCCGGTGCCGTACGAGCCGGTGCAGCTGATGGCGTCCGCCGCGCACCCGCACGGGCGGGAAGTGCGGCACCTCGCAGGTGGGCGGCGCGTCGGCGCCGAGCGGCTGCGGAAAGGGAACGGCGGAACGGGACACGGTGACCACCACCTGTGACGAGGGGACCGGCCACCTGCGACGCGGGACCGGCTTGCGCACCCACGATGACGCGTCTCGCCGGCTCCCGCCGGAGCCCGTGGACGATCCACCGGTTGTGGAAAACCCCGTCACCCGAACCGGTCGTTCCGCACGTTCCGCACGTTCCACACGTGCCGCACGTTCCTCAGGCCCGTCAGGGCAGCGCGATCCCCGGATCCATCCCGCCCAGCGCCTCACCGCACCGGCAGTCCCGCTGCCCGGCCGCCGGCAGCGCCGCCACCGCGTCGAACAGCACGCCCCGCAGCCGGTCCACGTTGGCCGCGAACACCCGCAGCACCTCCTCGTGCGAGACGCCCTCGCCGCTCTCGGCCCCGGCGTCGAGGTCGGTGACGAGGGTCAGCGAGGTGTAGCAGAGCTCCAGCTCACGGGCGAGCGCCGCCTCCGGGTGGCCGGTCATGCCGACCACCGACCAGCCCTGCGCCCGGTGCCATGACGACTCCGCGCGGGTCCCGAAGCGCGGCCCCTCGACCACGACCAGCGTGCCGCCGTCCACCGGCTCCCAGTCCCGCCCCCGCGCCGCCTTCAGCGCGGCCGCCCGCCCGGCGGGGCAGTACGGGTCGGCCAGCGACACGTGCACCACGTTGGGGACCGAGCCGTCGGGCGTCGGCAGACCGTCGAAGTAGGTCGAGAGCCGGGTGCGCGTCCGGTCCACGAACTGGTCCGGCACCAGCAGCGTGCCCGGCCCGTACTCCGGGCGCAGGCCGCCCACCGCGCACGGGCCGAGGACCTGGCGCACGCCGGCCGAGCGCAGCGCCCACAGGTTGGCCCGGTAGTTGATGCGGTGCGGCGGCAGATGGTGGCCGCGCCCGTGCCGGGGGAGGAAGGCGACCCGCCGGCCGGCGACCTCGCCGAGGAAGAGGGAGTCGCTGGGCGGCCCGTACGGGGTGTCCACCTGGACCTCGGTCACGTCGTCGAGGAACGAGTAGAAACCGGAGCCGCCGATCACGCCGATCTCGGCATTCACCTTGTTCGCCATGCCCCGCACCCTAGCCGCCGCCCTGGCCGCCCCCTGGTTCCGGGAACGCCGAAGACCCTGCCGTCGGGCGACGGCAGGGTCCCGGTGAGGAGTGCTATGCGGCGGTGGTGCTCGACGAGGAGCTGCCGGTGCTCGACGACGAGCCGGAGCCCGACGACGAACCGGAGTCCGAGGACGACGACGAGGACGACGTCGAGGCGGGCTTCGAGGACGGCGCCGGCGAGCTGCTGGACGAGCTGCCACGGCTGTCGTTGCGGTAGAAGCCGGAGCCCTTGAAGACGATGCCGACCGCCGAGAACACCTTCTTCAGGCGGCCCTGGCAGTTCGGGCACTCGGTCAGGGCGTCGTCGGTGAACTTCTGCACCGCCTCGAGGCCCTCGCCGCACTCGGTGCACTGGTACTGGTACGTCGGCACTGTCTTCCTCCTGGCACTCTCACTCGATGAGTGCTAACGACGATCCATAGTGACGTATTCCCGGGGTTCAGTCCACTGTGGCGGGCACGCGGTGACCGACGCCACGTGCGACCGTGCGGCCGCGCACCGGGGTCGCCAGCCGCGAACGCAGCGCGACCAGCACCGCCAGCGCGAGCACCGTGCCGCCCATCGGGACCAGGAAACCGGCGCCGCCCCACAGGCGGTCCTCCAGCTGTCCGGCGACCGTGACGGCCGCCGCCTGGCCGAGCGCCACGGCGCCGGTGAGCCAGGTGAACGCCTCGGTGCGGGCGCCCGCCGGGACCAGGTCGTCGACCAGCGTGTAGCCGGTGACCAGGGCGGGTGCGATGCACATGCCGACAAGCAGGCCGAGGCCGGCCAGCACGAGCACGGAGTGCGCGGCCCACAGACCGGAGGCGGTCAGGGCGAGGGCGGTGTAGCCGACGAGGAGGCGCCGCTGCGGGGCCACCTTCCAGGCGATGGCGCCGCAGGTCAGGCCGGAGAGCATGTTGCCCGCGGCGAAGACGCCGTACAGGACGCCGTTCATGCCGGGCTCGCCGATCGACTCGGTGAACGCGGCCAGCGAGACCTGCATGCCGCCGAAGACCGAGCCGATGCCCAGGAAGATCACGGCCAGCACGCGCACGCCGGGCACGCGCAGCGCCGGAACGTGCTCCACGCGCGCGTGGCCGCCGTCGGCGCCGCCGACCCGCGGCTGGGTGCCCTTCTGCGCGGCGAACAGCAGACCGCCCACCAGGGTCAGCGCGGACTCGGTGACCAGGCCGGCGGCCGGGCCCACGCCCGTGCACAGGGCGGTCGCCACCAGCGGGCCGAGGACGAAGGTCAGCTCGTCCGTGACCGACTCGAAGGCCGCCGCCGTGCTCATCAGCGGGGAGCCGCCGAGCTTCACGCCCCAGCGGGAGCGCACCATGGGCCCGATCTGCGGCACCGAGGCGCCGGTGGGCACGGCCGCCGCGAACAGCGCCCACAGGGGGGCGTCCGAGAGGGCGAGGACGGTCAGGGTCAGGCCGGACAGGGTGTGCACGAGCACGCCGGGCAGCAGCACGGCGCGCTGCCCGTAGCGGTCGGCGAGCCGGCCGCTGTAGGGGGCGAACAGGGCCATGGAGACGCCCGTGACGGCGGCGGCGGCGCCGGCGACGCCGTAGGAGCCGGTGGTGTGCTGCACCAGCAGCACGATGGAGATCGTCAGCATGGCGAACGGCTGGCGGGCCGCGAAGCCGGGAAGCAGGAAGGTCCAGGCGCCGCGGGTGCGCAGCAGTTGTCCGTATCCGGGGCGGGAGGGCGCGGTGTGCCGCGGCTCCTCCGGCGACGTCTTCGACGAGGTGACCGTGGATGCCACGGCCGTGCCTTTCTGCCGCCTGGTAGCGCCGGTCCCGCCTCGCGGCTGTTGGCCGTGCGGGAGCGCCGAGAGCTGTCCTCTTGCGCGGACTGCGGTAGATACCGGAGCCCGGCTCAGCGGGGCGTTCCGGCCGCCATACGGTCGCGCCAGCTCTGCGTCAGGCAGAGTTGGTTCGATCAGGTGCCGCCTTCATCGTACAGGGGTCAAGCGGGGCGGCACCTGTGAAAGCGAGCACCCGGGCCCCGCTCACCTGCCCTTCGTGCCGGTCTCCTGGGTGCCGAGCCAGCCGGCGAGCTTGCCGCCGTGGCCGACCGCGCGCAGCCGGGCCTCGGCCGCGTCCCGGACGGGGTCGGTGGCGACCACGAGGAGTTCGTCCCCGCGCCGCAGTCCCGTCGTCGGGAGCGGCACGAACGACGTGCCGTCCCGCACGACCAGCGTGACGGCGGAGCCGGCCGGCAGCCGCAGCTCGTTGACCTCGACGCCGTGCATCCGGGAGCCCTCGGGGATGGTGACGGACAACAGATGTCCGCGCAGCCGCTCCAGGGGCGCCGACTCGATGCCGAGGTCGGCGGCCTCGTCCCCCTTGCCGAGGCGCAGCTTGCGGGCCAGCCAGGGCAGGGTCGGGCCCTGGATCAGGGTGTAGACGACGACCAGCACGAAGACGACGTTGAAGATCCGGCGGCTGCCGTCGACGCCCTCCACCATGGGGATCGTCGCGAGGATGATGGGCACGGCGCCGCGCAGCCCGGCCCAGGACATCAGGGCCTGCTCCTGCCAGGGCACCCGGAAGGGCAGCTGGCACAGCACGACGCTGAGCGGCCGGGCCACCATGGTCAGCACCAGTCCGATGATCAGGGCGGGGATGACGTCGTCGCCGAGTTCGTGCGGGGTGACCAGCAGGCCGAGCAGGACGAACATGCCGATCTGGGCGATCCAGCCGAGCCCGTCGGCGAAGCCCCGGGTGGCGGGCCAGTGCGGCAGGCGGGCGTTGCCCATCACCATCGAGGCCAGGTAGACGGCGAGGAAGCCGCTGCCGTGCACCAGGGCGCCGGCCGCGTACGCGGTGACGGCGATGGCCATGACGGCGATCGGGTACAGGCCGGAGGCGGGCAGTGCCACGTGCCGCAGTCCCCACGAGCCCAGCCAGCCCACGGCGAGGCCGACGGCGACGCCGATGGCCAGTTCGAGGGCGATCTCGCCGAGCAGCACGTACCAGTGCTCGATCGGTCCGGCGGTGGAGAAGGCGACGACGAGGATGACCACGGGGGCGTCGTTGAAGCCCGACTCGGCCTCCAGCGTGCCCGTTATGCGTGAGGGCAGGGGGATCCTGCGCAGCACCGAGAAGACCGCCGCCGCGTCCGTGGAGGACACCACCGCCCCGACGATCAGCGCCTGCCGCCACTCCAGCCCGGTCAGGTAGTGCGCGCCCGCGGCGGTCACGCCGACGCTGACCGCGACTCCGGCCAGCGCCAGCGCGGTGGCGGACGGCAGGACCGGTTTGATCTCCTTCCACTTCGTGCCCAGGCCACCCTCGGCCAGGATCACGACGAGGGCCGCGTACCCGATGACCTGCACCAGTTCGGCGCTGTCGAACTGGATGTGGCCGATGCCGTCCTGGCCCATGGCGATGCCGATGGCCAGGTAGACGAGCAGGCTGGGGAGCCCGCTGCGCGAGGAGATCCGTACCGCCGCGACGGCGATGAGCAGGACGAGCGAGCAGACGAGCAGGAGCTGGTTGAGGTGGTGGACAGTCAGCGGCCGTTCCCTTCCCTGGCGCACGTCACCCACGCGCGTGGCGGTGCGCGGGTGGGTGTGCGGACACAGTGCGCGTGAGCGCACGTACATGGCACACGAAGCCGCGGGAGTCCGCGGCCAACTACTTCGTTACCTTACCTAACTCTTGACGATTTCTTGACGCTCGACTTGGCAAGATCGAACGCCCGTGCGCGCCGGTACCCGACTCCGCGTCAAGGGGGAGTGGGCCCTGCGCCTACAGTTGCTCCAGCGTTCAGTACAAAGCACAGCCCGCCCCTGCCGCTCGTGTTAGGACAGCAAGGACAGCGATGCCCCCCACCAACACCGCCTCTTCGGGTCAGCAGCCCGGCAAGTCCGGCAGGAAGAAGGGGCGCAAAGCACGCCTTCTCGTCCTCGTGCTGGTGCTGGCCATCATCGGCGGACTCGCCTACGGGGCGTACTGGTCCATCAGCACCGTCCGCGCGTCCTTCCCGCAGACCAAGGGCTCCCTGACGCTGGAGGGCCTGGCGGGCCCGGTCGACGTCAAGCGCGACGGCTACGGGATCCCGCAGGTCTACGCCTCCTCCGAGGAGGACCTGTTCATGGCGCAGGGCTACGTGCAGGCGCAGGACCGGTTCTACGAGATGGACGTGCGCCGCCACATGACGTCCGGGCGCCTGTCGGAGATGTTCGGCAAGAGCCAGGTCGACAACGACGAGTTCCTGCGCACGCTGGGCTGGGACCGGGTGGCGAAGCAGGAGTACGACCAGAAGCTGTCGCCCGCCGCGAAGAAGTACCTCCAGGCGTACGCCAAGGGCGTCAACGCCTATCTGAAGGGCAAGGACGGCGCGGACATCTCGCTGGAGTACGCGGCCCTCGGCTTCACCAACGACTACGAGCCGCAGGAGTGGACCCCGGTCGATTCCGTCGCCTGGCTGAAGGCGATGGCCTGGGACCTGCGCGGCAACATGCAGGACGAGGTCGACCGCGCCCTGATGACCAGCCGCCTGGGCCCCAAGCAGATCGCCGACCTGTACCCGGCGTACCCGTACAGCCGGAACAAGGCCATCGTCCAGGAGGGCCAGTACGACGAGCTCACCGAGACGTTCGAGGGCGGCGGCGACGGCTCCACGGACGGCACGGGCACCGGGACGGGCACCGGCACCGGCACCGGGACGGGCACGGGCACAGGCAGTGGCAGCGCCCTGGAGAGCCAACTCGCGGGCCTCCAGAACGTCCTGGACGACCTGCCCACCGCCGTCGGCGTCAACGGCAACGGCATCGGCTCCAACTCCTGGGTCGTCTCCGGCGACCACACCATCACCGGCAAGCCGCTGCTGGCCAACGACCCGCACCTGTCGCCGTCGCTGCCCTCCGTCTGGTACCAGATGGGCCTGCACTGCCGCACCGTCTCCGCCAAGTGCCAGTACGACGTCAGCGGCTACACCTTCGCGGGCATGCCCGGCGTCGTCATCGGCCACAACCAGAACATCGCCTGGGGCCTGACCAACTCCGGCGTCGACGTCACCGACCTGTACCTGGAGAAGATCACCGGCGAGGGCTACCAGTACGACGGCAAGGTCGTGCCCTTCGAGACCCGCGAGGAGACCATCAAGGTCGCCGGCGGCGAGCCGAAGAAGATCGTCGTCCGCGAGACCAACAACGGCCCCCTCCTGTCCGACCGCGACGACGAGCTCGTGAAGGTCGGCAAGAAGGCCACCGTCGACACCGCGGCACCCGACCGCGCCGACGGCTACGGCGTCTCCCTGCGCTGGACGGCGCTGGACGCGGGCACCACGATGGACGCCGTCTTCGCGATCGACCGGGCCAAGGACTGGGACACCTTCCGCGACGCCGCGGCCCTGTTCGACGTGCCCTCGCAGAACCTGGTCTACGCCGACACCGAGGGCCACATCGGCTACACGCTGCCCGGCAAGATCCCCGTGCGCGCCAAGGGCCACGACGGCTCCGTCCCGGCGCCGGGCTGGAACTCGAAGTACCGCTGGACCGGCAAGTACATCGACCAGGACGAGCTGCCCTACGAGTTCGACCCGGACCGCGGCTACATCGTTACGGCCAACCAGGCCGTGATCGACGAGGACAAGTACCCGTACACGCTGACCACGGACTGGGGCTACGGCACCCGCAGTCAGCGGATCACCGCCCTGATCGAGCAGAAGATCAAGGACGGCGGCAAGATCTCCACGGACGACATGCGGCAGATGCAGCTGGACAACAGCAGCGAGATGGCCAAGCTGCTCGTGCCCCAGCTGCTGAAGATCGACGTCGCCGACAAGGACGTCCGCGAGGCGCAGAAGCTGCTGGAGGGCTGGGACTACACCCAGGACGCCGACTCGGCCGCCGCCGCCTACTTCAACGCGGTCTGGCGCAACGTCCTCAAGCTCGCCTTCGGCAACAAGCTGCCCAAGGAGCTGCGCGTCGAGGGCCAGTGCCTGTGGGTCGACCCGGTCAACAGCACCGGTCCCGCCGACGAGGTCGGCAAGGTCTACGAGTGCGGCCAGCGCGACGCGGGCCAGGCGCAGCCGGACGGCGGCGACCGCTGGTTCGAGGTCGTCCGCACGCTGATGGAAGACCCGAAGAGCGACTGGTGGACGACCCCCGCGAACGGCACCCGCAAGGGCGCCGACCACAACCGCGACGACCTGTTCAAGCGCGCCATGGTCGACGCCCGCTGGGAGCTGACCGCCAAGCTCGGCAAGGACATCGACACCTGGAACTGGGGCCGGCTGCACCGCCTGTTCCTGAAGAACCAGACCCTCGGCACCGCGGGCCCCGGCTTTGTGAAGTACGCGCTGAACCGCGGCCCGTGGAAGCTCAGCGGCGGCGAGGCGGCCGTCAACGCCACCGGCTGGAACGCGGCCGGCGGCTACGGGGTGATCTGGGTGCCGTCCATGCGGATGGTGGTCAACCTCGGCGACCTCGACAAGTCGCGGTGGATCAACCTCACCGGAGCCTCCGGGCACGCCTACAGCGCCCACTACACCGACCAGACGGACAAGTGGGCCGACGGTGAACTGCTGCCGTGGTCGTTCTCCGCGAAGGCGGTCGACGACAGCACGAGCGACACTCTGGTGCTCAAGCCGTAGGGCTGCCGACGGAACACGAGAACGGCCTCCACGCGCACGCGTGGAGGCCGTTCCCGCACTCACGGGGCCATCCGCCTCAGCGGAACCTGCGTACCCCCGACGGGGTCACCACCGCGTCCACCGGCCGGTCGTGCGGCTCCTCGGGGACGTGCGCGACGACCTCCCGGTCGTACAGCAGGACCAGCAGCGCCGGCCGCGCGCCCGCCCGCTCCAGCCGGGCCAGGACCCGGTCGTACGACCCGCCGCCGCGCCCCAGTCGCATACCCCGCCCGTCGACCGCCAGGCCCGGCAGCAGCACGACGTCGGCGGCGGTCACCGCGTCCGGGCCCAGGCGCTCGCCGCCCGGCTCGTACAGGGCCATGCGTCCGCCGTGCCGCACGCGCGCGAGGGAGTCCTCCCCGGCGTAGAGGCCCCAGTCCAGGTCGTTGTCGGGCAGCAGCGCGGGCAGCAGCACGCGCACGCCCCGCGCGCGCAGCGCGTCAAGGAGCGCGAGGGTGCCCGGTTCGGCGCCCACGGAGACGTACGCCGCCACCACGCCCGCCCGCGCGACCTCGGGCAGCGCGAGCGCCCGTTCCGCCAGCGCGTCCGCCGCCTCGCGCACCCCGTCCGCCGTCAAACCGTTCCTCACCATGAGGAACTCCCGCCGCAGGGCCCGTTTGCCGGGCTCGTCCGCATGTCCGCCGAGCGTCAAGAGTGGCTCCTGTACCGTTCTCGTATGCTCATATGAGCAAGGGTGATCCGGAGTTGCGGATTCTCCCAAAGTCACCGGATATGGTGGCGGGCATGACTCAGTCCCACCCCAGGATCAGCAAGGCTGTCATCCCCGCAGCCGGACTTGGTACCCGGTTCCTGCCGGCCACCAAAGCCACTCCCAAGGAGATGCTGCCGGTCGTCGACAAGCCGGCGATCCAGTACGTGGTCGAAGAGGCCGTCTCCGCGGGTCTCGGCGACGTCCTCATGGTCACGGGCCGCAACAAGCGCCCGCTGGAGGACCACTTCGACCGCAACTACGAGCTGGAGTCCGCCCTCCAGAAGAAGGGCGACGCGAGCCGGCTGGCCAAGGTCCAGGAGTCCAGCGACCTCGCGATGATGCACTACGTCCGCCAGGGCGACCCCAAGGGCCTCGGCCACGCCGTGCTGTGCGCCGCGCCGCACGTCGGCGACGAGCCCTTCGCGGTCCTGCTCGGCGACGACCTGATCGACCCGCGCGACCCGCTGCTCCAGCGCATGATCGACGTGCAGGAGCAGTACGGCGGCAGCGTCATCGCCCTCATGGAGGTCGAGCCCGAGCAGATCCACCTCTACGGCTGCGCGGCCGTCGAGGCCACCGAGGACGGCGACGTCGTCAAGGTGAGCGGACTGGTCGAGAAGCCCGACCCGGCCGACGCCCCCTCCAACTACGCCATCATCGGCCGCTACGTCCTCGACCCGCACATCTTCGACATACTGCGCAAGACCGAGCCCGGCCGCGGCGGCGAGATCCAGCTCACCGACGCCCTCCAGCAGCTCGCGGAGGACGAAAAGGTCGGCGGCCCCGTGCACGGCGTCGTCTTCAAGGGCCGCCGCTACGACACCGGCGACCGCGGCGACTACCTGCGGGCCATCGTCCGGCTCGCGTGCGAACGTGAGGACCTGGGCCCCGACTTCCAGACCTGGCTCCGCAGTTACGTAGCCGAGGAGATGTAACGACGTTGAGCAGCGCCGAGCCCCGTGACACCGGCCACGACCACGCAGGAGCGGACCTCGGTCCGGACCGGCTGTGGTCGGTGCAGGACCACCTGGACGACATCCTCGCCACCGTCCGCCCCCTGGAACCCATCGAGCTGAACCTGCTCGACGCCCAGGGGTGCGTCCTGGTCGACGACATCACGGTGCCGGTCTCGCTGCCGCCGTTCGACAACAGCTCCATGGACGGATACGCGGTGCGCGTCGCCGACGTGGCCGGCGCGAGCGAGGAGTTCCCCGCCGTCCTGGAGGTCGTCGGCGACGTCGCCGCCGGCCAGGCCGACCCGCCCACCGTGGGCCCCGGCCGGGCCGCCCGCATCATGACCGGCGCCCCGCTGCCGCCCGGCGCCGAGACCGTCGTCCCCGTCGAGTGGACGGACGGCGGCCTCGGCGAGGGCCCGGTCACCGGGATGCGCGCCCGCAGCCTCGCCCCCGAGGGCGCCGAGGGCCAGGTCCACGTGTACCGGCCGGCCGAGGCACGCGCCCACGTCCGCGCGGCCGGCAGCGACGTGAAGTCCGGCGACCGCGCCCTGGAGGCCGGCACGGTCCTCGGCCCGCCGCAGATCGCCCTGCTCGCCGCCATCGGCCGCGGCCGGGTCCGGGTCCACCCCCGCCCGCGCGTGGTGGTGCTCTCCACCGGCAGCGAACTCGTCCAGCCCGACGAGACGTTGGCCCACGGCCAGATCTACGACTCCAACAGCTTCGCCCTCACCGCCGCCGCCCGCGACGCCGGCGCCATCGCCTACCGCGTGGGCGCGGTCGCCGACGACGCCGAGACGCTGCGGAGCACCATCGAGGACCAACTCGTCCGCGCCGACCTGATGGTCACCACCGGCGGCGTCAGCGTCGGCGCCTACGACGTGGTCAAGGAGGCGCTGGCGCACGTCGCCGACGAGGACGAGCCGGGCAGCGGCGTGGAGTTCCGCAAGCTCGCCATGCAGCCCGGCAAGCCGCAGGGCTTCGGCTCCATCGGCCCCGACCACACCCCGCTGCTCGCCCTGCCGGGCAACCCGGTGTCGTCGTACGTCTCCTTCGAGCTGTTCGTCCGCCCCGCCATCCGCACCCTGATGGGCCTGCCCGACGTGCACCGCCCGACCGTCACCGCGACCCTCACCGCCGACAAGGCGCTGAGCTCGCCCAAGGGGCGCCGGCAGTTCCTGCGCGGCACCTGCGCCGACGGATCGGTCACCCCGGTCGGCGGCGCCGGATCCCATCTCGTCGCCGCCCTCGCGCACGCCGACGCCCTGATCGTGGTCCCCGAGGACGTCGAGACGGTCGAGCCCGGCACCGAGGTCGAGGTGGTCCTGCTCCGCTGACCCCGCCCGGTTGGCGGTACCGTGTCGCGCACAGCAGGCCCACGCGCCGCACCGCGCCGGGCCCGGACCGGGAGCGCCACACAGCATGAGCACGCAGGACCGACCCACCCACGACGGCCGGGACACACAGGACCGGCTGACGCACATCGACGAGGCGGGCGCCGCCCGGATGGTCGACGTGTCCGCCAAGGACGTCACCGCGCGCACCGCACGCGCCAGTGGACGCGTCCTGGTCGCGCCCCGCGTGGTCGAGCTGCTGCGCGGCGAGGGGGTACCCAAGGGCGACGCCCTGGCCACCGCCCGGATCGCGGGCATCATGGGCGCCAAACGCACCCCCGACCTGATCCCGCTCTGCCACCCCCTGGCGCTCTCCGGTGTGAAACTGGACCTGTCGGTCGCGGACGACGCCGTGGAGATCACCGCCACGGTGCGGACGACGGATCGCACGGGCGTCGAGATGGAGGCGCTCACCGCGGTCACCGTCGCCGCGCTCACCGTGATCGACATGGTCAAGGCGGTCGACAAGGGAGCGGTCATCACGGACGTGCGCGTGGAGGAGAAGACGGGCGGCAAGTCCGGCGACTGGAGCCGGTCATGACACCGGACGCACCGACGGGCGGCGCGCCGTACCGCGCCCTGGTGGTCACCGCGTCCAACCGCGCCGCCGCCGGGATCTACGAGGACCGGGGAGGCCCCCTGATCGCCGAGGGCCTGCGTCGCTTCGGCTTCGCCGTGGACGGCCCGCAGGTCGTCCCCGACGGCGACCCCGTCGAGGCGGCCCTGCGCGCGGGCGCCGACGCGGGCTACGACGTGATCGTCACCACGGGCGGCACCGGCATCTCGCCCACCGACCGCACCCCCGAGGCGACCCGCGCGGTGATCGGCCACGAGGTCCCCGGCATCGCGGAGGCCATCCGCGCGTACGGCCGCGACAAGGTGCCCACCGCGGCGCTCTCCCGGGGCCTGGCCGGGGTGGCGGGCAGGACGCTGATCGTCAACCTGCCGGGTTCCACCGGCGGTGTGAAGGACGGCCTCGCGGTCCTGGAGCCCCTGCTCAGGCACGCCGTGGACCAGCTCCGTGGCGGTGACCACCCCGGGTCCGGCAGCAGCGGGGGTGCGAGCTGAACAGCCCAGCCTGGCCCGTCGAGCTGGCGAACGGCGACATCGTCCTGAGGCCGATAAAGCTGCGCGACCAGCGGGCGTGGCGCGAGGTCAACCGGCGCAACCGGGACTGGCTGCGCCCCTGGGAGGCGACCATCCCGCCGCCCGGACCCGGCGGACCGCTCGCGCAGCGGCCGACGTACCGGCAGATGGTGCGCCACCTGAGGTCCGAGGCGAACGCGGGCCGGATGCTGCCCTTCGTCATCGAGTACCAGGGGCGCCTCGTCGGGCAGCTGACGGTCGCCGGGATCACCTGGGGCTCGATGTGCTCCGGCCACGTCGGCTACTGGGTGGACGAGGCGGTGGCCGGGCGCGGGGTGATGCCCACGGCCGTCGCGATGGCCGTGGACCACTGTTTCCGCACCGTCGGCCTGCACCGCGTCGAGGTCTGTATTCGCCCGGAGAACGGGCCCAGCCGCCGGGTCGTCGAGAAACTCGGATTCCGCGAGGAGGGCCTCCGGCCCCGTTATCTCCACATCGACGGCGGATGGCGCGACCATCTCGTCTTCGCGCTCACCGCGGAAGAAGTGCCGGAGGGGCTGCTGCGGCGCTGGCACCGGTCACGGGACCGCAGTTCACGGAACCCGGGGAATCCGGCCCGGCCGAGCACCGGAATTGAATAAACGTTCGAAAATGATCGGGTCGCGACCACGCGGGAGCGGGTAATTCGCGAGCCTGACAGTCAGCTGGTCGCATCGGTCGCAAAAAAAGTTCGAAATATCAGCCGGATCGTGCGACACACCGGCCCAATTGGCGGATGGCCCCACGCAAACCCCTCTACCGTGTGAGATGTGAGCAGCAGCGGCCTCATCTACGCAGTCATCGTCGGGGCCTGGGCCGCCTACTTGGTGCCGATGTGGCTCCGTAGGCAGGACGAGCTGAACGAAGCCCGTCCGACGGAACGCTTCAGCACCGCCATCCGGCTGCTGTCCGGACGGGCGGGCATGGAGCGCCGGTACGCCAAGGACCTTCGGTCGCGCTCCGCCGACGAGGCGGAGCCCGACGCCGACGCCCCGGACGCCGTCACCGCATCGGTGGACGTCCGGGCCTTCGCCGTGTCCAAGACCCACCGGTACACCCAGCGAGTCCCGCAGCACACCGAGGAACGTCCCGCACCGGCCCGCGCCGAGACGGACGCACGCGCCGACCGCGCCAGACCCGCGCAGAACCCCGAGTCCGGTGCCGCGCCGGCCCGCAGGCGGGTGCCCGCCCCCCGGCCCGCCCCCGGCTCCCCGGCGGCGGCCCGCGCCCGGCGCACCAAGGTGCTCGCCCGCCGCCGGCGCACCACCGTGATGCTCTTCCTGGCCTTCACGCTCGGCTCGGTCGTCGCCGCGGTCGGCGGACTGGCGTTCCTGTGGGCGCCCGGCGTGCCCGCGGTGCTGCTCAGCGCCTACATCGCCCACCTGCGGTCCCAGGAACGCCGCCGGTT
>NZ_WWHX01000424.1 GCF_009862125.1 Streptomyces sp. SID5910
CGAAGCCCCACCGTCCCCCGGCCCGGAAGCGGTCGCACAGCCGCCCGACGACCCCGCCCTCGTGGCCGCCGGCACGGCCGGCCCGCCCGCCGTGCACCCCGTGGACGAGGCGCGCCCCCTGGGGCGGATCCTGCTCTTCGGCATCCAGCACGTCCTCGTCATGGCCGCCACCCCCATCTCGGCGATCTTCCTGATGAGCGCCACCCTCCGGCTCGACGCCGGTCTCACCGTCGACCTGCTCTCGGCCGCCTTCGTGCTCTCCGGCGTGGGGTCCCTCCTCCAGTCGCTCGGCGTCTGGAAGTTCGGGCCGCGGCTGCCGTTCGTGATGCTGCCGGGCGGGGCGCCGCTCATCCTGTTCCTCGCGATCGCCGAGCAGCACGGCGTGCGCACCGCCACCGGCGCGGTGGTCCTGACGGCGGTGTTCACCTTCGTCGTCCTACCGGTCTTCTCCCGGCTGCTCAGGTACTTCCCGGCCCTCGTCATCGGCACGATGATCGTCATCGTCGGCGTCAACCTGGTGAAGGTCGGTGCGGTCCTGGTCACCGGGCAGCCCGGCTCGCCGGGCTTCGCCGACCCCGCCAACCTCGGTCTGGGCATGGCGACGATCGGGTTCACCGTCGCGTTCTACCTGCTCTTCAGCGGCGTCGTGCGCCAACTCGCCGTGATGCTCGGCCTGCTGGCCGGCACCGCGCTCGCCGCCGCGACCGGCGCGCTCGACGGGGGAGGCCTGGCCGGCGGCAGCCTGGTGAACCTGCCCCACCTGATGCCGTTCGGCTCCCCGCAGTTCAACGTCGTCGCCGCGCTGCCCCTGATGCTCTACAGCCTGGCCTCCATGGCCGAGGCGACCGGCCAGACCGTCATCAACGCCGAAGCGGTCGGCAAGGAGATCGACAAGCGGACCGACGTGCCGAAGACCGTCCGCGGCGACGCGCTCACCTCGCTCTTCGGTGGCTTCTTCGGCCTGCCGCTCATGGTCACCAGCGGCGAGAACATCGGGATCGTCCGCGTCACCGGGGTCCGCAGCCGGTTCGTCACCGCCGCGGCCGGCGTCGTCCTCATCGTCATCGGGTTCCTCGCCCCCGTCACCCGGGCGATCAGCGTGATCCCGACCGCGGTCGTCGGCGGCACCGCCATGGTCGTGTTCGGCGTCATCACCGTGCTCGGCATCCAGATGCTCGGACGCTCCGACCTCGACCGGCACACCAGCACCTTCGTCTGCGCCGTCGCCCTCGCGCTGGGGCTGCTGCCCATCCTCGTCCCCGGCGTCTACGGCGGCTTCCCGCCCAACGTCCGCATCCTCCTCGAAAGCGGCGTCGCCGTCGGCACGTTCGCCGCCGCCGTCCTCAACATCCTTTTCCACCACGTCAGGCCCGGCGTCGCCGCCCGCCTGACCTCCGCCCGCACAGGAAGCGACCGATGAACCATCCCGACCGTGACGCCCTCGCCCACCCCGGCCCGCTCCTCCTCGTACCCGGCGCGGTCCTGCTGCCGGAAGGCCCCGCCGACGGCTGGGCGGTCCTGGTCGACGACGGCCGCTTCGAAGCCGTCGGACCGGCCGACCGACTGGAGCGCGCGCACCCCGAGGTGCGGACCGTACGGCTGCCCGGCCACCTGCTGATGCCCGGCTTCGTCGACGCCCACCACCACCTCACCCAGAGCTTCGGCTCCGCACTCGCCTTCGGTGAACCCTCCGAGATCTTCCGCCGGGTCTGGGTGCCGCTGGAAGGCGCGCTGGACGAGGAGTCCGCCTACACGGCGGCCAAACTGGCGGCGCTCGAAGCGCTGCGCGGCGGCTTCACCACCGTCGCCGACGCCGGCACCCGCGCGGACGTCGACGTGGACGTCGTCGCGTCGGCCGCACGCGACGCCGGGATCCGCTGCGTACTCGGCCTCATCTGCAACGACGCGGACGACGCCGGCGGCACCGGACCGGTCGTGCTGGAGAACGCCGAGAAGCACCTCGCCCGCTACACCGGCGACGCCCTGATCCACCCCTCGCTGGCCGTCTCCATCCCGGAGGCCGCCACCGAGGACACCCTGCGGGCCACCGCACGCCTGGCCGCCGAGGCCGGCACCGTCGTACAGATCCACGTCAACGAGCACCTCGCCGGCGTGGAACGCTCCCTCGTACGGCACGGGCTGCGCCCCCTCGAACACCTGCACCGCATCGGCGCGCTCGGCCCCCAACTGCTCGCCGCCCACGCCACGCTGCTCACCCCGCGCGAACTGACCCTGCTCGCCGACACGGGGACCGCCATCAGCTACAACCCCGTGGCCAGCGCGTGGAAGGGCAACGCGGTCGCCCCGGCGACGGCCATGGCCGAGCGCGGCATCCGCTTCGGGCTCGGTACCGACGGCACCCGCGGTGACGGCTTCCGGCTCGCGGACGCCGCCGAGTTCGCCCAGCGGCTGGCCTACGGCCTGGCGACCGGCGACTCGTCGTGCGGAGCCGGCTGGACGTGGCTGGACCGCGCCACCCGCGGGGGCGCCGACGCCGTCGGGCTCGGCACCCGCACCGGCACCGTCGCGCCGGGCGCGGCGGCCGACTTCCTCCTCGTCGACGCCGACACCCCGGAGACGGCGCTCTCCTGGGACCTGCCGTGGGAACTCGTCCGACGCGGCAACCGGGACCAGATCAGCGCCGTGTTCGTCGCCGGGCGGCTGCGCATGTGGCACGGCAGCCCCGTCGGCTGGGACGGGCCCGCGCTGGTGAGACGGGCCGCCGAACTGGCCCGCGCCACCGTCGCCAGGGCCGGTGTCACCCGGGTCCACCCCACGTCCACGGCGTCACGGGCGCTGAGCATGTCCCAGGAGCGGAGCACGTCGCGGTGAGTACGGAAATGCTGGCGATCCTCGGTGTGACGGTGGCCGTCGCCGCGTTCGTCCAGGGCAGCAGCGGGCTGGGCTTCGCGCTGATCGTCGCGCCCGTCGCCGGGATCGTCGACCCCGGCCTCGTCCCGGTCTTCGTGCTGGCGTCGATGATCCCGCTCAACGCGTACGTCGCCTGGCGCGAACGCGCGTCGCTCGACCTGCGCGGCGCCGGCTGGATCACCGGGGCGCGGCTCGCCGCCACCCCGGCCGGGCTGGCGCTGCTGTGGCTGATCCCGGAGCGCAGTCTCGGCCTCTTCGTGGGCGTGGCGACGGTGCTCGCGGCCGTCGTGAGCCTGACCGCGCCCGCGTTCGCGCCCGGCCGGGTCGCGTACGTCGGGGCGGGCGCCGTCACCGGGCTCACGGAGACCGCGACCGGCGTCGGCGGCCCGCCGCTGGCCCTGGTCTACCAGCATCGGCCGCCCGCCGAGCTGCGTTCCACGGTGGCCGCGTGC
>NZ_WWHX01000425.1 GCF_009862125.1 Streptomyces sp. SID5910
GGCGGCCTGCGGCGAGCGGGTCAGGTTCTCCGCGACCAGCCCGCGCCGGAAGTCCAGCAGCGCCCGCCCCCGCGCCCCCGGCGCGATCAGCGCCGCCGCCCGCCCCAGCGCGGCCCGCGCCTCGTCGGACCGGTCGCGCACCCCGTGCACGGTGGCGGCGTAGGCGAGGTGGCCGCGTTCGCAGGCGGCGGCCCCGCGCTCCTCGTCGCTGTGGGCCAGCGCCTCCGCGGTGCGCAGCGCGTCCTCCGCCTCCGCCCAGCCCTGCTCGGTGTACAGGCACCGCTCCACCAGCAGCGCGGCCCGCTGCAACGCGGTGGCCGCGGTCACCGGCTGCAACAGCGCCACCGCGTCGGCCCAGCAGGCGCGCGAGCGCAGCCGCCACACCGCGGTCTGGAGCGGATCGTCACCCTCGGTCGTTCCCCAACCAGAACCAGCCATGGCGGAATGCGCCACGTCGCCCTCCCCAAGCACGCCATCGAGCCGTCGAGTGGTGGCCGCATCTCAGCACGGATCGAGGCGCCCGGCCAAGGGGGTGGGTGAAAGATTTCACAAAGTGGCGGTGTTTCGGCGGCCGGGGTTCGGAACCCTTCGGACGCCTTGGCTCAGCTCATCCGCAGTGCCAGGAAGAAATCGAGCTTGTCCTCCAGGCGCGAGAGGTCACGCCCCGTCAACTGCTCGATCCGCCCGACGCGGTAGCGCAGCGTGTTGACGTGCAGGTGGAGCCGGGTCGCACAGCGGGTCCAGGAGCCGTCGGAGTCGAGGAAGGCCTCCAGTGTCGGGATCAGCTCGGCGCGGTGGCGGCGGTCGTAGTCCCGCAGGGGGTCCAGCAGCCGGGCCGTGAAGGCGCGGCGCACGTCGTCGGGGACGAAGGGGAGCAGCAGCACGTGCGAGGCCAGTTCCTGGTGGCCGGCCGCGCACACCCGGCCGGGCCGGGCCGCGGCGACCCGCCGCGCGTGCCGGGCCTCCTCCAGCGCCCCGCGCAGCCCCTCCGCGGAGTGCACGGCCGCGCTGACGCCGAGCGTGAGCCGTCCGTCGCCGTCCAGTCCGGCCGCCAGCGGGTCCCGCACGGACGCCAGCAGCGCGTCGGCGAGGATCCCGGCCTCGGAGCCGTCGTGCTCGCTGGAGACCGCGGGCAGCGGCACCAGCGCGATGGCCTCCTCGCCGGTGTGCGCCACGGCGATGCGGTCGGAGGGCTCGGGGCCCGCCGCCAGCGGGTCGACGAGGATCTCCTCCAGGAGCCGCTGGGCGACCGGCCCGTCCTCGACCTGGCCGTCCTCCCACTCGACGCGGGCCACGACGACCTGCCAGTGCGGGGCCGCGCCGAGACCCGGCAGCAGCACCGGCGCCGCGACCCGCAGCCGGGCCGCGATCTCGGCGGGCGCCGCGCCCGTCTGCACCAGCTCCAGCACCTCCTGCGCGAGCCGCCGCCGCACCGTGCGCGCCGCGTCCCGCCGGTCCCGCTCGACCGCTATCAGCTGGGTGACGCCGTACAGCAGGTCGAGCCGTTCCTCGGCCCACTCCCCGGCGTCCGCCTCCACGGCCAGCAGCCAGTCGGACAGCACGCTCTCGCGCACGTCCCGCGCGGCCTGCGGCGCACGGCCGGTGCTGCGCACCGGGAACAGGCTGTACGTCGTCCCGCCCACCGTCACCCGGTGCGGCGCCCGGCGGCCCGCGCGGGTCGCGGCCAGGTGCTCCGCCGCCAGCTTCGCGCAGACCTCGGCGGGCAGCACGGGGCCCGAGTCCTTGGGGTTGGCGACGGGCCGCCCGGTCGGGGACAGCACCCAGGCCCGCAGGTCGAGGTCGGAACCGAGCAGGTCCAGGACCACGTCGGGGCCGCCGCCCGCCGGCCCGGACGTCATCATCCGCCGGTGCCGGTCCACCACGGCCGCCAGGTCGCCGGCCCGCTCGCCGGACACCTGGCGCACCACGTGCTCGGTGACGGTCGCGAACGCCACCGACTCGTTCACCGCGAACAGCGGCAGCCGGTGCCGCGCGCACGCCGCCACCAGGTCCTCCGGCACGCTGCCGAGCTCGGCCTCACCGGCGGCGAGGGCCGCCACCCCGGCCTGCACCAGGATGCGGACGAACGGTTCGGAGTCGGCGGTGTCCCGGCGCCAGGCCAGGCCGGTGAGGACCAGCTCCCCGCCGGAGAGATAGCGGCTGGGATCCCGCAGGTCGGTGGTCATCACGCCCCGGACGGAGCGGTCCAGCTCGTCCTCGCCGCCGAGCAGCTTGAGGCCCAGCGCGTCGGTGTCCAGCAGTGCGCGCAGCCGCATTCTCGTCGCCGCCGTTCTTTCGTCTCGAAATGTTCGCTTGATCGTGGTGGGTCCGGGTCAGGGGACCGGTCGGCGGGCCGGCGAGCGCCGCTCGCCCGCTTCCGAGCCGTGTTCCAGGTCACGCGGCTGTTTCGCCCGTTTCCAGAGGAAGACGAGGAGGTTACTGAGGACCTCCGTTCATACGAATCTACAAGATGCCCGCCTTGGCCAGCCAACTCCTTCATGGTTTCTGCGACTGACCCAGGTGGAGCACCGGGCGGTGTACTGAGCCCACTCCACGTGAACAGGACATGAACGACCCGGGCCCGCCGCTTGCGGATTGGCTCAAACCCGCACACCCCACAAGACGATGAAGAGAGCCGGTATGGACTTCCTTCGCCCCGCCAGTTGGGAGGAGGCGCTCGCCGCCAAGGCCGAGCACCCCACCGCTGTGCCGCTTGCGGGTGGCACCGACGTGATGGTCGAGATCAACTTCGACCACCGGCGGCCCGAGTACCTCATGGACCTGAACCGCATCGGCGAGCTGACCGAGTGGGAGGTCCAGGAGGATTCCGTTCGGCTCGGTGCCTCCGTGCCCTACACGCAGATCATGGAGAACCTGAGCACCGAGCTGCCGGGTCTCGCCCTCGCCTCGCACACGGTCGCCTCCCCGCAGATCCGTCATCGCGGCGGCGTGGGCGGGAACCTCGGCACCGCCTCCCCGGCCGGCGACGCCCACCCGGCGCTCCTCGCCGCCGGGGCCGAGGTCGAGGCCGAGTCGGTGCGCGGCACCCGCCGCATCCCGATCGACGCCTTCTACACCGGCGTGAAGCGCAACGCGCTGGCGCCCGACGAGCTGATCCGCGCCGTGCACATCAAGAAGGCGGACGGCCCGCAGCAGTTCTCCAAGGTCGGCACCCGCAACGCCATGGTCATCGCCGTGTGCGCGTTCGGCCTGGCCCTGCACCCGGCCACCCGCACGGTCCGCACCGGCATCGGCTCGGCCGCACCC
>NZ_WWHX01000426.1 GCF_009862125.1 Streptomyces sp. SID5910
ACCCTCTCCCCCACCTGGGGCATCTACAGCGGCTACGAACTCTGCGAGAACACCCCCCTGCGCGAGGGCAGCGAGGAATACCTCGACAGCGAGAAGTACCAGCTCAAGCACCGCGACTGGGACGCCGCCGCACGCGAGGGCCGCACCATCGCCCCCCTGATCACCCGCCTCAACACCATCCGGCGCGAGAACCCGGCCCTCCGCCAACTGCGCGATCTGCACTTCCACCACACGGACAAGGAGGAGGTGCCCAGAACGGACATCTGCTCCGCCCCGCCCCGGCGCCACCCGCGCCCCGACGGCCAGGACCGCTACACCATCAGCGAGGTCGTCGCCTTCACCGGCCTGACGGCCCACACCCTGCGCTGGTACGAGCGGATCGGCCTGATGTCCTCCATCGACCGCTCGCACACCGGGCAGCGCCGCTACAGCAACCGCGACCTCGACTGGCTCGACTTCGTCGGCAAGCTGCGCATGACCGGCATGCCGGTCGCCGACATGGTCCGGTACGCGGAACTGGTCCGCGAGGGCGAGAGCACCTACCTCGACCGCCGCGAACTCCTGGAGTCCACCCGCCGCGACGTCCTGACCCGCATAGCGGAACTCCAGGACACCCTCGCGGTACTCGACCGCAAAATCAGCTTCTACGGAGACGCCGGCCGCGCCTGCGAAGGCAGGGAGTAGAGGGCGACTCTGTCGGACGCCGGGGACGGCAACGCCGCCAGGGGCGCGGGGAACTGCGCGACCAGCCACCCACCACCCGCACCCGGCAACGAAACCGAACCCGGCAGACGCTAAAGCTCCGCCAACAGTTCCGCCTTCTTCGAGGAGAACTCCTCGTCCGTCACCAGCCCCTGCTGATGCAGCTCCCCGAGATGCCGGATCCGCTCGGCGATGTCCGCCGGGTCCCGCCGGGGCGCCGGCACCGGCACCGGCGTCCCCGCACCCTGCGTCCGCACCGCCGCCAGCACCGCCGCCGCGAACGGCAGTGACTCGTGCACCGGCCCGTACCCGAGCCCGAACACGACCGACGCGGGGTCCTGGTCGGCCTGCGGGGCGATCTCCGCGGGGTCGCGCGGCAGCAGCCGCAGGTATCCCTCGAACGCCTCCGGGGAGCGCCACTCCACGCCGCCCAGTCCGGCGACGGCGAAGCTCTGGTCGCCGGCCTTCCACTTCGCCGACGACGCGCCCGTCCAGGACCAGCGGAACGTCACCGCCGTACCGTCGAAGGACGCCTTGCCGTCGTAGGCCTTGAAGTGCAGCGGTGCCTCGGGCGCCGCCACCAGGTACCGCTCGGTCCTGCCGGTCTCGCCCAGCAGCCCGCGCAGCTCGTCGGCGTAGTACTCGGCGAGGGTCTCCCGCTCGGCGGGCAGCACCAGCCGGTACGGGTCGCAGCCCTCCTTGAGCTGACCGGCCGCCGCCTCCATCAGCGGGTCGGCGCCGGGGCGCGGCTCGGCGCGCAGCACGACGGTGCCGCGCCTGCCGGGCGTCAGCGTCACCCCGGCGAGCGCCTCCAGCGGGACGCGGCGTTCCCCGAGAGCCTGGAACAGCTTGGGTGTTCGAATCCCCCGTTCGTAGCGGATGAGCACGGAGTCGGACTCGAACTCCCAGGCGGCATGAAATCCGGCCAGTACGTCACCCATGCGGCTCATCGTATGCGGCACGCGCTTCTTCGTCCCCTCTCCGTGCAAACCGGAGTTTCTGCTCCTCTACGCGCGTCCGGCCGTCACCGCTGCGGACAAACCCACCCGGCAGGCGCCGTCTTCGTGGGCGCAGGCCACTGTGCGGTATGCGCCAACGCCGATCTCGGCGAAGTTCTCCAGGCTCTCCGTGCCCGGCACGAAGTACCCGGCGTGCCCCTGGGCGCCCCGCGCCGACAGCACCCGCGCCCCGAACGCCGCGGACACCGGGTCGGCGCCGTGTCCGAGCCCGCCGAGCTCCAGGTACGGCACGTCCTGGATCCAGTCGTCGGCGTCCCGCATCGACCACACGTGGGCGGAGGTGTGCAGGCCGGAGGCCTTCTGGGCCCGCATGCCGGGGCTGCCGGCCACGGCGATGTCGCTGACCCGGGCGGGCAGCGCGTCGGCGGCGACGCCGCACACCACCGAGCCGTAGCTGTGGCAGAACAGCGAGACGGGCGCCCGGCCCGGCAGCGCCCGCACCAGCGCGTTCAGCCGGACGGCGCCGCGCTCGGCGCGGTTCGCGGTGGCCGCCTCCATGCCGAGGCCGCTGGGGGAGGTGTAGTCGGCCCAGGCGATCACGGCCGTACGCGTGGCCGGGCTCGCCGCGCGTTCGGCCGCGTACAGCGACTCGGCCATGCCGGCGGGCGCCGAGTACTTGCGGTCGGTGCGCTGGAAGGTCAGCAGCTCGGTGTCCACGCCGGGGACGACGACGGACACGCGTTCGGCGCGGTCCAGGTCTCCGAACACCTCGGCGATCCGGCCGGAGCCCGCCGGGTCGAAGGCGAGGATGTGCCGGCCGGGGGCGAGCAGCGAGTCGTAGCGGTGCACGCGTTCCCCCGCCTCCCGCTGCCCGGCGGGGGAGAGGCGCTTGTCGTGCATGCGCTGGAGTTCGACCGTGCGCGCCTTGCTGAGCGCCGCGTGGTTGGCCCGGTAGCGCAGCTCGACGGGCGCGCCGTTCATGTTGCCGACGGCCAGGGGATAGCGGCGGGCCAGGCTCGCGCGCTGGGCCGGGGTGAGCGAGGTGAAGAAGCGGGACAGCCGGGCGGGGGCCGCCTGCGCGTCGGGCAGCGGGTGTCCGTTCAGCCGGCCGTGCTCCCAGGCCGTGACCGACGCTTCGAGCGCCGTGGGTCCCCGCTGGTTGCGCAGGGCGGTCCAGCCGGTGGTCGCCAGCATCACGAACACCACGGCCAGGGCGAGCAGAGCGCGCCAGACGTTCAGTTGCGGGGAGGTGTCGAAGGAAGTCACTGGGAGGACACACTAGGAGAACGGCGCGGTCTCGCGTGAATCCAGTGACACGGATCACGTTTCGGTCGTGTGCTACGGGGTTGTCCGCCAGCTCCCGGTGAGCGCCGGCCCCACCTGGTCGAGATACGAGGCCGTCAGATCGCGCAGTGCCGCGAGACCGGCGTCGTCGTCCCGTGCCGACCAGATCCGCTCGGTGACCCGCATCACCGCGCCGAAGACGGCCACGACCACGCGCGGCCGCGGATCGGCGTCCAGGTCCAGGCCCTCGCGGTCGGCGACGACACGGGCGATCTCCTCCTCCAGCTCGGTCGCGCGCCGCAGGTGGGCGGCGAGCAGCGCGGGCGTCGACTCGATCACCCGGTAGAACCGCATGTGCAGTTCGAGCGGCACGAGCTGCTCGACGGCGTCGCCGATGGTGTCCCAGCTCTCCACCAGGGCGCCGCGCAGCGCGTCCAGCGGCGCCTCGCCGGGCGGCCGGCGGCGTACGGCGGCGAGGAAGTGCGACTCGGCGAGCCGGGAGACGAAGAAGGCCACCTCCTCCTTGCTCGCGAAGTAGCGGAAGAAGGTGCGCTGCGACACGTCGGCGGCCTCGGCGATGTCGTCGACGGTCGTCTCCTCGTAGCCGCGCTCGGTGAACAGCTCCAGGGCGGAGCGCAGCAGCGTGTCCCGGGTGCGCTGCTTCTTGCGTTCGCGCAGGCCCGGCCGGGGGGCCGCCTGGGTCCCCGCCGCCGCCGTCGGCGTGTCCGCCGTCTTCAAGAGGTGTCTCCTCGTCTCCCGTTCGCGCAGTTCAGACCGGGTTCAGGTTATAAGGGAACGTCTTGTCAGTTACTGACTGATGAAATGGATTGTCAACTGTCAGCGGCTGTCACTAGCCTCGAAGGTATGACTAGTCAGACCACCATCGACAAGACCGGACCGGGGGACGGGCCTCCCACGCCGTCGGAGGCGACGCCCGCCTCGGGGCTGCGCGGCCACCCGTGGGCCACCCTCGTCACCGTCGCGGTCGGCGTCATGATGGTGGCCCTGGACGGCACCATCGTGGCCATCGCCAACCCGGCCATCGGCAAGGACCTGGGCGCCAGCCTCTCCCAGCTCCAGTGGATCACCAACGCCTACTTCCTCGCCCTCGCGGTCGCCCTGATCACCGCTGGCAAGCTCGGTGACCGCTTCGGCCACCGGCAGACCTTCCTCATCGGCGTGGCGGGCTTCGCCGCCGCCTCCGGTGCCATCGGGCTGTCCGACAGCATCGCGATGGTCATCACCTTCCGGGTCTTCCAGGGCCTGTTCGGCGCGCTGCTCATGCCGGCCGCGCTCGGTCTGCTGCGGGCCACCTTCCCGGCCGAGAAGCTCAACATGGCCATCGGCATCTGGGGCATGGTCATCGGTGCGTCCACGGCGGGCGGCCCGATCCTGGGCGGTGTGCTGGTCGAGCACGTCAACTGGCAGTCGGTGTTCTTCATCAACGTGCCGGTCGGCGTCCTCGCGCTGGTGCTCGGCGCGCTGATCCTGCTGGACCACCGGGCCGAGAACGCCCCGCGGTCCTTCGACATCCCCGGCATCGTCCTGCTGTCGGCCTCGATGTTCTTCCTCGTCTGGGCGCTCATCAAGGCCCCGGACTGGGGCTGGGGATCCGGCCGGACGTGGCTGTTCGTGGTGGTGTCCCTGCTGGGCTTCACCCTGTTCGCCCTCTGGGAGAACAGGGTCCGCGAGCCGCTGATCCCGCTCACGATGTTCCGTTCGGTGCCGCTGTCGGCGGGTGTCGTCCTGATGGTCCTGATGGCCATCGCCTTCATGGGCGGCCTGTTCTTCGTCACCTTCTACCTCCAGAACGTGCACGGCATGAGCCCGATCGACGCCGGTCTGCATCTGCTCCCGCTCACCGGCATGATGATCGTCGCCTCGCCGCTGGCCGGCGCGGCGATCACCAAGGTCGGTCCGCGCATTCCGCTCGCGGGCGGCATGGCGTTCACCGCGGTCGCCATGTACGGCATGTCCACGCTGGAGACGGACACCGGCAGCCTGGTGATGTCCGTCTGGTTCGCGCTGCTCGGCCTCGGTCTCGCGCCCGTCATGGTCGGCGCCACGGAGGTCATCGTCGGCAACGCGCCGATGGAGCTGTCCGGCGTGGCCGGCGGCCTCCAGCAGGCCGCGATGCAGATCGGCGGCAGCCTCGGCACGGCCGTGCTGGGCGCCGTGATGGCGTCCAAGGTCGACAGCGACCTGCCGGGCAACTGGGCGGACGCGGGGCTCCCCCCGCTGACGCCGGACCAGCTCACGCAGGCCTCCGAGGCGGTCCAGGTCGGCGCCGCCCCGGTCGCCGAGGGCACCCCCGCCCCGATCGCCGCGAAGATCGCGGACGTCGCGCACGACACCTTCATCTCCGGCATGAGCCTCGCGTCGCTCGTCGCCGCGGGTGTCGCCGCCGTGGCGGTGCTGGTCGCGTTCCTCACCAAGCGCGGTGACAACGCCGAGGCCGGCGCGGGCGTGGGCCACATCTGACGGAGGGTCCGGATCTGACGGAGGGTCCGGTCCCGTCGCCCGGTTCCTCCATCAGGGTGACGGGACCGGCGAACCCTCCCCGCCCGAGGGCCCCGCAGGTCACAGTGGGTCAAGTCCTCCGCAGAGCATGGGGGACGAGAGGCTGCGGCGCGCTGCCGGAGGGGGGCAGCGCGCGGGCAGCACATCGCGGAGGGATTGTCCAGCCGAACGCGGGTACTCGCACATCAACCCGAGATGAACCCGAACTCGACGAGTGGTTCTGGGAGTTGATGATGGCGAGCTTTGGACACGGAACGCGCAAGAGCCCCCGCTCACCTGGCCGGACGTGGTCACGGACCGGGCCGGACCGCGCGACGCTCGGCATCGTCGGAGTCGTCTGCGCCGTCGCGGGATTCTTCACGCTGGGGATCATCCTCGGCCCCGCCGCGATGGTCTGCGGATGGCTCGCCATGGGGCGCAGCTGGGCGGGATCCCGCCCGGTTCCGGCGGTGGTCGCCCTCGCCCTGGGTGCCATCGACACGCTCCTGGCGATCATCTGGCTCGCGGGATCGGCCGGCATGAACAACGGCATGCTCTGACCGGCCGGCGAGCCCGACGCCGAGCAGGACACGAGGAGGGCCCCCGGCAGCGCCGGGGGCCCTCCTCATGGCGTGACCGCCGCTACGCGTCGCCGCCCGCGACCCCGGGGTCGGCCGCCGTCACGTCGAGCAGCCGGTACCGGTCGACCGCCTGCTTCAGCACCGACCGGTCGATCTTGCCCTCCCGGGCCAGCTCGGTCAGCACCCCCACCACGATCGACTCCGCGTCGATGTGGAAGAAGCGCCGCGCCGCGCCCCGCGTGTCCGCGAAGCCCCAGCCGTCGGCGCCCAGCGACTGGTACGTCCCCGGCACCCACCGCGCGATCTGGTCCGGCACCGACCGCATCCAGTCGGACACCGCCACGAACGGCCCCTGCGCGCCCGCCAGTTTCCGCGTCACCCACGGCACCCGCTGCTCCTCCTCGGGGTGCAGCAGATTGTGCTCCTCGCACGCCACCGCCTCGCGGCGCAGCTCGTTCCAGGAGGTCGCCGACCACACGTCGGCCCGCACGTTCCACTCGTCGGCGAGGATCCGCTGTGCCTCCAGGGCCCACGGCACCGCGACACCGGACGCCATGATCTGCGCCGGGATCGCGCCGCCCGTGCCCGCGCTGAAGCGGTGGATGCCCTTGAGGATGCCCTCGACGTCCACGTTCTCGGGCTCGGCCGGGTGGCGGATGGGCTCGTTGTAGACGGTGAGGTAGTAGAAGACGTCCTCGCCGTGCGGGTGCTGCTCGTCCGAGCCGTACATCCGGCGCAGGCCGTCCCTGACGATGTGCGCGATCTCGAAGCCGAAGGCCGGGTCGTACGCCACGCACGCCGGGTTGGTGGAGGCCAGCAGCTGCGAGTGGCCGTCCGCGTGCTGGAGGCCCTCACCGGTCAGCGTCGTACGCCCCGCGGTCGCGCCCAGCACGAAACCGCGCGCAAGCTGGTCGCCCATCTGCCAGAACTGGTCACCGGTGCGCTGGAAACCGAACATCGAGTAGAAGACGTAGACCGGGATGAGCGGTTCGCCGTGCGTCGCGTAGGCCGAGCCGGCCGCGATCAGGGAGGCCGTGCAGCCCGCCTCGGAGATGCCGTCGTGCAGCATCTGCCCGTTCGGCGCCTCCTTGTAGGCGAGCAGCAGGTCCCGGTCGACCGACTCGTACTGCTGGCCGAGCGGGTTGTAGATCTTCGCACTCGGGAAGAACGAGTCCATGCCGAACGTGCGGTACTCGTCGGGCGCGATCAGCACGAAGCGCTTGCCGAGCTCCTTGTCCCGCATGAGGTCCTTCAGCAGCCGCACGAAGGCCATCGTCGTCGCGATGGACTGCTGGCCCGAGCCCTTCTTCACGGTCGCGTACGCCTTGTCGTCCGGCAGGGCGAGCGGCTTCGACCGTACGACGCGGGTCGGCACGTAGCCGCCGAGGCCGAGCCGGCGGTCGTGCATGTACTGGATCTCCTCCGTGTCCCGGCCCGGGTGGTAGTACGGCGGCGCGCCGGACTCCAGCTCCTTGTCGGAGATCGGCAGGTGCAGCCGGTCGCGGAAGCGCTTGAGGTCGTCGACCGTCAGCTTCTTCATCTGGTGCGTGGCGTTGCGGCCCTCGAAGTTCGGCCCGAGCGTCCAGCCCTTGATCGTCTTGGCCAGGATGACCGTCGGCTGGCCCTTGTGCTCCAGCGCCGCCTTGTACGCCGCGAAGATCTTCCGGTGGTCGTGTCCGCCGCGGCCCAGGTGCAGGATCTGGTCGTCGGTCATGTTCTCGACCATCGCGCGCAGCCGGTGGTCGTCGCCGAAGAAGTGGTCGCGGATGTACGCGCCGGACTCGGTGGCGTAGGTCTGGAACTGGCCGTCCGGGGTCGTGTTCATCCGGTTGACCAGCACGCCGTCGCGGTCCTGGGCCAGCAGCGGGTCCCAGGTGCGGTCCCACACCAGCTTGATCACGTTCCAGCCGGCGCCGCGGAAGATCGACTCCAGCTCCTGGATGATCTTGCCGTTGCCGCGCACCGGGCCGTCCAGGCGCTGGAGGTTGCAGTTGACGACGAAGGTCAGGTTGTCCAGGCCCTCGCGGGCGGCGATGGACAGCTGGCCCAGCGACTCCGGCTCGTCCATCTCGCCGTCGCCGAGGAAGGCCCACACGTGCGACTTCGAGGTGTCCGCGATGCCGCGCGCGTGCATGTAGCGGTTCATCCGCGCCTGGTAGATCGCGCCGATCGGGCCGAGGCCCATCGAGACCGTCGGGAACTCCCAGAAGTCCGGCATCGACCGCGGGTGCGGGTACGACGACAGCATGTACGGCGCCTTGGACTTCTCCTGGCGGAAGCCGTCCAGGTGCTGCTCGGTCAGCCGGTCCAGCAGGTACGCGCGCGCGTAGATGCCCGGCGAGGCGTGCCCCTGGAAGAAGACCTGGTCGCCGCCGTCGCCCTCGTCCTTGCCGCGGAAGAAGTGGTTGAAGCCCACGTCGTACAGCGAGGCGGAGGAGGCGAAGGTGGCGATGTGGCCGCCGACGCCGATGCCGGGCCGCTGCGCGCGCGAGACCATCACGGCGGCGTTCCACCGGGTGGCGTTGAGGATCTTGCGCTCGATCTCCTCGTTGCCCGGGAAGAACGGCTCGCTCTTGGTCGGGATGGTGTTGACGTAGTCCGTGCTGCGCATCTCGGGCACGGCCACGCGCTTCTCGCGGGCCCGCTCGATCAGCCGCAGCATCAGATAGCGGGCCCGCTCCCGGCCCCGCTCGTCGACGGCGGCGTCCAGGGAGTCGAGCCACTCCTGGGTTTCCTCGGGGTCGAAGTCAGGAACCTGACTCGGCAGGCCGCCAATGATGATCGGATTGCGATCGGATGCGGAAGCCACGCTGTTCCTTCGCTGTCGAGGGCCACTGGTGCCGGGTGTCTGCGCCGATTCCCCATCGTCTACCTCGCGGAGGCAAACGTCATCTGTACCGTGGGGTAACCGGTTCTCCCGTGAGAGCCGGGGGCACGTTCATTCGAGTCTCGTACCCACGCATGGTTCCCAAATACGCAAACGGGGCACAAGGGTGTGGTGTACGTCACCTTTGGCTCGGACGGCATGGCTGGAGTTGCGGCGACACGGCCGGGATCGTCACCGTTTCGGCGGTCCCAGTCGCCGGGTACTTGCGCGATCCGTCCCGCCCGTGTGGACTACGGCCAAGCTTCGCGCACGCGCGTGGCTGAAGACATTCACTAAACATGATCAGGAGGCAACCCGTGAGCGCGACCGCGGACCACGCGGAGGAGCGGACGAACCCTGCCGCCAGGCTGGGTTTCCAGCCCGGGCAGGTGGTCCAGGAGATCGGCTACGACGACGACGTCGACCAGGAGCTCCGCGAGGCCATTGAGGGCGCCGTCGAGGGCGAGCTGGTGGACGAGGACTACGAGGACGTGGCCGACGCCGTCGTGCTGTGGTTCCGTGACGACGACGGCGACCTGACGGATGCGCTGGTGGATGCCACCACGTACATCGAGGAGGGCGGGGCGATCCTGCTCCTCACGCCGAAGACCGGCCGTCCCGGTTACGTCGAGGCCAGCGACATCTCCGAAGCCGCGACGACGGCCGGCCTGACGGCGGCCAAGAGCGTCAGCGTCGGCAAGGACTGGAGCGGCAGCCGCCTGGCGACCCCCAAGGCGGCCAAGTCGAAGCGGTAGCCGTTCCGGCACCGCACCGTCCCGGTCCCGGACGGGCCGACCGCCGTCGGCCCGTCCGCGGGTCCGGGATGATCCCTGCGTAGGGTGTTTCCAGCGAATCACCCTTCGAAGGGACGAACAGGACCATGGCGATCCAGGTCGGCGACAAGGCCCCCGACTTCGAACTCAAGGACAACCACGGCGCGACCGTGAAGCTGTCCGACTTCCAGGGCCGGAAGAACGTCGTGCTGCTCTTCTACCCGTTCGCCTTCACCGGCGTGTGCACGGGCGAGCTGTGCGAGGTGCGGGACAACCTGCCGCAGTTCTCCGACCGCGACACCCAGGTGCTCGCCGTCTCCAACGACTCCATCCACACCCTGCGCGTCTTCGGCGAGCAGGAGGGCCTGGAATACCCGCTGCTCTCCGACTTCTGGCCGCACGGCAACGTCTCGCGCGCCTACGGCGTCTTCGACGAGGACAAGGGCTGCGCCGTCCGCGGCACCTTCATCATCGACCGGGAGGGTGTCGTCCGCTGGACCGTCCTCAACGGCCTGCCGGACGCCCGCGACCTCGGCGAGTACGTGAAGGCGCTCGACGCGCTCTGACCGGCCTCCCGCGATTCGCCGGCCACAGGGCCTGCGGCGGACGGGAACCCGTCACTAGGATCGAATCGTTGATCCGACAGCCACAGCACGTCATCCAACGCACTACGGGGCTTCCCGCCCCTGGACACCAAGGGAGGACTCGTGGGAGTCAGCCTCAGCAAGGGCGGCAACGTATCGCTGACCAAGGAGGCCCCGGGACTGACCGCGGTCATCGTCGGTCTGGGCTGGGACGTCCGCACCACGACCGGCACCGACTTCGACCTCGACGCCAGCGCGCTGCTGCTGAACAACTCGGGCAAGGTCAGCGGTGACGCCAACTTCGTCTTCTTCAACAACCTGAAGAGCCCCGACGGCTCCGTCGAGCACACCGGTGACAACATCACGGGTGAGGGCGAGGGCGACGACGAGCAGATCAAGGTCAACCTCGCGGCCGTCCCGGCCGACATCGAGAAGATCGTCTTCCCGGTGTCGATCTACGACGCCGAGAACCGCCAGCAGTCGTTCGGCCAGGTGCGCAACGCGTTCATCCGCGTGGTGAACCAGGCCGGCGAGGCGGAGATCGCCCGCTACGACCTGTCCGAGGACGC
>NZ_WWHX01000427.1 GCF_009862125.1 Streptomyces sp. SID5910
CTGCACGGACACCTTCCCGGGCCCCCGCACCCCGCCACGCGGCCCGGGCACGGCGGTGGGGGCCGCGGACACCCCGGGCCCTGTGGCAACTCCGCCGGGCCCGAGAGTCCCGGGATACGCCGGAGCCCCGCCAGGGCCGAAAACATCGGGTCCCGTCGGAACTCCCTCAGAGCCGGGAGCCCCGGGATACGCGGGAGCTGCGCCAGGGCCGGGAGCGCCGGGGTACGCGGGAGCCCCGCCAGGGCCGGGAGCGCCGGGGTACGCGGGAGCCCCGCCAGAGCCGGAAACACCAGGCCCCGTCGAGACTCCGCCGGGGCCGGGAGCACCGGCACCCGTGGAAACCCCGCCAGAGCCGGGAGCGCCCGGATACGCGGGAGCCCCGCCGGCCGCGGAAGCCCCCGGCATCACCGGCGGCGGCCCGAAGGCGCCGGCGGTGGCGGCACCAGCCGCCGATGCCCCCGGCGCCTGCGCCCCGCCGGACGCCTGGACCCGGTCCGACGTCTGCGCCCTGCCCGACGCCTCCACACCGCCGGAGGCCTGCGTACCGCCGGAGGCCTCCGCGCCGCCCGGCACCGAAGGTCGGCTGAAACCGACCGGGCCCGACAGCGGGCCGCCCTCCCCCGTCGCCTCCAGGTTGAGCAGTTGTACGGCGCCCCGGCTGACCTGTTCCACCAGCGGCCCCGGCAGCCAGCCGCCCGCGACCAGTCGGGCCGCGCCGTCCGGGGCGAGCCGTCGGGCCACCTCGGCGGGGGCCGGACGGGCGGCGGGGTCCTTGGCCAGGCACTGGCCGACCAGTTCCCGCACCTCGCCGTCCAGCGTGCCGAGCTCCGGCTCCTCGTGGACGACCTTGTAGAGCAGCGCGGCCGAGGAGTCCCCGGGGAAGGGCGGCCGACCGGTCGCCGCGAACGCGAGGACCGCGCCGAGGGAGAACACGTCGGCGGCGCCGGTGACGCCCTTGCCGAGGATCTGCTCGGGCGACATGTAGCCGGGCGAGCCGATCGAGACGCCCGTCGAGGTCAGGGAGGCCGTGCCGTCCGTCGCGCGGGCGATGCCGAAGTCGATCAGGAGGGGCCCGTCGAGGGTGAGCAGCACGTTGGACGGCTTCACGTCCCGGTGCACCAGGCCCAGCTCGTGCACCGCGGCCAGCGCCTCGCCGAGGCCCGCGCCGAGCGCCCGTACGGAGTGGGCCGGCAGCGGGCCGCCGTCCACGACCGCCGCCGTCAGGGACGGTCCGGCCGCGTACGCCGTGGCCACCCAGGGCACGCGCGCCTCCGGGTCGGCGTCGAGCACGGGCGCGGTCCACGCGGCGCCCACCCGGCGGGCCGCCTCCACCTCGCGGCGGAACCGGGCCCGGAACTCCTCGTCCAGCGCGAAGTGCGGGTGCACGATCTTCACGGCGACCGTCCGGCCGCCGGCGCTGCGCCCCAGGTAGACCCGGCCCATGCCGCCGGCGCCCAGCCGGCCGAGCAGCCGGTAGGGCCCCACGACGGTGGGTTCGTCGACATCGAGCGGCCGCATCGGCCCACCCCTCCCCCGTACGCCGAAACCTTCCAGCAGGGTAGTGGGCCGACGGCGCGGCGCTCAGGGCTGGAGCAGTTCCACCTTCACGTCCGCGGGGAATCCCGTGGTCGGGCCGACGCGGCGGGCGAACTCCGCGACCGCCTCCAGCTGCGGGGCGCCGAAGCGGAAGTCCAGCGTGGTGAAGTACTGCTCCAGCGTCTTCTCGTCGAAGTCCTCCCAGCGGGCCGCCTGCTCGGCGACCTTGGCGACCTCCTCCAGGGAGAGGTTGCGGGAGGCGAGGAACGCCTCGTGGACCTTGCGGGCGATGACCGGCTCGCGCTCCACGTAGTCCCGGCGGGCCGCCCAGACGGCGAAGACGAACGGCAGGCCCGTCCACTCCTTCCACAGCGCGCCCAGGTCATGGACGTCGAGACCGAAGCGGGGCCCGTCGATCATGTTGGCGCGCAGGGCCGCGTCGCCGATGAGGACGGCCGCGTCGGCCTCCTGCATCATCACGCTCAGGTCCGGCGGGCAGGTGTAGTAGTCCGGCTGGACGCCGTAGCGCTCGGCCAGCAGGAGCTGGGCGAGCCGGACCGAGGTGCGCGAGGTCGACCCGAGGGCGACCCGGGCGCCGTCCAGCTTGTCCAGCGGGACCTGCGAGACGATCACGCACGACATGACCGGGCCGTCGCAGCCGACGGCGATGTCGGGGAAGGCGACCAGGTCGTCGGCGTTCTTGAGGAACTCGACCAGGGTGACCGGTGCGACATCGAGATCGCCGCGCACCAGCTGCTCGCTGAGCTTCTCCGGGGTGTCCTTCGTCAGCTCGAAATCGAGGAGCGTTCCCGTTCTCGCGAGCCCCCAGTACAGAGGCATGCAGTTCAGGAACTGGATGTGGCCGACGCGCGGCCGGGTGCGAGAATTGTCCACATCGCGAGGCTAGCCCTCCCCCGGCGGCCGCCCGGCGGCACCCCCCGCTGTCAGCCGAATGGCACGTCCGTTCAAACATTCGGGTGAAGTGATCTTGGCCTCTGTTGCGCTCGGGGGCCTGCGTGCTAGGCTCACAGCAAGTTGCAGTTTGGTTTCCCTTGCAGTACAGAGCCTGCGGAGCATGTGACCGCGGGCTCTCGTCATTCTCAGACATATGCAGTTGTGCGGATCGGTCTTCACACTTGCTGGTTCTGGAGCAGGGCAACCCTTTGGGCCCAAGGAGGGCTTATGGCTACCGGAACCGTGAAGTGGTTCAACGCCGAAAAGGGCTTTGGTTTCATCGCCCAGGAAGGCGGCGGCCCGGACGTCTTCGTCCACTACTCCGCGATCAACGCTCAGGGATTCCGTTCCCTCGAGGAGAACCAGCAGGTGTCCTTCGACGTCACGCAGGGCCCGAAGGGTCCGCAGGCGGAGAATGTCACTCCTGTCTGATTGACAGCAGTACCCAAGGAGCCCCGCGCCGTTGTGGCGACGGGGCTCCTGCCCTTTCCGGCGCCGCCGTGAATTCCCGGTGAATTCCGGCCACGGCTGTCAGTGGCGGGCCCTAGGGTCCCCGCCATGACCCACGACACCGGCTTCCTGGACACCACCCGCACCTTCTACGACGCCATCGCCGAGGACTACGCGGACCGCTTCCGCTCCGTACTCGCCGACGCCCCGCTGGACCGGGCGCTGATGGGCGCCTTCGCCGAACTGGTGGGACCGGACGGGGAGGTCGCCGACCTCGGCTGCGGGCCCGGCGTGGTCACCGCCCACCTCGCCTCGCTCGGCCTGAAGGTCTTCGGCCTCGACCTGTCCGCCGGCATGCTCGCGATCGCCCGCCGCGAGAACCCGGGTCTGTGCTTCGAGCAGGGCTCCATGCTGGAGCTGGACCTGCCCGACGGCGCCCTCGTGGGCGCGGTCTCCTGGTACTCGTCGATCCACACGCCGTGGGAGCGGCTGCCGGACCTGTTCTCGGAGATGCGGCGCGTGCTGGCCCCGGGCGGGCATCTGCTCCTCGCCTTCCAGGTCGGCGACGAGCCGAGCCGCCTCGACCGGCCCTTCGGCCACGAGGTGAGTCTCGCTTTCGAGCGGCGGCGGCCGGAGCCGATGGCCGGGCTGCTGGAGGCGGCCGGTTTCACCGTGCTGTCGCGGACGGTGCGCGTGCAGGAGGCGGAGACCTCCGCGAAGGTCCCGCAGGCGTGTCTGATCGCCCGCCGCTGAGGGCCTACGCACACCTACCCCTCGTACAGCCCCTCCACGGCGTCCGCGAAGTCCCGCATGATCGCGTCGCGCCGGAGCTTGAGGGAGGGGGTCAGATGGCCCTCCCACTCCGTGAAGTCCCTCGGCAGGACGGCGAAGCGGCGGATGGACTCCGGGCGGGAGACCAGCTTGTTCGCCTCGTCGACCGCGCGCTGGAGCACCGCGCGGACCTCCTCGTCGTCGGTCAGCAGCTCCGGCGGCACGGGGTGCTTGCCGTTCATGCGGCGCCAGTGGGTGATGCCGCCGGGGTCGAGGGTGAACAGGGCGGTGACGTAGGGGCGGCGGTCGCCGAGGACCATGCACTGGGAGATCAGGGGGTGGGAGCGCAGCCAGTTCTCCAGCGGCGCCGGGGCCACGCTCTTGCCGCCCGCCGTGATCAGCAGCTCCTTCTTGCGGCCGGTGATCGTCAGATAGCCCTCGTCGTCCAGGCTGCCGAGGTCGCCGGTCGGGAACCAGCCGTCGGGGGCGGCCGGGACGACACCGCCCGCCTGCGGGTCCCAGTAGCCGTGCAAAACCTGGTCGCCGGCGATCAGGATCTCGCCGTCGGCGGCGATCCGGATCCGCGTGCCGGGCAGCGGCCAGCCGACCGTGCCCAGGCGCGGTTGCAGCGGCGGCGTCACGGTCGCCGCGGCCGTCGTCTCGGTGAGGCCGTAACCCTCGTAGATCTCGATGCCGGCGCCGGCGTAGAAGGCGGCCAGGCGGCGGCCGAGGGGGGAGCCGCCGCAGATGACGTGCCGGACCCGGCCGCCCATGGCGTTACGGATCTTGCGGTAGACGAGCGGGTCGTAGAAGGAGCGGGCGGTCTTCAGGGCGCGGCCCGGGCCGCCGCCCGAGCCGGTCTGGCGGGCCTCCATGGCCTCGCCGTAGCGCACCGCCACCGAGACCGCGCGGTCGAAGACCGTGGCCCGGCCGCCCGACTCGGCCTTGGCGCGCGCCCCGTTGAAGACCTTCTCCAGCATGTACGGAATGGTGAGCAGGCAGGTCGGCCGGAAGGCCGCCAGGTCCGGCAGCAGGTCCTCCGGTGCCAGGCTCGGCGCGTGTCCGAGGCGGACCCGGGCGCGGACGCAGGCCACGGCGACCATGCGGCCGAAGACGTGGGACATGGGGAGGAAGAGCAGGATCGACGGATCCTCCGTCTGTGTCTTGAAGACGGGGTAGAGCAGCTCGATCGCGTTGTCCACCTCGGCGAAGAAGTTGCCGTGGGTCAGCACGCAGCCCTTGGGGCGGCCGGTGGTGCCGGAGGTGTAGATCAGGGTGGCGAGGGTGCTCGGACTCAGCATGCCCCGGCGGACGTCCACCTCCGCGTCCGGCACCCGCGCGCCCAGCTCGGCGAGCTGGTCCACATGGCCCTTCTCCATGATCCACAGGTGCCGCAGGTCCGGGAGGCGGTCCAGCTCGGGGCCGAGGGCCGCCGCCTGCGCGGCCGTCTCGGTGACCAGGGTGACCGCGCCCGAGTCCTGGAGGATCCAGCGGACCTGGAAGAGCGAGGAGGTCGGGTAGACGGGGACCGTGACGAGGCCCGCGGCCCACGCGGCGAAGTCGAGCAGCGTCCACTCGTAGGTCGTCCGGGCCATGATCGCTATCCGGTCGCCCGGCATCAGGCCCTCGGAGATCAGGCCCTTCGCCACGGCCAGCACCTGTGCGGCGAACTCGGCCGCCGTCACGTCGCTCCAGCGCCCGTCCGCGGACCTGCGGCTGAGGACCACCGCGGCGGGGACGGCGGCGGCGTTGTCGAAGGGCAGGTCGGCGAGGGAGCCGTGCCGCACCGGCGGGGCGAACGGCGGTACGTACGCCTCCCGCACGGCCCCGTCCAGGCGTCGCGTCTCGGGTGCCACCAGGGTGGGGCCGGGCGAGTCGGCGAACGCGGCGGACGGGGCGAAGGAGGGAAGCGGGGTGGACACGGGCGGCTCCTGGGACGTGCAGCGGCGGCTCTGCTCAGCTGCATGACGTACGTGCCTCGCGCGCCGAGGCATCATCGCCGGTCCCCTCGGGGACACGGCCCTGACGAGGGGTTACCGGCGGTCAGGCTCCGGATCGTACGGGGCTCGCGTGGGGGCTTGGTGCGGGTTCGGGGACGGTCCGGGGCCGGGCGTGTGCAGCCTCG
>NZ_WWHX01000428.1 GCF_009862125.1 Streptomyces sp. SID5910
TCTACCTGGTCGCCGTGTGGGTGTTCCTGGCCGGCTGCTACGGCCTGGCCACCAGCCGCGACCTGATCCACGCCGTCGGCTGCCTGTCGGTGTGCCAGGCCGCCACCTACGTCCTGCTGCTGGCCGTCGGCTACCGCGACGGCGCCACCGCTCCCGTCTTCTCCGACACCCGGCCCGGTTCCCGCCCCGTCGTCGACCCCGTCGTGCAGGCGCTGGCCCTCACCGACGTCGTCGTCGGCGCCACCGTCACCGCCCTGCTGCTCGCGCTCGTCGTCCAGGTCGCCAAGCGGCACGGCACGGTCGACCCCGACGAACTGACCGAGCTGCGCGGCTGATGCACCACCTGCTGCCGCTCCTCGTCGCCGTCCCGCTGCTCGGGGCCGCCCTGCTGGCCGCGCTGGGCCGGGTCGTGCCGCGGGTGGCCGCGGAGACCGTGGCCTGCGTGGTGGCGGCCGTCACCGCCGCGCTCGCCGTCGCCCTGCTGCCGCACGCGTCCCCGCCACTGGTCGAGTGGGCCGGCGGCTGGGAGCCCGTGCGGGGCCACAGCGTCGGCATCGTCCTCGTCGGCGACGGCCCCGGCCTCGGCATGGCCGCGCTGGTGTCCCTGCTGACGCTGGCCGCCCTGGCGTACTCCTGGCGCTCCTTCGACGAGCCTCCGCACGGGCACGCGGGCGCGTTCCCCGCCCTCGTCCTGCTCTTCCAGGCCGGCATGTGCGGCTTCGTGATCGCCGGGGACCTGTTCAACGCGTTCGTGTGGTTCGAGCTGATGAGCGTCGTCGCCTACGCCCTGACCGGGCACCGGGTGGAGGAGGCGAAGGCGGTGCAGGGCGCGCTGACCTTCGCCCTCGTCAACTCCCTGGGCGCCTACGCCCTCCTGATGGGCATCGCGCTGCTGTACGCCCGCACCGGCGAGCTGGCCATGGCCTCGATCGGCCGCGGCCTCGACGCGCACGGCCCGTCCGACGCGCTGGTCCTCGCCGCCTTCGTCCTCGTCCTGACCGGCCTGCTCGTCAAGGCGGCGGCCGTGCCCTTCCACTTCTGGCTGCCGGACGCGCACGCCGTTGCCCCCACCCCCGTGTGCATGCTGCTGTCGGGCGTCATGGTCGAACTCGGCGTCTTCGGCGTCTGGCGCGTGTACGACACCGTCTTCTCCGGCCCCGGCGGACTGCCGGCCGCCTACGTGGAGCGCGCCCTCATGGTGCTCGGCGCGCTGACGGCCGCCGTCGGCGCGCTGATGTGCTGGTACCAGCGGCACATCAAGCGGCTGCTGGCCTACTCGACGGTCGCCCACACCGGCCTGTTCCTGCTCGGCATCGGCACCCTCACCCCCGAGGGCGACGACGGCGTCGCGCTGTACGTCATCGGCCACGCCGGGGTGAAGGCCGCCCTGTTCGCCTGCACGGGCATCCTCCTCGACCGGTACGGCAGCGTCGACGAGCACGTCCTGTACGGCCGCGCCCGTCCGCTGCGCGGCGTCGCCGTGATGTTCGCCGTCGGGGCGCTGGGCCTCGCGGGACTGCCGCCGTTCGGCACGGCGCTCGGCAAGTCCGTCGCGGAGGAGGCCGTGGGCGGCCCGCTCACCGTCCTGTACGTCGCGGCGAGCGCGGTGACCGCGGCGGCGGTGCTGCGGGTCGCGGCCCGCGTGTTCCTCGGCCTCGGCCCGCCGCCGCCCGAGGCGGACCGGGGGAGCGGAGGGGGCGCCTACGAGACGACCGGCTCAGGTGAGGAGCCCGAGACCCGGCAGCGGCTCGGCCGGGTCCCCGACACCATGACGGCCGTCCCCGCGGTGCTGCTCGCCGGCTCCCTCGCCGTCGGCGTCGTCCCCGGCTTCGGTGACGCGGTGGCCCGCGCCATGAGCGAGGCCACCACCGCCGGCCTGGTCCACAGCGCTGTGCACTGGACGCCCCTCGGCGCCGGTCTCGGCCTGCTGTCGGCGCTCCTGGCGATCGGCCTCGCCGCCGTGGCCGTCGGCCGCCCGAAGCTGCTCGCCGCGCCGGCCCGGATGCTGCCGCTCAGGCGGCTTCAGTCGGGGCACGTCGGGGACTACGTGGCCTGGCTGCTGGTGGGCGCCACGGTGCTGGGGCTGCTGGCCCTGCCCGCGGTCCTGTCCGGGTGAGGGGGGAGGGAGACCGGCGGCTCAGGAGCCGTAGGTCACCCGCACCTGCTCGAAGCCGAGGGAGCGCAGCAGGCCCTGGAGCATCGCCGTGGTGTTGCCCTCCGCGCGCCCGGTCAGCTCGCTCTCCTTCGCGGCGTCGCCGATGTGCCGGGCCGCGAGCTTCTGCACCGCCTGCTCACCGTTCGGGTTGTCCGAGAACAGGTCGCCGAGCCGGTCGAGGAGGCCCCGCTGCTTGGAGACGGCGTACGAGTGCTCCGGGTCGAGGGCCGGCCGGCCGAGCGCGGCGTGCGGCAGCCGCAGCGTGGCCGACGTGCGGTCCTCGTTCACCGTGATGTCGTCCTCGCCCACCTTGCCGAGGTCGACGTAGGCGTCGACGGTGCCGGCGCCGACGTACAGGGTGCGGGTGCCGCGTATCGCGTCGGGCAGGAACTTGGCGTCCTTCTCCAGGTCCACGACGACCTGGAAGGAGCCGGACGCGGCCTCGTAGCGGCTGATGTCCTGGATGGACTTCAGCAGCGCGGGCCCCGACCGGTCGTGGGTCTCGGAGCCGAACAGGTCCTTCAGACCCGGCAGCACGCTGAGCCGCAGTCCCGCGAACAGCACGACGAGCACCAGCACGACCGCGCTCAGCGCCTTGGCCCAGCCGGGCATGCGTCCGGGGAGGCGCTTGTTGGGAGTCGTCATGGCGACGGCCCTCCCTCCTACTGTCCGCTTGCCCCTCATCTCCCGTGCCAGACGCAGCAGTTGGCGTGCGGCTCGGGAGTGAGGGGGCGGAGGGCGGGCGCGGGAGGCGGTCAGTGCGGGGCCTTCAGGAGCCGGTCCCGCGACGGGCGGGAGGACCACACCGCCTCCCCGCGCGTGAGCCCCGGCAGCCGCAGTTCGGCCTCCCGCACGTGCCGGGCCGGCAGCTCGCCGGTGATCAGCCAGGCGGGGTCGCCGCCCGTCGTCCCGCTGAAGTCGGCGCCCAGCGCGGCCAGTCGGGCGGTCACGGACGCCAGCGCGTCCGGCGGCACCTCCGCCTCGAACGCGTGGTACGGCTCGTAGAGGCGGGTCCCCGCCAGCCCGAGGGCCCGGCGCAGCACGATCGGGGTCAGCCCGCGGAAGTCGGCGGCCGTGCTGACCGGGGAGCAGAAACCGGAGCGGATCAGTGTCACCCGGTAGTCGGTGACCGCGGCGCCGGTCAGCCCGGTCAGCAGCGTGGCGTGCACGGTCTCCTCGACGGCCAGGTGGAAGGCGCGGGGGAGCGCGCCGAGCTCCGTCTCGTACGCGAACACCCCGCCCGAGCCGCGCGGCCCCGGCTCGACCCGCAGGCCGATCGTGGCCCAGTAGCGGGTGCGGTCGTGCCACGGCATCTCGTCGACGGCCTCACCGGTGCCGGCCGGCCGCTCCAGGAACCGGACGCGCCCCGGCGAGAACTCCGCATCGATGCCGAAGTCCCCGGCCAGGGTCGCCGCCAGCACCTCCATCTGGACCTCGCCGTACAGCAGCAGGGCGGTGGCCCCTGACTCCGCCGGGCGGGCGTGCAGCAGCGGGTCCTGGTCGGCGAGGGCGAGCAGCGCCGACCGCAGCGGCGCCGCCTGCTCGGGCCGCCGGGCCCGCACCACGGTCTCCAGGGTCGGCGGCGCGAACTGCGGCGCCCGGTCGGTGACGCCGCCGAGCCGGTCGCCGACGCGCAGGGCGGCCGGACCCGACACGGCGGCGATGTTCCCGGCGGTGAGCGTCCCGGCCCCGCCGACCACCTCCAGGCGCGTCACCCGGCCGCGGACCTCACCGGTCCGCCCGTCGGACTCGCGCCGCAGGAAGGTCAGCCGCTGCCGCGGGCGCACCTCACCGTCGTACAGCCGCAGATACGCCGTCCGCTCGCCGCCCGGTCCGGGGCGGACGGCGAACACCGTGCCGCGCGGCGGTACGGGACCGGGCTCCGGTGTACGCGCCGGGACCAGCCGGACCAGGCCGCGCGCCAGCTCCGCGACGCCCTGGCCGCCGAGTGCCGAGCCGAAGTACAGCGGGTGGAACGAGCCGTCGGCGGTACGGGCGGCGAGCGCGGCGCGCACCTCGCCGGCGGTCGGCTCCGGGCCGTCCACGAGCGCCGCCAGCATGCCCGGGTCCACCTCGGCGAGCGCCTCGGCGGTGCGGGCGCGCACCGGCGGGTCCGTCAGGCGGCAGGTCCGCACCCGGGCCCCGGCACCGCCGAGCCCGCCCGCGACCTCCGTCAGCGGCACGACGTGCGGGGTCAGCCGGCGCCGGATGTCCGCGAGCAGACCGTCGGCGCGGGCACCGGCCCGGTCGATCTTGTTGACGAAGACGAGCGTGGGCAGCCCCAGCCGCCGCAGGGTGCGCATCAGCACCCGCGTCCGCGCCTGGACGCCCTCCACGGCGGACAGCAGCAGCACCGCGCCGTCGAGGACCTCCAGGGCGCGCTCGACCTCGGCGGTGAAGTCGGAGTGCCCGGGGGTGTCGATCAGGTTGACCTGGGTGTCGCCGACGGTGAAGGCGGCGACGGCGGAGCGGATGGTGATGCCGCGGCGGCGCTCGATCTCGCCGTCGTCCGTACGGGTGTCACCGGCGTCGACGCTGCCGAGCCGGTCGACGGCCCCGTGGTCGAACAGCAGCCGTTCGGTGAGGCTGGTCTTACCGGCGTCGACGTGGGCCAGAATGCCGATGTTCAGGGTGTGCATGCGGGAATGAGTCCTCGAGAACCGTGGGCCGGAAGGGGCACTGGGTGGTGTCGAGGAGTCGGCGCATGCGGGGGATCCTGACCTGAGGGAACACGGACGGCGTCATCATGGCCCCTTCCCCCGGGCCCGCCGCAACCGGATTTCCGTAAGCTGAGGTTCCGGCCGGACAGACCCATGCGAGGAGCGGTCCGTGCGAGACATCGCCGTGTTCAGCGGTAGTGCCCACCCGGAGCTGGCCGAGGAGGTCTGTGCCCAGCTGGGCGTGCCCCTCAGCCCCGTCCGGGTCAGCCGGTTCGCCAACGACTGCCTGGAGGTGCAGCTGCGGGCCAACTGCCGGGAACGGGACGTCTTCCTGATCCAGCCGCTGGTCAAGCCGGTGCAGGAACACCTGGTCGAGCTGCTGCTGATGTGCGACGCGGCCCGCGGGGCGTCGGCCGGGCGCATCACCGTCGTCCTGCCGCACTACTCCTACGCCCGCTCCGACAAGAAGGACGCGCCGCGCATCTCGCTCGGCGGGCGCCTGGTCGCCGACCTGCTGGTGGCGGCGGGCGCCGGCCGGGTCCTCGCCATGACCCTGCACTCGCCCCAGGTGCACGGCTTCTTCACGGTGCCGGTCGACCACCTGCACGCGCTGCGCGAACTGGCCGCGCACTTCCGGCAGTACGACCTCTCCCGCGCCACGGTGGTCTCGCCGGACCTCGGCAACGCCAAGGAGGCCGCCGCGTTCGCCCGGCTGCTGGGCGCCCGGGTGGCGGCGGGCGCCAAGCAGCGGTACGCCGACGACCGGGTCAGCATCAGCGCCGTGATCGGGGACGTCGCCGGGCGGGACGTCATCGTGCTCGACGACGAGATCGCGGGCGGCAGCACCGTGCTGGAACTCCTCGGCCGGCTGCGGGAGCAGGGGCCGCGCACGATCCGGCTCGCCTGTACGCACGGGCTGTTCGCGGCCGGTGCGCTCGGCCGGCTCAGCGAACAGCCCGACGTGCTGGAGATCGTGTGCACCAACACGGTGCCGGTGCCGGCCGACGACCACACGGAGAAGCTGCGGATCCTGTCCATCGCGCCCGCGCTGGCCGAGGCGGTGCGCCGCATCCACAACGGCGAGTCGGTCAGCGCCCTGTTCGACGCTCCTGCGGCGGAGTGACGCCGAACACCTCCGCGAGGGTCGGCCGCGGGGGCAGCAGCCGTGCGAGGCCGGTGATCCGCAGCATGCGCAGGGTCAGCGGATGGGCGCACACGAGGTGCACCTCTCCGCCCTCGTCGAGCACCCGGCGCCGGGCCCGGTACAGCAGCCGCAGCCCCGAGCAGTCGAAGAACTCGATCCCGCCGAGGTCGAGCACGACCCGGGCGCCGGGACGTGCCGTCTCCCGGTCGAGGTGCGGGGCGATCTCCGCGGCCGACGCGATGTCGATCTCGCCGAGGAACTCCAGCACCGTGTGCCCCCGGTCGCGGCGGACGCGCAGATGCCTGGTGAGCGACGCGGACTCCTGTCGCACGACGACAACGCCTCCAGCCTGCTCCGGGGGCCCAACTGACCATCCTCAATCGAAAGTTACCCCGAACGAGCGCGATTGAGCATGTTCGTTTGACATATGTCGTCGAACTCTCACATCGAGACCCGTCAGTCGACCACGAGGACCAGCTTCCCCGTCGTGCGGCCCGTCTCACCGAGCTCGTGGGCCTGTGCCGCGTCGGCCAGCGGGAACGTCTTCTCGACCGTGGCCCGCAGCCTGCCCGACTCGACCAGGCCGGCGATCTCCCGCATGTCGGCCCGGTCCGCGTCGACCAGCATCCGCACCGCCCGCACGCCCAGCCGCTCGGCCTCCTCGAAGAACGCGTCCGACCCGACCGGCAGGATCGACACCACGATCCCGCCCGGCCGCAGCACGCGCAGGGACCGCAGCGAGGTCTCGCCGCCGATCGTGTCCAGCACGACGTCGACGTCCTTCACGGCCTCGGTGATGTCCGTGTCGCGGTAGTCCACCGTCTCGTCCGCGCCGAGGGAACGCAGGAACTCGTGCTTGCCCGCGCTCGCCGTGCCGATCACGTACGCGCCCCGCGCCTTGGCGATCTGCACCGCCACGTGCCCCACACCGCCCGCGGCCGCGTGGATCAGCACCCGCTGCCCCTCCCGCAGGCCGGCCCGCTCCACCAGGGCCTGCCACGCCGTCAGCGACACCAGCGGCAGCGCGCCGGCCTGGACGTGGTCGATCCCGGCGGGCTTGTGGGTGAAGGTACGGGCCGGGGCCGTGACGTACTCCGCGTGGGAGCCGTGGCCGAAGGGGTACGACAGCATGCCGAAGACCTCGTCGCCCGGGCGGAACGCGGCGACGCCGACCCCCACCGCCTCCACCACGCCCGAGACGTCCCAGCCCAGGACGAAGGGCGGCTCGCCGAGGAAGCCGCCGTTCGCCCGGTGCTTCCAGTCGGTCGGGTTCACTCCGGCGGCGCGCACCCGCACCAGCACCTCGTTCGGGCGCGGTTCGGGGCGTTCCCGTCGTACCTCACGCAGCACCTCGGGACCGCCGAGGGTGTCCTGGCTGATGGCTCGCATCGTGTTCACATCGCTCATGCTGACCCAGCCTGCCGTCCGCCGCCCCTCAGGGAAATGGCATGAATGCCACGCTGCGATAGGATCGTGCCATGCGGCAGACGAAGCGCCCGGCCGGGCGGACGGAACGGGTCGTGGTGCTGGCCCTCGACGGCGCCTATCCCTTCGAGCTGGGCATCCCCAGCCGGATCCTCGGCGCCGCCGACGGCCGCTACGAGGTGCTCACCTGCACCGTCGACGGCCGGCCGGTGCGCACCGACGCGGACTTCACCCTCACCGCGGACCACGGGCCCGAGATCCTGGACTCGGCCGACACGGTGGTCGTCCCCGCCGTCTCACCCTCCCTGGTCACCGGCGAACCGGCCCCCGAGGTCATGGCCGCCCTCGCCCGTGTCCGCCCCGACGCCCGCATCGTCTCCATCTGCACCGGCGCCTTCGTGCTGGCCGCCGCCGGGCTCCTGGACGGCCGCCGGGCGACCACCCACTGGCAGCTGGCCGACCGGTTCCGGCGGATGTTCCCGCACATCCCCCTCGACCCGGACGTGCTCTTCGTGGCCGACGGCCGCATCGTCACCTCGGCGGGCGCGGCCTCCGGCGTCGACGTCTGCCTCCATCTCGTGCGCGAGGACCACGGCAGCGAGCTGGCCAACAAGGTCGCCCGCCGCTGCGTGGTCCCGCCGTTCCGGGACGGCGGACAGGCGCAGTACATCGAGCAGCCGGTGCCGGAACAGGGGGCCGCGAGCACGGCGGCGACCCGGGCCTGGGCCCTGGACCACCTCGGCGAGTCCCTGACGCTGGCCCGCCTCGCCGCGCACGCCCGGATGAGCCTGCGCACCTTCGCCCGGCGCTTCCACGACGAGGTGGGCATGAGCCCCGGCCGCTGGCTGACCCAGCAGCGCGTCGCCCGGGCCCGGCATCTGCTGGAGGCCAGCGACCTTCCCGTCGACCGGATCGCGGGCCAGGTCGGCTTCGCCACGGGCGCCTCGCTGCGCCAGCACCTGCACGCGTCGATCGGCGTCTCCCCCCAGGTGTACCGCCGGACCTTCCAGTCGGCCCGCTGAGCGGAGACACGCCCGTTTCCCGTGGCTGGTGACGGCGCGTCAGAAGACTTGCTCCGCAACGTTGTCGGCCGGTCACCGACTGAAACCGCTGGGCCGGGATATGCGCAAGGCAGAGGGCCGCGGGGGTCCGACGCCCCGTGCCCGGAATCCTTCGGAGGAGACATGGCACTGGTCAACGCGGGCGTCGTGGTGCTCGACTGCGCGGAACCCGAGAAGCTCGCCGAGTTCTACAAGGGGCTGCTGGGCGCGGAGGAGACCGACGTGTCCGCCAACCGCATCGAGATCGAGGGCCCGGCAGGCTTCCGCATGGCGTTCCGGCGGGACGTCAACGCGACCCCGCCGAGCTGGCCCCGCCCCGAGAACTCCCTCCAGGCGCACTTGGACTTCGTGGTCGAGGACCTGGACGAGGCCGAGCGCGGGGTCGTGGGCCTCGGCGGGCGCCCGCTGGAGGCGAAGGACGCGGCGGGCCCGCACGAGGAGCGCGGCTTCTCCGACCCGGCGGGCCACTCCTTCACCCTGCGCCGCAGCGCGCCGCCGACGGCACCCAAGCAGGGCTGAGGCCCGGCCCGGGTGCCGTCGGCGGCATGAGTACGGGATGAGTACGGCGTGAGTGCGGCGCGGGCGCCGGACCCCGGTCCGGTCAGTCCCGCCCGCCCTTGTCACCGGACGGCCAGACACCGGTCGACCGCTCGATCGCCTTGGCGCCCGCCCGGTCCATCGCGCTGCGCACGGCGGCGAAGATGGCGCCCTGGACCGCCGCGGCCAGCAGGATCTCGCCCCAGCCGCGGTCCGGGTCCAGGGCGTCGGGCGCGTCGTCCTCGTGCCGGATCACCTTCCACGTCTTCTGGAAGGCCATCCCGGCCAGCGCGCCGCCCGCCCAGCCCAGGACGAAGCCGACGGGCTTGTACGCCAGGGGGAGCTTCTGCTTCTTCTTCTTGCCCACGTGGGTCTCCTTCGGGTTCGCTCGGTGATATCGGTCATGACAGGTGAGGCCGGGCACGACGAGCACGGCCCCGCGGGGTCAGGGCCGGCCGGCCGCCGGTACTTCCTCTCCCGCGGGCACCGGGCCGGGCGGTGTGCCGTCGCCGAACGGGCGGCCGCCCAGCTCCTGCCGGTGGTGCGGCGTGAGCCAGCCGGACAGGTCCGGGCCGAGCGGCACGATGCCGGTCGGATTGATGCCGGTGTGCACCTCGTAGTAGTGGCGCTTGATGTGGTCGAAGTCGACGGTGTCGCCGAACCCGGGCGTCTGGAACAGGTCCCGGACGTACGCCCACAGCACCGGGTTCTCCGCCAGCTTCCAGCGGTTGCACTTGAAGTGGCCGTGGTAGACGGCGTCGAAGCGCACCAGCGTGGTGAACAGCCGGATGTCCGCCTCCGTGATCGTGTCCCCGACCAGATAGCGCTGCCGCTCCAGCCGGGGCGTCAGCTGCTCCAGCCGGCGGAACACGCCCGCGCAGGCGGCCTCGTACTCCTCCTGCCCGGTGGCGAAGCCCGCCCGGTACACACCGTTGTTGACGTCCTGGTAGACGCCGGCCATCACCTCGTCGATCTCGTCGCGCAGGGCGTGCGGATACAGGTCGGGCGCGCCGGGCCGGTGCAGGGACGTCCACTCGGTCGCGAGGTCCAGGGTGATCTGCTGGTAGTCGTTGGTCACCAGCCTCCCGCTCGGCACGTCCACGACCGCCGGCACGCTCACCCCGCCCGGATAGCCGGTCTCCCGCTTGTCGTAGGCCTCGCTGAGGAAGCGGATGCCGAGGACCGGGTCGCGGCCGTCCGGGTCCAGCGTGAACCGCCAGCTCCGGTCGTCCTGGATCGGGTCGGTGATCGCCAGGGAGAGGGCGTCCTCCAGGCCCAGCAGCCGCCGGGACACCAGGGCCCGGCTCGCCCACGGACAGGCGCGGCTGGCCACCAGCCGGTAGCGCCCGGCCTCGACCGGCCAGA
>NZ_WWHX01000043.1 GCF_009862125.1 Streptomyces sp. SID5910
TGTGTCGTACGACGCCGCCACCGACCGCAGCCGCCGCATCAGCTCGTCCGGCGTGGGCCGCTCGTCCGGCTCCTTGGCCAGGCACCGCAGCACCAGCGGCGCGAGCGTCTCCGGCACACCCGTCAGGTCGGGCTCGTCGTGCACGACCTGGTAGGCGACGACGTACGGGCTGTCCGAGTCGAAGGGCCCGCGCCCGGTCGCCGCGTGCACCAGCAGCGAGCCGAGCGCGAAGACGTCGGCCGCGGGGCCCACCTCGCGGGGCCGGCGGAACTGCTCGGGCGCCATGAACGGCGGCGTGCCGATCAACTTGCCGGTCTCTGTCCGCAGTTCGCTGTCCGTCGGCCGGGAGATGCCGAAGTCGATGACCTTCGGGCCGTCCTCGGCGAGCAGTACGTTGCTCGGTTTCAGGTCGCGGTGCACGACCCCGACCCGGTGGATGTCCCGCAGCGCCTCCGCGAGCCCGGCCATCAGCCGGCGCAACTGCGCGGGGTCCATGGGCCCGTTCCGCTTCACCTGCTGGGAGAGGGTCGGCCCGGGGATGAACAGGGTGGCCATCCAGGGCCGCAGGGCCTCCGGGTCGGCGTCGACGACCGGCGCGGTGAAGGCACCGCTCACCCGTCGCGCCGCGGCCACCTCCTGCCGGAACCGCCCCCGGAATTCGGGGTCTTCGGCATAGCGGGCGTGGACGACCTTCACGGCCAGCTTCATCCCGGAGGTGCTGCGGGCCACGTGCACGACGCCCATGCCGCCCGACCCCAGACAGGATTCCAGACGGTAGTGACCGGCATAGTGCGGAAGTTCCGCTTCCGCGCCCGCTCCGTCGTTCTCCCGTGGCGCCATGGGACCACCCCCGTGCTGTTCCTTTGCGCGCGCGACGCTCGGAGCCTAGTCGATGACTCGTACGGGGCCGAGGCGGCTTGCTAGCCTCCGCGTGCGAGTCACGAACTCGTGTGTGACGGCCTGTTTCGGACAGTCCGGCACAGCGGAATCGACGGGACCCCGCGACGCACGTGGGGTCCGACGGGGGAGAACACATGACTGTCGAGCAGGTCGGCCCAGTGGAAGAAACCGACGGAGGCCCACAGGCCCTCACGGCGACCGCGACGGCGGCCGTCTCGTACTACCCGGTCGCACCGGGCTTCCGCCTCAACGTCCGCAGCGGCCCCGGCACCGGCTACGGCATCGTGCGGGTCCTGTCGGAGGGCGCCCGCGTCCCCATCCACTGCCAGACACCGGGCACCACGGTGACGGGCCCGTACGGCACCAGCAACATCTGGGACAACATCGGCAACGGATACGTCTCCGACACCTACGTCCGCACCGGCAGCGACGGCTACGTCGCGTCCCGCTGCTCCTAGGACCTGCCCGGGGCCCGCGGCGCGTCCGACGCCATAATCGTTCCGTGAGCGCAGAGAACGGTACGAACGGCAATCCGGACACCCCCGCGGGCCCCACACCCCCCGCCGGGCCCCGCCCCGAGCCCCTGCGGTTCTTCGGCACCACCTGGGTGAACCACGACCACGGCTACGCCGCCCGCCGGGCCGGCCTGGCCGTCGGCTCCCTCGTCGTGGCGGCCGCCGCCTGCTTCGTGCTCCGCATCGCCTACGACGGCCTCCAGATCGCCGACATCGGCGGATTCGTGTCGCTGCTGATGGTCGTGATGTTCGCGGTGTGCAGCGCCCTGGCCTTCCGGCACACCTGGTCGGGATTCAGCACCCGCCCCGACCCGGACCGCCAGTCCTCCCTGCGCGGCCTGCTCACCATCGGCTTCGTCGGCACGCTCCTCGCCTACTTCTTCCGCACCTTCACCGAGGCCCCGGGCGAGCAGCTGCACCGCACCGAGTACGACAGGGCCCGCGAGGAGTACGAGAAGCGCACCACCCGCCGCACACGCAACCCGTCGAAGAAGCGCCGCCGCTCCTAGGGCGTGTCCGCGGCCACTTCCTGACCAACCGTCCCGGCGCCGCGCGCCCGTCCGAAAAGCGCCCCCGCGCCCCGATGCTCCCCGGCCACCATGGCCGTATGACGACCCCGAGCACCGACTCGCCGGCCGGCCGCGCCGCCCGCGCCCACTCCTTCAACGCGGCCGCGGCCCAGTACGCCGCCAACCGCCCCTCGTACCCGCCCGCCCTCTTCGACGCGATCGAGGAGCTGTCCGGCCGCCCCCTGGCCGGCTCCCGCGTCGCCGACATCGGCGCCGGTACGGGCATCGCCACCGCCCGCCTGCGGGAACGCGGCGCCGACGTGATCGCCGTCGAGCCCGGCGCGGGCATGGCGGCCCAGTTCCGCCGCACCCTCCCCGACGTCCCGCTGATTCGCGGCAACGGCAACGCCCTGCCCCTCGCCGGCCACCGCGTCGACCTCCTCACCTACGCCCAGGCGTGGCACTGGACGGACCCGGCCCTGGCCGTCCCGGAGGCGCTGCGCGTGCTGCGTCCCGGCGGGGCGCTGGCGCTGTGGTGGAACACCGACGCCCTCGACGTGCCGTGGGTGGCCGAGGCGGCCGAGCGCACGGGGCGGGAGTTCGGCCTGGACATCTCCGCCGAGAAACGGGACGTCGACGCCCGCGTCGCCGACCCCACCGGCCGGCTGGCCTTCACCCGCCGCACGCTCCGCTGGAGCCGCCGCGTCCCGCTGGACACGCACCTGGCCAACATCGCCAGCCACTCGGTCTTCCTGACCCACGGCGAGGAACGCGGCGCCGCCTTCCTGGCGAAGGAGCGGGAACACCTCCTGGCCGTCTTCCCGGACGGGGACGTCGAGGAGACGTACGACGTCATCCTGCTGCTCGCCAGGACCCCGACGACCGCTTGACGCGACGGGAGGGCGGGAGCACTATTCATCACATGATGAATTACGCACCCGACCCTCCCGACGACGGACCGACCACCGCCACCGACACCACCACCGCCCGCGAGGGCCGGGGCACCACCCCCGCCCGTCCCGGAGGCACCCCCGCCGTCCACGCCGAGGACCTCACCGTCACCCGCGGCTCCCGCACCGTCCTGCGCGGCCTCGGCTTCACCGTCCCGCGCGGTCAGATCACCGGCCTCCTCGGCCCCTCCGGCTGCGGCAAGTCCACCCTGATGCGGGCGATCGCCGGCACCCAGGCCAAGGTCACCGGCACCGTGGACGTCCTCGGCCGCCCCGCCGGCCATCCCGCCCTGCGCACCCGCATCGGCTACGTCACCCAGGCCCCGTCGGTCTTCGACGACCTCACCGTCCGCCAGAACCTCGACTACTTCGCGGCGATCCTCGACCCCGGCCGCGCCGCCTCCGACCGCCGCCGCGAGGCCGTCACCCGGGCCGTCGCCGACGTCGACCTCACCACCCACGCCGACGCCCTGGCCGGCAACCTCTCCGGCGGCCAGCGCAGCCGCGTCTCCCTCGCCGTCGCCCTCCTCGGCGCCCCCGAGCTCCTCGTCCTCGACGAACCCACGGTCGGCCTCGACCCCGTACTCCGCCGCGACCTGTGGACCCTGTTCCACTCCCTCGCCGCCGACCGCGGCGCCACCCTCCTCGTCTCCTCGCACGTCATGGACGAGGCCGAGCGCTGCCACCGCCTCCTCCTGATGCGCGAGGGCACGCTCCTCGCCGACGACACCCCCGACGCCCTGCGCACCCGCACGGACGCCGAGACGGTCGAGGAGGCCTTCCTGCACCTGGTCGACGAGGCCACCGCGGCGGCCCGCACGAAGGAGACCACGCGATGACCACCACGACCCCCACCGCGCCGGCCACACTGCACCCGGCCCCCACCCACCCCCTCAGCCTCTCCCGCACCACAGCCACCGCCACCCGCGTCCTGCGCCAGCTCGCCCACGACCCCCGCACGATCGCGCTGCTGCTCCTGATCCCCTGCCTGATGCTGTTCCTGCTGCGCTACGTCTTCGACGGCAGCCCGCGCACCTTCGACAACATCGGCGCCTCGCTCCTCGGGATCTTCCCGCTGATCACGATGTTCCTGGTCACGTCCATCGCGACGCTGCGCGAGCGCACCTCCGGCACCCTGGAACGCCTCCTCGCCATGCCGCTGGGCAAAGGCGACCTCATCGCCGGCTACGCCCTCGCCTTCGGGGCCCTCGCGATCGTCCAGTCGGCCCTGGCGACGGGCCTGGCGGTCTGGTTCCTCGGCCTCGACGTGACGGGCAGCCCCTGGCTGCTCCTCCTGGTCGCGCTGCTCGACGCCCTCCTGGGCACGGCGCTCGGCCTCTTCGTCTCGGCCTTCGCGGCCTCGGAATTCCAGGCGGTGCAGTTCATGCCGGCGGTGATCTTCCCCCAGCTCCTCCTCTGCGGCCTCTTCACCCCGCGCGACCGCATGCACCCGGCCCTGGAGACTGTCTCCGACGTCCTGCCGATGTCGTACGCGGTAGACGGCATGAACGAGGTCCTGCGCCACACCGACATGACGGCAACCTTCATCCGAGACACCTTGATCGTCGCGGGCTGCGCCCTCCTGGTCCTGGCACTAGGGGCGGCCACCCTCAAACGCCGCACGGCCTGAATTCAGCCCGTCCGGCGTTTGAGGACGAGGCCGT
>NZ_WWHX01000429.1 GCF_009862125.1 Streptomyces sp. SID5910
GGCGCCGGGTCCGGCGCGGCGGCGGAGATGCGGGACCACTCGGCCTCGGCCCGCGCGAGCCACGCCTGGCCCTCCGGTCCCTGGGGGAGGCCGTCCAGGCCGTGGTCGGCGGACCAGCGGGCCTCCGCCAGCAGTTCGGCCGCCGTCTGCGTCCAGCGGGCCACCCCGGCCTCGTCCCCGGCCCGGCGCAGCCCGGTCACGGTGTCGGCGACCGCGGACAGCGCGAGGCCGGCGAGCCGGACGGTCACGGCGGGCCGCGTGCCCGCCTCGGTGAGCGCCTCGACGGAGGACCGCATCCACCGCACGGCCTCCTCCGCGTCCCCGCGCAGCGCCGCCGCGTCGGTCAGCACCAGCCCGGCGACCATCCGCGCCATCCAGTCGAACGGCCCCTCCAGCAGGGCCCGGGCCCGCTCGGCCGCCTTGAAGTCGCCCCGCGCCAGCGTCACGTACAGCTCGGGGCCGAGGGTGTGACCGCCCGCGGCCGGCCGCACGAGGGCCTGTTCGGCGGACTCGCGCAGCACCTCGTCCCAGTGGCCCAGCGTGTACTGCACCAGCAGCCGCAGGTAGCGCATCTCCCGCGGGTACGGCGAGGACAGCAGCCCCGAGCGGCGGGCCCGGTCCAGCCCCTCCGACGCCCAGTGCAGGCACTTCTCCGGGTCACCGGACTCGAAGCCGCCGATGGCGAGGTTGAACAGCGCGCGCAGCTCCACCGGCGCGTTGCCCGCCCGCCGGGCCAGCTCGCGGGCCTCCATCAGCCGCTTCCGGCCCGCCGGGGTGGCCCGGTTGCCGCCCTCCAGGCTCGTCAGGGAGATCAGCAGATCGGCGCGGGCGTCGGTGACCCCCAGATCCTCCGCGACCGCGAGGGCCCGGCGGGCGACCCGCAGCGCCGTCTCGTTCTCCCCGACCTGGCGGGCCGCCGTCACATGCGTGGCCGCGGCCCACACCCACGTCGACGACGGCGGCTCGGCGGGGATCAGGTCGAGGGCCTCGCTGCTGTGGGCGTACGCGGCCGACAGGTTGTCCACGCTCAGCAGGTTCCCGGCGAGCGTGTAGCGGACGCGGGCGGCCAGCTCCAGGTCCGCGTCCTGGCCGAGGCCCGCCAGCGCGGACCGGGTCAGGGAGACCGCGCGGTGCAGCTCCCCGGCGTGCGCGGCGGCGGCGGAGGCGCGCAGGGTCAGCGTCACCGCGTCGGGTCCGGCGGGCCGTGCGGCCGCGTCGACCGCCGACCACAGGTCCAGGACCGCTTCGAGGTGCCGCAGCTCCTCGGCCGGCGCGCCGACGCGCTGGGCGTGGTCGGCGGCCTCCAGCGAGGCGGCCAGGGCCTCGGGCAGGTCGTGGCTCTCGCGGTAGTGGTGGGCGCGCTCGGCGGCGCTGCCCGAGCGGCGGCCCGGCCCGGCGAGCAGCCGGGCGAACGCGCCGTGCAGCCGGGACCGTTCACCCGACAGGAGATCGGCGTAGACGGCCTCCCGCGCGAGGGCGTGCCGGAAGCTGTACGTGTTCCCCTCGCCGGAGACGAGCAACTGCCGCTCCACGGCCTCGCGCAGCGCCGACTCCAGCTCGTCCTCGGGCAGTCCCACGGCGTCCCGCAGCAGGTCGTGGCCCACGCGGCGCCCGGCGACGGCGGCGGTGCGCAGCACCTGCTGGGCGGTCTCGGACAGCTGCTCGAACCGGATGAGCAGCACGTCGGCGAGGCCGCTGGGCACGCCCCCGGCGGGTGTGTCCGTGGCCGCGACCAGCTCCTCGGCGTAGAAGGCGTTGCCCTCGGCGCGTTCGACGATCCGGTGGACGGTGGTGTCCGGCAGCGGCCGCTCCCGCAGCGCGCGCACCAGCCGGGCCACGTCGGCGTCCGGCAGGGGCCGCAGCTCCAGGCGCTCCACTGCGGGCAGCCGCACCAGTTCGGCGAGCAGCGGGCGCAGCGGGTGGCGGCGGTGCAGGTCGTCCGCCCGGTAGGAGGCGAACACCGCGATCCGGTGGTGCTGGAGCACCCCGCGGCTGAGCAGGAACCTCAGCAGGTCCCGGGAGGACTGGTCGGCCCAGTGCAGGTCCTCCAGGACCAGCAGCAGCGGGGTGGTGTCCGCCAGGTCGGTCAGCAGGGCGGCCACGGCCTCGAAGAGCAGCAGCCGCGAACGCGGGGCGCCGGCGTCGTCCTCCGGGCCGCCCCCGAGCAGCCGCTCGGTCACCGGGTGGGCGGCCGACACGGCGGCGAACCGCTCGTCGCCGGACAGCACGCCGAGGATCTCGGTGAACGGCAGATACGGCAGGCCGACGTCGCCCAGGTCGACGCAGTGCCCGGTGAGCACGGTGGTCCCGGCCGCGGCGGCCCGTGCGGCGACCTCGTCCAGCACCCGGGTCTTGCCGACCCCGGCGTCCCCGGCGACGAGCACCGCGCAGGCCTCGGCGGCACGGGCGCGCTCCAGCGCGCCGGTGAGACGCGCGAGTTCGTCCTCGCGGCCGACGAGTGGGCTGGTGAATGAGGTCCCTGACACGCCGCCCATCCTGACATGCGCCCGCGGCGGCGGACCCGGCCCCACCGGCGGGAACCGCCGGCCCGCGCGGTCAGCGCCGCAGCGTGGCGGCCCAGTCCGCCGGGACCCGCCCCGCGGGCCCGGGGGAGGGCTGGTCCTCGGGTCGGCTGCCCGGCGGGGCGAGGTCCGGGCCCACCGCCCGTACCTCGTCCGTCGTGTAGTCCCAGAACCAGTCCTCGCCCGGCTCGAAGCTCTGCACGACCGGATGCCCGGTGTCCCGGTAGTGCCCGGTCGCGTGCTGCCCGGGTGAGCTGTCGCAGCAGCCGACGTGGCCGCAGGCCGCGCAGCGCCGCAGATGGAACCACCAGCCGCCCGCCGCGTCGCACTCGACGCAGCCGGTGCCGCTCGGCGGGACGGTGGGGTCGATGACGGTCTCACTGGTCATGCCGGCTCCTCGGTCGGTTCGGACGCGGCCGCGGTGAGCGGAAGGAGGACCTGGAAACGGGTGTCCCCCGGCACGGAATCGACCCGGAGGGTGCCGTGGTGCTTGTTGACCACGATCCGCCAGGAGATGTCCAGGCCGAGCCCGGTGCCCTCGCCCACCGGTTTGGTGGTGAAGAACGGGTCGAAGATCCGCTCCCGGATCTCCGGGTCGATCCCGGTGCCGGTGTCGCGGAACTCCACCAGCAGCCGGTCGTGGTCGCGCGCGGTCCGCACGGTCAGCGTGCCCGCGCCGCCCGCGCCGTTCACGGCGGCGACCGCGTTGTCGATCAGGTTGGTCCACACCTGGTTCAGCTCCGCCGGATACGCGGGGACCTCCGGCACCGTGCGGTCGTACTCCTTGACGACCTCGATCCGGGGGCCGATCTTGCCCGACAGCATCAGCAGCGTGCTGTCGAGGAGTTCATGGACGTCGACGGTCCGGTACGGCGCCCGGTCGAGCTGCGCGTACTGCTTGGCCGCGTCCACCAGGTGCGAGATGCGGGCCGTGGAGTCCGCGATCTCGTTCATCAGCAGCTCGGTCTCCACCGTGTAGTTGAGCCAGCCGACCGCGCCCGGCAGGATCTCCGCGTCCACGGCCGCGGCGACCTGGTCCAGCCAGTCGGCGTCCAGCCCGGCCTGCACGAAGGTCGGCGCGAGCTGCCAGCCCTGCTCGATGCCGTGGTCCTCCAGCCAGTCGGTGAGCGCGTCCTCCCGGTCGGCGGCCTCCAGCGGGCTCAGCGACGGCGCCTTCGCGACCCGCTCGGCGGTGCGTTCCTGGATCTCGATGAGTCCGGCCAGCGCGTCCCGGGAGAACGGGCCCTCGGCGATGACGGCGAGCTTGTGCCGCATCTTCGCCACCCGCTCCCGCAGCGTCGACGTGGCGCGCACGGCCGCCGCCGCCGGGTTGTTCAGCTCGTGCGTGAGACCCGCGGACAGCGAACCGAGCGCCAGCAGCCGCTCCCGCTGCCCGATGGTCCGCTGGGTGTTCTTCGCCCCGAAGAACAGCCCCTCCAGCAGATGCACCGCCATCGGGAACCACTCCCGCATCACGGCCGCGAACGTGTCCGCCGGCAGCACGAAGAACCGCGTCGGCTCGGTGACCCGCATCGAGTTGTTGTAGACCTGCGGCACCCGGTCGCCGACGTACGCCTGCATCGCGCCCGCGTACACGCCGCGCTGCGAGGTGCGGTTGGTCTCCACGTCGTCCCCGCCGACCCGGCGGGAGAGCACGACCGTGCCGTCGAGCATCACGTAGAAGCAGGTCGCCGGCTCGCCCTCGGCGTACACCGGGCCGGGCTCGAACAGCTCCACCCGGCCCTCGGCGCACAGCCGGCCCAGCTGCTCCGGGGACAGCTTCTCGAACAGGAACAGCTCCCCGATCTCCCCGGGGCTGCACGGCATCGGCCGCCCGCTCACGACTGCTCCAGGTAACGGTGGACGAGCATCACGGCCATGGCACCCTCTCCGACGGCGGACGCGACCCGCTTCGCGGACTCCGCGCGGGCGTCGCCGGCCACGAAGACGCCCGGGACGCTGGTCTCCAGGTGGTACGGCGGCCGGTCCAGCTCCCAGTCCGCCGGCGGCCGCCCGTCGGGGGTGAGGTCGGGTCCGGCCAGGATGAACCCGCGCTCGTCCCGCAGCACGGTGCCGTCCAGCCAGTCGGTCAGCGGGGCCGCGCCGATGAACACGAACAGCCACTGCGCGTCGACGAGTTCGGTGCTCCCGCTCTCCGCGTCGCGCAGCGTCAGCCGCTCCAGGTGCCCGTCGCCGTGCGCGCTGTCGACGACCGTGCCGCAGCGCACCCGGATGTTGGGCGTCTCCTCGATCTGCTGGATCAGGTAGTGCGACATCGACGCCGTCAGGGAGCCGCCGCGCACCAGCAGCGTCACCGACTTGGCGCCCCGGGCCAGGTACATCGCCGCCTGCCCGGCCGAGTTGGCGCCGCCCACGATGTACACGTCGTGGTCCTGGCAGGCCGCGGCCTCGGTCAGCGCCGAGCCGTAGAACACCCCGCAGCCGGTCAGCTCGTCCGTGCCCGGCGCGGGAAGCTCCCGGTAGGAGACGCCGGTCGCCAGGATCACGCTGTGCGCGGCGACCGCCGAACCGTCCGAGAACCGTACGATCCGCGCCGCCCCGTTGGCCTCCAGCCCCGTCACCTCGCGCGCGGTGAGGATCTCGGCGCCGAACTTGGCGGCCTGCCGCCGGGCCCGCTCGGTGAGCTGGCCGCCGGAGACGCCGTCGGGGAAGCCGAGGTAGTTCTCGATGCGTGAGCTCTGCCCGGCCTGCCCGCCGGTCGCCGACCGCTCCACCAGCACCGTCCGCAGCCCCTCCGACGCCCCGTACACGGCCGCCCCGAGCCCCGCCGGTCCGCCGCCGACGACCACCAGGTCGTAGAACTCGGCCGCCGGCGTCGTCGCCAGCCCCACCCGGGCGGCCAGGTCCGGCGCGTCAGGCTCCACCAGCGGCGTGCCGTCCGGCGTGACCACCACCGGCAGCCGCCGGCCGTCCTGCCCGGCCGCCGACAGCAGCCGCCGCCCCTCCGGCTCGTCGGAGGAGTACCAGCGGTAGGGAACCTGGTTGCGGGCCAGGAACTCCCGGACCTCCGAGGAGCGCGCCGACCAGCGGTGCCCGACGACCTTGGTGCTCGGCACCGGCCGGTGGTCCCCGGTCCGCCACGCCGCGAGCAGATCGTCCAGGACCGGGTACAGCTTCTCCTCCGGCGGGTCCCACGGCTTGAGCAGATAGTGGTCCAGGTCGACGACGTTGATCGCGTCGATGGCCGCGTTGGTGTCGGCGTACGCGGTCAGCAGCACCCGCCGCGCCCCCGGGTACACGTCGAGGGCCTGCTCCAGGAACTCGATGCCGTTCATCTGCGGCATCCGGTAGTCGGCGAGGATCACGGCCACCAGGTCCCCGCGCAGCTTCAGCTCGCGCAGCGCCTCCAGCGCCGACGCGCCGGACTCCGCGCGCACGATCCGGTACGACCCGCCGTAGCGCCGCCGCAGATCACGGGCGACGGCGCGGGAGACCCCCGGATCGTCGTCCACGGTCATGATGACGGTCCGCGTCGCCCCGTCCGCCTGTGCCATACGTCCCCCACGTCGAACGGCCGGATTCACGGCCCGGCGTCCCCGTCACCGCACCGGCCTGCGATCCATCGTATGTTCGTTCGCCCCGCCCCGCGCGGGCCGACGGGAGGCCGGGCGGGACGGCCGCCGGAGGGACGCCGTGCCCGCCCGGCGCCCGGCGTGGTGAAGACTGGCCCCATGGACGTGACCGCGACACAGGAGGGGACCCGCATGACGCGCCCGATCACGGCAGGGGTGGACGGATCCGAGGAGAGCCTGGCAGCACTGGCCTGGGCCGCCAGGGAGGCGGTCCGCCGGGGAGCCCCGCTGCACGTCGTGCACGCCTGGCGGGCCGAGCCGGAATCGGCCGGCGTGGGCGACCGGGACGCGCAGGAGCGGTGGATCCGGGACTCGGTCGACGAGTCGGTCCGTACCGTCACCCGGCGGCACCCGGACCTCGCGGTGACCACCGACGTCACCGAGGCCGACGACGCCGTCGCCGTGCTGCTCGCCGCCGCGGCCGAGGCGCGGACGCTGGTGCTGGGCTCCCGCGGCCACGGAGCGGTCGTCGGCTTCCTGCTCGGCTCCGTCGGCCAGCAGGTGATCGCCGAG
>NZ_WWHX01000430.1 GCF_009862125.1 Streptomyces sp. SID5910
CATGATCCCGGCATGACTGGCACAGGGGAAAACACGGAACAGGCGGAGACGGCGGAGCCGCCGGAACAGCAGGAGGAGCAGCACAGGCGCATGCGCGAGCGGCGCGTGGCCGTCCATCGCAGCGCGAAGCGGCTGCTCGCGCGGCCGGGCTACACCGCCACCCTCCGGGAGCGCCTCGGCCTGCTCGACGGCGCCGGGGAGCTCTACGACCTCGACGAGCCGTCGGACGTCTACGGCAACGGCATCGTGACGGCGCTGGAGGAGCGTACGGCCGCCCTGCTCGGCCACGAGGCCGCCGTCTTCTTCCCGACCGGCACCATGGCCCAGCAGGTGGCGCTGCGCTGCTGGGCGGGCCGTACCGGCAACCCGGTCGTCGCCCTGCACGGGCTCGGCCATCCCGAGGTGCACGAACGGAACGCCTTCAGCCGGGTCAGCGGCCTGCGTCCGGTACGGCTGACCGGCGAGCCCCGGCAGCCGGCCGCCGACGAGGTGCGTGACTTCGGGGAGCCGTTCGGGGCGCTCATGCTGGAGCTGCCGCTCAGGGACGGCGGCTATCTGCTGCCCACCTGGGAGGAGCTGACCGAGCTGGTCGGGGCGGCTCGGGAGCGCGACGCGGTCGTGCACTTCGACGGGGCGCGGCTGTGGGAGTCCACCGTGCACTTCGGCCGCCCGCTGGACGAGATCGCGGGCCTCGCGGACAGCGTGTACGTCTCGTTCTACAAGTCCCTCAAGGGCTACGGCGGTGCCGCGCTGGCCGGTCCCCGGACGCTGGTGGAGGAGGCCAGGGCCTGGCGGCACCGGTACGGCGGCAACGTGTTCCAGCAGTTCCCCACGGCGCTGTCGGCGCTGGCCGGGCTGGAGCGCGAGCTGCCCCGGCTGCCGGAGTACGTGACGCACGCGCGCGTGGTGGCCGCCGCGCTGCGCGAGGGCTTCGCGGAGGCCGGGCTGCCGTGGGCGCGGGTGCACCCCGAGGTGCCCCACACCCACGAGTTCCAGGTCTGGCTGCCGTACGACGCCGATGTCGTCGGGGAGGTCTCGATCCGGCAGGGCGAGGAGACGGGGACGCTGCTCTTCGGCCGGCCCTGGGACGAGACCGGACCGGGCATCGCCCTCACCGAGGTCGGGGTGGAGGCGGAGGGCCTGGAGTGGACGGCGGACGACGTGAAGGCCGCGGCCGCGGACTTCGCGGCACGGCTGCCCCGCTGACGGCCGGCCGGCCCAGCCGCTGACCGCTGCGTCGCGCGTAGGCCGCGCTGCTTGCCCGCTGCGTCATGGGCCGGGCGCCCTGCCTGACCGCCGCGTCACGGGCCGGGCGCCCTGCCTGACACGCCGCGTCACGGGCCGGCCGCCCTGCTTGCCCCCCCCCCC
>NZ_WWHX01000431.1 GCF_009862125.1 Streptomyces sp. SID5910
ACGGCGAACGGGTGGTGCGCGGGTGGGAGACCCCCGAGGCCGAAGGCCGAGGGGGCGCACGGCCAAACCCCCACGCCCCCGCCCCGTGACCAACTCCGCACCCGCACGTTGGTCAAGGAAGAGTTGACACAGCGGACCGCCCGCGCGGCCCGATCCCTTGCAACGCCGGTTCGAGAGGCTTGTTCATGGCCGACCACGCAACCCACGACGCCCAGGCTCGGGCCAGCCTGCACTTGCTGGTGCGGGACATCGAGCGGGTCCGCCGGCAGGTGGACGCACTGCGCACCCTCACCGCCCAGCTCGGCAATGTCTACCGACCGCGCCGTTCCGGCCCGTCCACGGGCTTCGTCGTCTACGGACGCGCCCCCGCCCCGACGGTCCGCCTCGCCCAGGAGCTGCGGGACAGTGTCGAGACCCTGGTCACGGCCGCCGTCGACTTCGACCGCTCGCTCGGCTTCTCGTGGGACGCGGTCGGCTCCGCACTCGGCGTCACCAAGCAGGCGGTGCACCGGCGTTACGGCTCCCGCCGCGCGGCGGCCCAGGCGGCGGCCGCCGAGACCCCCGAGCACGCACCGGAGCCGACGGGCACCCGCCCGGGCACCGTGGGCCCCGGCCTCCCGGCCGTCCCGACGGTGCCCGCGGCCCGCTCCATGCCGACCCAGCCGACGGCCGGCAGCCCGGCCCTGCGCGAAGAGGTCAGGCCCACGGCCTTCCCCAGCCCGCGCAACGGCTGACCCCCGCCCCGGAAGGCGCCCGGTCTCGGGCGGACGGGGTCGGTGCCGTCAGTCGTGCCGGCACCGGCCCCCTCCTCCTCACCCGATGTCCGGCGGATCGATCCGCACCCACACCGCCGCGTCGCTCCCGCGGGCCATCCGCGCCGCCTGCGCGGCCTTCAACGCACCGGCCAGCGCCGCCCCGCTCCCCGGCGGCACCCGGACGAGCGCCCGCTCCCACTGCTCCCCCGGCGGCGGCCCGCCCACCC
>NZ_WWHX01000432.1 GCF_009862125.1 Streptomyces sp. SID5910
AGGGTGGACTTGCCGCAGCCGGAGGGGCCGAGCAGGACGAGGAACTCGCCGGGCGCGATGTCCAGCGACAGCCGGTCCACCACGCGGACGCCTCGCGCGTAGGTCTTGCTCACGTCGTGCAGGGAGATGGCGCGTGTCATGGAGTGTCCCCGGGGGTTCACTGGCGCTGGGTCTTCGCCGCCTCGTACGGGACGCACGGGGCGTGTGCGTCACGGAAGTTAACGGACTGTGCGCGGCCGGGGAAGACACGGGACCGCATCGCGCGGGGCTGTCCGGATGGCGAGACGGCGGAGGGGCGGATTCAGGGGCGGGAGCGCTGCGCGGGCGGCGCGGGGGCGCTGCGCGGGCGGCGCAGGGGTCCGGGGCGCCTCCCCTGCG
>NZ_WWHX01000433.1 GCF_009862125.1 Streptomyces sp. SID5910
GGCGGTGATCCGGCTGGAGCACGGGCAGCCGGTCCGCTTCGGCGCCGACGGGGCCAAGGGCGTCGTCCGCGACCGGGCCACCGGTGACCTGAAGGTCGTCGCGGTCACCGCGGACAACGAGGCGGACATCCTGGTCCACGACGCCCACGCCGCGTCGCCGACCACCGCGTTCGCGCTGTCCCGCCTCGCCGACCCCGACACGCTGCACCACACCCCGATCGGTGTGCTGCGCGCCGTGGACCAGCCGGTCTACGACACGCTGATGTCGGACCAGCTGGACACGGCCGTCGAGCAGAACGGCAAGGGCGACCTGGGGGCGCTGCTGGCGGGCGGCGACACCTGGACGGTCGTCGGCTGAGCGCCGTACCGCTTCACGAGGCCCGGGACGGAAGCGCCCGGGCCTCTTGCCGTGCCGCGCGGGTCTCCTGCTGCTGGGCCGCGCGGGTCTCGTCGTACTCCTGGCGGGCCCGCTCGACGTCCGTCATCCGCTCGTGCGTCCACTCGGCCAGGCCCCGCACCCGCTCCGCCGCCTCGTGGCCGAGGGGGGTCAGGGAGTAGTCGACGCGGGGCGGGATGACGGGCTTGGCGTCGCGGTGGACCAGGCCGTCGCGCTCCAGGGTCTGGAGGGTCTGGGTGAGCATCTTCTCGCTGACGCTCCGGCCGACCCGGCCGACCGCCCGGCGCAGCTCGCTGAACCGGTGCGGCCGGTCCAGGAGCTCGATCAGGACGAGGACGCCCCAGCGGCTGGTGATGTGTTC
>NZ_WWHX01000434.1 GCF_009862125.1 Streptomyces sp. SID5910
GGCCAGGTGCTCGACCGGCTGGTGGGTCGGGCCGTCCTCGCCGAGCCCGACGGAGTCGTGCGTCCACACGTACGTCACCGGGAGCTGCATCAGCGCGGACATCCGCACCGCGTTGCGCATGTAGTCGGAGAACACCAGGAAGGTGCCGCCGTAGACGCGGGTGTTGCCGTGCAGGGCGATGCCGTTCATCTCCGCGGCCATCGAGAACTCGCGGATGCCGAAGTGCACGGTGCGCCCGTACGGGCTGGCCCCCGGCAGCGGGTTGCCCTCGGGGAGGAAGGAGCTGGTCTTGTCGATGGTCGTGTTGTTCGAACCGGCCAGGTCGGCGGAGCCGCCCCACAGCTCGGGCAGCACCGGGCCGAGGGCCTGGAGGACCTTGCCGGACGCGGCGCGGGTGGCGACCGACTTGCCGGGCTCGAACACCGGCAGCGCGTCCTGCCAGCCCTCGGGGAGCCGGCCCGCGACGACGCGGTCGAACAGCCGGGCGCGGTCCGGCTGGGCGCCGCGCCACGTGTCGAGGCGCTTGTCCCAGGCGGCGTGCGCCTCGGCACCCCGGTCCAGAGCCGCGCGGGTGTGGGCGAGGACGTCGTCGGCGACCTCGAAGGACCGCTCCGGGTCGAAGCCGAGGACGCGCTTGGTGGCGGCGACCTCGTCCGCGCCGAGCGCGGAGCCGTGGGACGCCTCGGTGTTCTGCGCGTTCGGGGCGGGCCAGGCGATGATCGTGCGCATCGCGATGATGGAGGGGCGCCCGGTCTCGGCCTTGGCCGCGGTCAGCGCCGCGTACAGGGCGTGCACGTCGACGTCGCCGTTCTCGGCGGGCTCGATGCGCTGCACGTGCCAGCCGTAGGCCTCGTACCGCTTGAGCACGTCCTCGGAGAACGCGGTCGCGGTGTCGCCCTCGATGGAGATGTGGTTGTCGTCGTAGAGGAAGACCAGGTTGCCGAGCCGCTGGTGCCCGGCGAGGGACGACGCCTCGGCGGAGACGCCCTCCTGGAGGTCGCCGTCGGAGACGATCGCCCAGATCGTGTGGTCGAAGGGCGACTCGCCCTCCGGTGCCTCGGGATCGAACAGGCCGCGCTCGTAGCGGGCGGCCATCGCCATGCCCACCGCGTTGGCGAC
>NZ_WWHX01000044.1 GCF_009862125.1 Streptomyces sp. SID5910
ACCGGCACGGGCACCGACGGCGGCGCACCGCGCCACGGCGACGCCCACGCGATCGCCCCGCACCACCTGGTCCCGGTCCGGCTCGTGCCCGGCGCCGTCGTACACGCCGACGCGCCCGAGCCGCAGGAGCGGTACCGGGACATCCCCGTCTCACCGGCCTAGCCAGGCCCCCTCACCGCGACGCGGCCCGCCGCTCGGGTGGGGAAGAGGGCTGCCCGCACGTCCGGGCCGCCCCTCTCCCTCGCCGGACAGACGGCACCAGAGCACCAGACAGCCGACGGTCGCGGCAGCCGTACCCGAAGCCCTTGCCCGGCCCGGCGTGAGCCGGTCCCCCTGGGCCACGCCCAGGACGCGCATCGGGCGGCCGCACCGCACAGCCCGCCTCAGACCCTTCCCCAGCACCGGCGCGCCCCCGCGCCCCGCCGTGACCGGGAACGGCGTCGGGGCAGACGAAGAGACTCCGCGAGGCCTCAGGACCCGGACGGACGGCCGAAAGCCGTCGGCGGTCCGTCCGGGCCGTGTCCCCGCGGACGGTGCCGGCGGGACCCCATTGGGGTGGGGACCCGCCGGCCCGCACCCCGCAGCAGCCGCACTCGCGACACCTGCGGGGCGCACGACGGACCTCACCGGGTCAACCCCAACCCGGTGAGGTCCCTCCCTTCAGCCGACCGCCCGGCCCGCGCCCGGCCCGCATACGGCCCGCGCCCGGCCCCGGGCCCCGCGCCCCCGGTCCACCCGCCCGCGCGCGCCCACCGACCGGCATCCAGCCCCCGCCGCCCCGGCTCGCGCCCCAGCTCAGACCCCTGGTCACCCCCTCACCCCCGGCACCCCGTGCCAGTGAGGGCGGCATCATGTGACAGGTATCACCGCTCAGGTGTGACCCGCGATTTAGAGACCCCCCGCATGCGGCGATAACCTGCGAGACGGACATGCCGCGCGCTCGGTCACCGTGTGCGCCCCCCTTGTGACACAGCGGACGTCACGTTGCCCTTCGCGGCACGCCCACGCATCCAACGAACCGCGAGATCACTGATAGGGACGGAAGCGCGTGGACCTGTTCGAGTACCAGGCGAGGGACCTCTTCGCCAAGCACGATGTACCGGTGCTGGCCGGTGAAGTCATCGACACGCCTGAGGCGGCGCGCGAGATCACCGAGCGTCTGGGCGGCAAGTCCGTCGTCAAGGCTCAGGTGAAGGTCGGTGGCCGCGGCAAGGCCGGTGGCGTGAAGCTCGCCGCCACCCCGGACGAGGCCGTCGCCCGCGCGACGGACATCCTCGGCATGGACATCAAGGGCCACACGGTCCACAAGGTGATGATCGCCGAGACCGCCCCGGAGATCA
>NZ_WWHX01000435.1 GCF_009862125.1 Streptomyces sp. SID5910
GTGACTGGCGTGGTCAGGACGTCGTCGACCCCGGCGGCCACAGGATCGGCAGTCTGGAGTCCATCTACGTGGACACCGCGACCGACCGGCCCGCGTTCGCCGCGGTCACCATCGGTCTCCCGACCCGCCGCCGGCTGGTGTTCGTCCCGCTGGAGAAGGCCACCGTCGGACCGGACTACCTGAAGGTGACCTACGAGAAGGGGCTGGTGAAGTCCGCCCCCGGGATCGACCCGGACGGCGAGCTCGCGGCCGACGCGGAGAGCGCGGTCTTCGCCCACTACGACCTGCCCTACGAGCAGGGCAGCCGCGGCGAACGCCGGCTGGCCCGGCGCTGAGCCGCCGAGCAACGCGTCCGAGGAATTCGTCCGATTCGCCGGAGGGGAGACGACCGTGAGCCTGTTCCTGCTGCTGTTGCTGGTGGCGCTGGTCCTGGGGGTGATCGGAGTGGCCGCCGAGGGACTCTTCTACCTGCTGGTCATCGGCATCGTCGTGCTGATCCTCGACCTGGTCCTGGTCGGGGTGCGCCTCGGACGCCGGGGCGGGCCCGCCCGCTGAGAACGCCGGGCATCCGGGGCCCGGCCGCATCGTCCCGACGCGGCCGGGCCCCACGACGCGTCACCGGCCGCTCTCGCCCCGGGAGAGCTCCGAACCCCGCTCGGCGCCCTGCGCCTCGGACTCCGCGCCGCCCGTGGCCAGGGAGCCACCGGCGGTCTCCAGGTGGGCCCGTACGAACCACTGGAACTGCTCCAGGTCACGCAGCTGCCCGATCAGCAGGTCCTCCGTGGCGGGGTCGATCTCCCCGGCCTCCTTGACCGCGGCGCGCACGCCCTCGATCACGCCGGTGTACACCACGTCGAGCGCGCCGAGGTGGGCGATGGCGTCCGCCCGGCCGATGGAGTAGTCGTCCCAGTTCCGCTCGGCCACCAGGGCCCCGGGGGTGCCCTGCGCGACTCCGCCGAGCGCGGCGATGCGCTCCGCGACGTCGTCGGCCATCTCGCGTACCTGGTCGACCTGCGGGTCGATCATCTCGTGCACGGCGATGAAGTGCGGACCCACGACGTTCCAGTGGACGTGCTTGAGCGTGAGATGCAGGTCGTTGAGCGCGTGCAGGCGCAGGCGCAGCGTGCCGATCAGTCGTCCGGCGGCCTCGCGCTCGATGCCGGGGACCGTGTACTTCGGGGTCAGGTCGTGCGTCATGGCGGGCATCAGCTCCTGATCTGTCGTGTATGGCATTGCACCTGCACGAATGCCCCGCTTCGGCGACGGCAGACATACCCGGACGTCTGCCTTCGCGGGCCCGCGCGGCGGCCGGTCAGGACGGCGGGGCCGGCAGGGGCGACGCGGCGAGGGCGCGGGCCGCGTGGACGAGGTTGGACGCCATGGCGCGGCCCGTGGAGGTCGCCCAGTCGTGGCCGCGTTCGTCGTCCAGGTAGTCGGGCCCAGGGCCCGGGCCGAGGTGCCAGTAGGTCCAGGCCTGGCCGGGGACGGTGAAGCCGATGTCGCCGAGCGCGCCGTTGATCTCGCTGATCACGTGGTGGGCGCCGTCCTCGTTGCCGGTGACGAGGACGCCGGCGACACGGTTGTAGGCGACGGGGCGTTCCTCGTCGTCGGTCTCGCCGAGCATCGCGTCCATGCGTTCGAGGACGCGCTGGGCGACCGAGGAGGGGCGGCCGAGCCATGTGGGCGACGCGATGATCAGGATCTGCGACGCCAGCAGCTTCTCGTGGACCCCGGGCCAGTCGTCGCCGTCGCCCATGTCGGTCTCCACGCCCGGCTTCAGATTCAGGTCGACGGCCCGTACGACGTCGACCTCCACGCCGTGTCCCTTCAGGGACGCGATGACGGTGGCGGCGAGGGCCTCGGTGTTCGACGGCTGTGGCGACGGCTTGAGGGTGCAGTTGATGACGAGTGCGCGCATGACTTCCTCTCTTCCCCGGGCGGCGGGTGCGGCCGACGCACCAGCCCGGCCTTCACCCGCCTGCCCCAGCCCCGGGGCGGGATGCGCGCCGCGCCTCAGCCGCCGTCGGCGCCCGGCGCGGGGCGGACGGTGAGGATCTGCTGCGCGTGACCGACCGGGCCCGCCAGGTCGTGCAGGACGGTGCTGGTGACGCCCTGTCCCGCCGGGCCGAAGACGACGGTGGTGTCCAGTCCGGTCCAGCGGCCCTCGGGCCGGCGGTGGAGGTGGAGGGTGAGGTCGACGTTCGGGAAGATCCAGGCGGTCGGTGACTCCCGTACGGCGATGCCGTTGGCGGTGTCCACGAGCGCGACGTAGGACGCGAGTGGGCTCACCGTCCGCCCGGCGACCAGGTCGAGGCCGGTGGAGACCCAGGCCGTCGTGCGGCCCGGCTGCGGGGGCGCCAGCGGACGGACGTCCAGGGAGGCGATGTATCCGCCGGGCCACCGGGAGCTCATCGGCCAGGACTCGAGCGTCTGCGGCGGGGCGAGCGGAGCGGCGCCGCCGCCGGCGACCGCGGCGGTGTCCCCGGCGCCGAGGAGCCAGGCCCTGGCCCGCACGACGGGGCGGCCGGCGATGCGGACGACGGCTTCGACCAGCTCGATGGTGCGCCCGGGGCGCAGGGTCTCCACCCGGATCTCGCACTCGTCGAGGGCGAGCCGGCCGAGGATGTCGAAGCTGATCCGGGACAGGAGCAGCCCGGGGCCGGGCCGCGCGGCCAGATGGCGTTCGATCGCGTGGACGACAAGACCGCCGAGCGGGCTGAAGTGCTGCTCGTCGGGGTCCCACGCGCCGCCCGCGTGACCGGTCGGCTCGTAGCGGTGCTCGTCGACGGGCTCGAAGTAACTGCCGGTGCTCACAGGGGGCTCACCTTCCGGGCTGACGGGCTGACGGGTCGGCGGGCTGACGGTCCGGCGGGGCGGCGCGGCCGGGGCGGACGGCTAGGGTCACGGGGCCGGCGGCCGGTCCGCCCTCCCACCAGGTCACGACGGTACTTGCACGGGCCACGTACTCGGCCGGGGGGTGCCGAAATCGCTCGGTCCTTCCACGGCACGGGAGTTAGGGTCCCGGAATGACCTCCGTAACCCTGCGCGGCGCCACGATCGGCTACGACGACGCCGGGCCCCAGGAGGGGCTTCCCGTCCTGCTGATCCACGGTCACCCCTTCAACCGCACCCTGTGGGCGCCCCAGGTTGCGGCGCTGACCGCGGCGGGCCACCGTGTCGTCACGCCCGACCTGCGCGGCTACGGCCGCAGCGAGGTGACCCCCGGCAAGGTCCTCCTCGCCGACTTCGCCGACGACCTCGCGGCCCTGCTGGACCACCTGGACATCGAGCGGGCGGTGGTCGGCGGTGTCTCCATGGGCGGCCAGATCACCATGGAGTTCCTGCTGCGCCACCCGGGACGCCTGCGGGCCCTCGTCCTCTCCGACACCTCGGCGCCCGCGGAGAGCGCCGAGGGCAGGCTGTTCCGCAACCGGCTGGCCGACAGGCTGCTCGCCGAGGGCATGGACGGCTACGCGCACGAGGTCATCGACAAGATGCTCGCCGACTACAACGTCACCGCGATGCCCGACGTGGCCGCGCGGGTCCTGGAGATGATGCGCGCCACCGATCCGCGCGGTGCCGCGGCGGCCCTGCGCGGGCGGGCCGAACGACCCGACTACCGGGACGCCCTGGCCGGCGCGGAGGCACCGGTGCTGATCGTCGTCGGCGCCGACGACGTCTACACCCCGGTCGCGGAGGCCGAGGCCATCCACCGCCTCGTCCCGCACGGCACCCTGGCCGTCATCGAGAAGGCGGGCCATCTCCCCGGCGCCGAGCAGCCCGACCGCTTCAACGCCGTCCTGCTGGACTTCCTCGCGCAGCGGGTGGTCTGACCGGGCCGCCGGACGGCGGCCACCGCCGGGGTGCTCGTCGCGCCGGAGACGCTCCGGCGCGCGAAAGGCGCATACGGATTCGGTGTGAGCCCTGTACGCGCCCCCGCGGCCGTGCGGACAATATGACAGGACCGTGATCACGCGGCGGGGGCGCGTGCCGTGCGACCGCCGACTTCCCGGGAAAGCAGGTCGATCGCCGTGCTGTTGCGTCTGCCCACGTCCGTGACCGAGGCACAGGAGTGCATGGCCGACGGGGCGGTGCCCATCGGCGGGGCCACGCTCGTGTGGGCCACCTGGCAACGGGACGGTTTCCCGGAGCAGGCGATGTCGCTGCGCCACCTCCCGGAGGCCACCGAGGTCCGGCCCGAGCGGCTGGGCGGCGCCGTGGTGCTGCACCAGGTCGACGACCGCGTGCCGGAGGTGCTGCGCCGGGCGGCCGGTTCCGTGGGCACCGGGGCCGTGCGCCGGACGGCGACGGTCGGCGGCAACCTCGTCGGCAGCACCTTGCGCTGTCTGCTCCCCGCGGCCCTCGTCCTGGACGCGCGCGCCACCGTGCTGGGCACCGACGGCGCCTACGAGACCGACCTGAACGAGGTCCTGGCCAAGCGTCACCTGCTGCTCGCCCTGCACTGGCGCACCCCCGTGACCAGCGGGTACCACAAGGAGCCCGCCGAGGCCGGCGGACCACCGCCCCTGGTCGTCGCCACCGCTGTGCACACCGACGCCGAGGGGCGGCGCCGGCTGCGGGTGGCCGTCCGCGACGGCTACGAGGTGCTCAGCGAGACCACCGCGTGCGACGACGGAGCCGGCCAGGTCCTCGGCGCCCTGGAGCGGACGGACGTCGCCGCGCTCCCCGCGCGGGCCCGGGAGGTGGTGCGCCGGCAGGTCACCGGCGTACTCGCGGATCCGGCCGGCCGCTGACGTCGCGGCCGGCCGGCTGTCCCGCGGCTCCGCTCAGCCGTCGGCGAGCGCCTTGACGCGGTCCAGCGCGCCGTTGAACTTGTCGTGGTCCCCGACGGTCGGCCCGGTCGAGGTGTACTGCCACATGGTGTGGAAGTCCCAGCCGGCCGGGAGTTCGCCCACCGCCGAGGCGTACCGGGCGATCCACAACGGCGTGTTCGAGCCGAAGCCGCTGTAGTTCCCGGTGCACTGCTTCCACCAGTTGGTGGAGGTGTAGATGACGGCGTGCCGGCCCGTGCGCGCCTTGTACCGGTCGAGGAAGTCCTTGATCCAGTCGACCATCTGACCCGCCGTCCTGCCGTAGCAGGTGGCGCCGTACGGGTTGTACTCGATGTCCAGGACACCCGGCAGCGTCTTGCCGTCCTTGGACCAGGCACCGCCGTGGTCGACGAAGTAGTCGGCCTGGGCGGCGCCGCCCGCGGTGTCGGGCGTCGCGAAGTGGTACGCGCCCCGGATCATGCCGACGTCGTACGAACCGCCGTACTGCTGCGAGTAGTAGGGATTGCGGTAGGACGTGCCCTCGGTGGCCTTCACATAGGCCCAGCGGACCCCGCTGTTCCAGAGGGTCGGCCACGCGACGTTGCCCTGATGGCTGGAGACGTCCACGCCCTCCGTCTGGGTGGCCCGGGTGTCGGCGGGCAGCCCCTGCACGCCCTCGTGGGCCAGCACGCCACGGCCCATGTAGGCCGTACCGCGGTCGGGTGTGCCGCCGGACGCGTCGGCCGAGGCGGGCGCGGCGCACAGGGCGAGGAGGAGGGACGAGGTGGCGAGGGCGACGCCTGACGCGAGCAGGCGTGAGTGGCGGGAGGCCACGGCTATGGGTCTGCGCATGCCCCCCATCCGATCCGCTGTCACGCCGCACCGCATCCCACGCTCACCCGGACGGCGTCGCGTCGCGGCGTCCGTCGCACGGACGGCTCAGCCGCGGGACCCCACCCGTCCTCGGACGCCTGCCCGACGGCCATGGGCCACACGGCCGCGAGCCGGTCGTCCGCGAGGACCGGACGACGCCGGAGACCCGGCCGGGCCTCCGGCGCCGTCGTGGTCAGGCGCGGGTGTCGAACTCGGCGCGGACGCGCAGCAGTTCGGACACGTCCGAGCCCGTCGGGAGCTCGCGGGGCGCCGTGCCGCGCAGGAACAGGCGGGCGTCGCGCTCGCCGCCGAGCGTGGCGCGCGTGCCCTCGACACGCAGCCAGGACCCCTCCCGCAGACCCAGCACCGGCACGTCGTTCTCCTCCAGGAACTCCGTCAGCCGCTCCTCGCGGGTCTCGCCCTTGTGCGTCGAGGCGGGGTCCGGGTCGAGGTAGTGCGGGTTGATCTGGAACGGGACCAGGCCGAGCGCCTCGAAGGACGGGGGCTCCACGATCGGCATGTCGTTGGTGGTGCGCAGCGACGGCGCGGCCATGTTGGTGCCCGCGCTGGCCCCCATGTACGGCAGCCCGCCCGTCACCGCCTCGGTCAGCGCCTCGCGCAGCCCCGTGCGGTACAGCGCGCTCAGCAGCCGGAAGGAGTTGCCGCCGCCGACGAACACGGCGTCCGCCTCGCCCAGCCGCGCGACCGGGTCGCCGCCCTCGTGCACGCCGCGCACGTCGATGCCCGCGCCGGCCAGCGCGTCGCGCACCTTGGCGGTGTAGGCGTCGTGGTCGGCGAGCGCGTACGGCACGAAGGCGAGGCGGGCCCCGGCGGGCAGGAAGCCGGTCACGGTGTCCAGGGCATGTTCGAGATAGCCGCGGCCGTGCTGGGTGGAGTTGGACAGGAGGAGCAGATTCACGGGGTCGACCTCTTCACGGGGTGGATCGGTGGTGCGGTGGATCGGGTGGGTCAGGGGCGGCAGGTGGGCCGGGTGCGGTGGGTCAGGTGGTGCGGGAACGCGGGCGGCGGTGCGCCTGCGGGGGATGCGTCAGACGCCGCTCCAACAGCCGGGCGGCCCGGCGCAGCACGTCGAGCCGGTCCTCGGGCCCCTCGGGGAAGCGTTCCTTCGCGGCGCCGAGGCTCAGGCTGCCGTACGGCTCGGAGCCGAGGAAGACCGGCACGGCGACGGTGCCGATGCCGGCGTCGTATTCGCCGACCGTCCAGGCGTAGCCCTGCGCGCGCACCTGGCGGAACTCGCGCTCCAGCTGGTCGGGATCGGTGACCGTGCGCTCGGTGAAGCGGGCCATGGGGCGCCCGCGGAACAGCCGGTGGCGCTGGTCGTCGGCCAGGAAGGCGTAGTACGACTTGCTGGTGGCGCCGGCGTGCGCCGGGTACAGCTCGCCGACCAGCGGGTAGTAGCGCAGCGGCCCCTCCTCGCCCTCGACGGCCGCCACACAGCGCATGTGGAAGCTGTCGGGCAGGCAGAACAGCACGGTGTCGCCCGTCGCCGCCCGCAGCTCCTGGAGCACCGGTTCGGCCAGCAGCTCCAGGGACCCGGAGCGCTCCCAGAGGCGGCCCAGGCGCAGCGCGGCCGGGCCGATGCGGTACCGGCGGGTCGCCGGGTCGGAGACCAGGAAGCCGCGTCCCGCGAGCGTGGAGAGCAGGCGCTGGGCCACCGAGGTGTCCCAGCCGAACTCGGTGGCGATCTCCGTCACGCCCCAGTCGGGCCGCGAGCGCTCGAACGCCAGCAGCACCAGCAGGGCGCGGTCGACGGTTTGCAGCGCCCCGGCCGGGGTCCTGCGGTCGTCGGTCCTGCGGTCGTCGGTCCTCCGGTCGTCGGGCTGGCCGGTCACGGCAGCTTCTCGCACACACTCACCTCACTCGCTCGCCGGTCTCCCGTGTCATCTCGCCATTCAGACAGCGATTGCAGATAACGGGAAACAGTTGCGGAGAACGTTAGTGGATCCGGAACCTGCTGTCAGCACCGCCCCCGGGTGCGGATCAGGAGAACTGCCGATGTTGAAGTACGTCCTGGACCTCGTGGACCTGCTGGACGATCCCGCCGTCGACGGCAAGCGCGTCGCCGCCCACCTCGACTCGCTCGCGGGTCCCGAGGGGTCCGGCGCCGAGGTCACCACCGTCACCGGCGAGCGCGGCTCGACGGACTTCGTGCTCGTCCGGATCCCGGGCCGCGACGGCCGCACCCGCGGCGGCTCCGCCCGCACCCTCGGCGTGGTGGGCAGGCTCGGCGGCATCGGGGCGCGGCCCGAGATGACCGGCCTGGTCTCCGACGCGGACGGCGCCGTCGCCGCCCTGGCGACCGCCGCCAAGCTGCTCGACATGCGCCGCCGCGGCGACGTCCTCGACGGCGACGTGATCGTCGCGACGCACATCTGCCCGGACGCCCCGACCGCGCCGCACGACCCGGTGCCCTTCATGGACTCGCCGGTCGACATCGGGACCATGAACCGGCACGAGGTCACCGGCGAGATGGAGGCGGTGCTCTCCATCGACACCACCAAGGGCAACCGCATCATCAACCACCGCGGCCTCGCCCTGTCGCCCACCGTCAAGGAGGGCTGGGTGCTCAAGGTGAGCGAGCAGCTCGGCGAGCTGCTGGCCGTGGTGAGCGGTGAGCCGTTGGTCACGTACCCGGTGACCACGCAGGACATCACCCCGTACGGTAACGGTGTACACCACATCAATTCGATCCTCCAGCCGGCCACGGCGACGCCCGCACCGGTCGTCGGCCTCGCCATCACCTCCGCGGCGGCGGTGCCCGGCTGCCAGACCGGCGCCAGCCACGAGACCGACATCGCGGCGGCGGCCCGGTTCGCCGTCGAGACCGCGAAGGCCTACGGCGGCGGACGCCTGGACTTCCACGACGACGTGGAGTTCACCTCGCTCGTGTCCCGCTACGGCTCACTGGCCCACCTCCAGACCTTCGGCCGCGTCCCCAAGGAGTCCTGACCATGGCCGCGCACAAGAACACCGCGGCGGCCCCGGAGACGGGCGGCGCCAGAGCGGTCGGCAGCGACGACTACGCGCTGTCCCGCGTCCCGCGCGACAAGCGCCTCGGCTTCTGGACGATGCTGCTCCAGTGGCTCGCCCAGTCCGGCTCCATCTCCCAGTTCACCCTGGGCGCCACCATCGGCGTCGGCATGTCCTTCGGCGACGCGTTCTGGGCGTTCACCCTCGGCGCCGTCATCCTCGAAGTGGTGATCTTCGCGATCGGCCTGGCCGGCATGCGCGAAGGCCTCGCGACCCCGCTGCTCACCCGCTGGGTCGGCTTCGGCCGCAACGGCTCCGCCCTGGTCAGCCTGGTCATCTCCGTCAGCCTCGTCGGCTGGTTCGGCGTCCAGAACACGATCTTCGGCGACAGCGTCTCCTCGCTCGTCGGCGGCCCGTCCTGGCTGTGGTGCGTGGTCGCCGGTGTCGCCATCACCGTGCTGGTCATCTTCGGCTTCCGGTACATGGCCGTCTTCGCGAAGATCGTCACCCCGCTCTTCTTCGCCATGGTCGCCTGGTCGGTCACCGACGCGCTGAGCGAGCACTCCCTGTCCGAGCTGATCCACTCCCCGGCGCCCGGCCAGGCCATCCCGCTCTCCGTCGCCGCGACCGCCATCGCGGGCGGCTACATGACGGGCGCGATCGTCTCCCCGGAGATGACCCGCTACAACCGCAAGGGCGGCCACGTCTTCCTCCAGTCCGCCTCGTCGATGATCCTCTCCGAGTACATCGTCGGCCTGACCGGTGTCCTGCTCGGCCACATGGTCGGCAGCGGCCAGGTCTCGCAGATCGTGCTCTCCACCTCCGGCGTCTTCGGCGTGCTCGTCGTCCTGATGTCCACCGCGAAGATCAACGACTGGAACCTGTACGGCTCCTCGCTCGGCGTCGTCAACTTCTTCCAGGTCGTCTTCGGCAAGCGCCTGCACCGCGGCGCGGTCACCGTCGCCCTCGGTGTCGCCGGCACCGTCCTGTCCGCCGTCGGCATCATGACCCACTTCACCGACTTCCTGTCCGTGCTGGGCGTCGCCATCCCGCCGGTGGGCGGCATCATCGTCGCCGAGTACTGGGTGGTGCGCCGCATGCGCGCGCCCCTCGACGCCACCCGCGAGGCCGGGACCCTGCCCGCCACCTCGCCGACCTGGGTCCCGATGTCCCTGGTCATCTGGGCGGCCGCGTTCTGCGTCGGCAAGTTCTACGACGGCGGCATCCCCGCCCTGAACTCCCTGCTGACCGCCTTCGTCCTCTACAGCGTCCTCGGCCTCGCCGGCTGGATCAGGACGTACGGCACCTCCACCCTGGACGGCGGCCCCGCCGACCCCACCGAGCCGTCCGCGCACACCCCCGGCACGGCCACCGTAGGAGCACCATGAGCACCACCGTCCCCGCCTCCGACGAGGCGCAGAGCGAGGTCGTCGGCCTGTGCGCGGAGCTGATCCGCTTCGACACCTCCAACCCCACCAGTGACGAGCGCGTCTGCGCCGAGTGGGTCGTGGACCGGCTGGCCGAGGTCGGCATCGGCTCCCAGCTGGTCGAGAGCGCCCCCGGCCGCGCCAACGTGATCGCCCGCATCCCCGGCACCGACCCGGAGCGCGGCGCCCTGCTGGTCCACGGCCACCTCGACGTCGTACCGGCCGACGCCGCCGAGTGGCGGGTGCCGCCGTTCTCCGGCGAGATCCGCGACGGCTACCTGTGGGGCCGGGGCGCCATCGACATGAAGGACACGGTGGCCGTCA
>NZ_WWHX01000436.1 GCF_009862125.1 Streptomyces sp. SID5910
AGGGGCGCGGGGAACTGCGCGACCAGCCACAACGCACCCGCACCCGCCCGACGGCAGAACCCCTACGGCGCTACCGCGGAGCCTTGCGCGCAGCCCGCAGCCACTCCTTGTTCATACTGGTGATGGAGAACAGCGGGATCCCCTTCGGGCAGGCCGTCGCGCACTCGCCGGCCAGCGTGCAACCGCCGAAGCCCTCGTCGTCCATCTGCGCCACCATGTCCAGCACCCGCGTCTCCCGCTCGGGCGCGCCCTGCGGCAGGACATTGAGGTGGTTGATCTTCGCGGACGTGAACAGCATCGCCGCACCGTTCGGACACGCGGCGACACACGCGCCGCAGCCGATGCACTCCGCGTGCTCGAAGGCGAAGTCGGCGTCCGGCTTGGGCACCGGTGTGGCGTGGGCCTCGGGGGCCGCACCGGTCGGCGCGGTGACGTAGCCGCCGGCCTGGATGATCCGGTCGAAGGCGGACCGGTCGACGACCAGGTCCTTCACGACCGGGAAGGCGGACGCCCGCCACGGCTCGACGTCGATGGTGTCGCCGTCCCGGAAGGACCGCATGTGCAGCTGGCAGGTGGTGGTGCGCTCGGGGCCGTGGGCGTCGCCGTTGATGACCAGCGAGCAGGCGCCGCAGATGCCCTCGCGGCAGTCGTGGTCGAAGGCGACCGGGTCCTCGCCCTTGAGGATCAGCTCCTCGTTGAGGGTGTCGAGCATCTCCAGGAACGACATGTCCTGCGAGATCCCGTCCACCTCGTACGTGGACATGGCGCCGTCGGCGTCGGCGTTCTTCTGCCGCCAGACGCGCAGGGTGAGCTTCATGCGTAGCTCCGCTGGGTGGGGTGGACGTACTCGAAGACCAGGTCTTCCTTGTGCAGGGCGGGAGCCTCGCCGGTGCCGGTGAACTCCCAGGCGGCGGCGTACGCGAACTCGTCGTCCCTGCGGGCGGCCTCGCCGTCCGGGGTCTGGGACTCCTCGCGGAAGTGGCCGCCGCAGGACTCGGAGCGGTGCAGCGCGTCGAGGCACATCAGCTCGGCGAGCTCCAGGTAGTCGACGATGCGGTTGGCCTTCTCCAGCGACTGGTTGAACTCCTCGCCGGTACCGGGGACCTTGATGCGCCGCCAGAACTCCTCGCGGATCTGCGGGATGCGCTCCAGGGCCTTGCGCAGTCCTGAGTCGGTGCGGGCCATGCCGCAGAACTCCCACATCAGCTCGCCCAGTTCGCGGTGGAAGGAGTCCGGGGTGCGGTCGCCGTCCACGGACAGGAGCAGGTTGAGCCGGTCCTCGGTCTCGGCCAGCACCTCCTGCACCGCCGGGTGGGCGTCGTCGACCTCGTCCCCCCGCGGGTTGCGGGCGAGGTAGTCGTTGATGGTGGCCGGCAGGACGAAGTAGCCGTCCGCGAGGCCCTGCATCAGCGCGGAGGCGCCGAGCCGGTTGGCGCCGTGGTCGGAGAAGTTGGCCTCGCCGATCGCGAACAGGCCGGGGACGGTGGTCTGGAGGTCGTAGTCGACCCACAGGCCGCCCATCGTGTAGTGCACGGCGGGGTAGATCCGCATCGGCACCTGGTACGGGTCCTCGTCGGTGATCCGCTGGTACATGTCGAAGAGGTTGCCGTACTTCGCCTCGACCGCCTTGCGGCCCATCCGCTCGATGGCGTCGGCGAAGTCCAGGTACACGCCCTGGCCGCCGGGGCCCACTCCCCTGCCCTCGTCGCAGACGTTCTTCGCGGCGCGGGAGGCGATGTCGCGGGGCACGAGGTTGCCGAAGGACGGGTAGATGCGCTCCAGGTAGTAGTCGCGCTCGTCCTCGGGGATCCTGTTCGGCGGACGGTCGTCGCCCTTGGCCTTCGGCACCCAGATCCGGCCGTCGTTGCGCAGCGACTCGCTCATCAGCGTCAGCTTCGACTGGTGGTCGCCGGTGCGCGGGATGCAGGTGGGGTGGATCTGCGTGAAGCAGGGGTTGGCGAAGTACGCGCCGCGCCGGTGCGCCCGCCAGATCGCGGTCGCGTTGGAGTTCATGGCGTTGGTCGACAGGTAGAAGACGTTGCCGTAGCCGCCGGAGGCGAGGACGACCGCGTCCGCGTAGTACGTGTCGATCTTCCCGGTGATCAGGTCCCGGGCGACGATGCCGCGCGCCCGCCCGTCCACGACGATCAGGTCCAGCATCTCGGTGCGCGGGTGCATCTCGATGTTGCCCGCCGCGATCTGCCGGCTGAGCGCCTGATAGGCGCCGAGCAGCAGCTGCTGGCCCGTCTGGCCGCGGGCGTAGAAGGTGCGGGAGACCTGGACACCGCCGAAGGAGCGGGTGTCGAGCAGACCGCCGTACTCGCGGGCGAAGGGCACGCCCTGGGCCACGCACTGGTCGATGATCTCGACGGAGATCTGCGCGAGCCGGTGCACGTTGGACTCGCGGGAGCGGAAGTCGCCGCCCTTCACGGTGTCGTAGAACAGGCGGTGGACCGAGTCGCCGTCGTTGCGGTAGTTCTTCGCGGCGTTGATGCCGCCCTGCGCGGCGATGGAGTGGGCGCGGCGCGGGGAGTCCTGGTAGCAGAACTGGACGACGCGGTAGCCCTGTTCGGCGAGGGTCGCGCCGGCCGAGCCGCCCGCGAGGCCGGTGCCGACGACGATGACCGTCTGCTTGCGCCGGTTGGCGGGGTTGACCAGCTTGGCCTCGAAACGGCGCGTGTCCCAGCGCTCGTTGACCGGCCCGGCGGGGGCCTTGGTGTCGGCGACCGGCTCTCCGGTCGTGTAGTCGGCGTAGGTTGTCATGTCAGCTCACCACTCCGGTCATGACGCCCACGGGTACGGCGATGAAACCGATCGTGAGCAGCAGCGCGAGGACGTCGGCGACGGTCTTCAGGGCGCGGTCGCGGGTGCGGCTGCCGGCGCCGAGGGTCTGTGCGGCGGACCAGAAGCCGTGCCGGATGTGCAGGCCGAGGGCGAGCATCGCGACGATGTAGATGGTGTTGCCGTACCAGGTGGAGAAGGTGTCCACGACGTTCTGGTAGGGCTTGCCGCTCTCGAAGCCGCCGGAGTGCACGGTGCCGGTGGTCAGGTCCAGGATGTGCCAGACGATGAACAGGCCGAGGATGACCCCGCCCCAGCGCATCGTGCGCGTCGCGTAGCCGGCCCGCTTCTTCTTGTGCACGTACTTGCTGGGCCGCGCCCTGATGTCGCGGCGGCTGAGCTGGTACGCGGACGTGGCGTGGGCGACGACGGCGACGACCAGCACGACGCGGATCAGCCACAGCGTCCACTCGTAGTGCATGAACGGCTCGCCGACCGTGCGCAGCCAGTGGGCGTAGTGGTTGAACTCGCTCGTCCCGAAGAAGATCTTCAGGTTCCCGATCATGTGGGCGACCAGGTAGAGCAGCATGACGAGACCACTGACCGCCATCACTGTCTTCTTGCCGACGGTCGAGTCCCACACGGTGCGCGCCATGGACGGCCGTCGGTCCGTCCGCGTTGCCAGAGCCATGTCACCAGACGCTACGGGGGTGAGGTGCCATCGGTCCAAGACATGGTGCGCCTCGTTTCCATAGGGCACGCCTATCGGCGGCGTATCCTCGCGGTATGCAGTTCCAGCAGCTCCAGTACTTCGTGGCGGTCGCCGAGACCCGGCACTTCACCCGGGCCGCCGAGACGGTCCACGTGGCGCAGCCGTCGCTGTCGCAGCAGATCAAGGCGCTGGAGCGGGAGCTGGGCGCGGACCTGTTCCTGCGGGCGCGGGGCAACATCACGCTGACGGACGCCGGGGAGGCGCTGCTGCCGCTGGCCCGGCGCATCCTGGCCGACGCGGACACCGCGCGGCACGAGGTCCTCGAACTGGTGCAGCTGCGCAGCGGGCGGGTCCGGCTGGGCGCCACGCCGAGTCTGTGCACCGGTCTGCTCCCCGACGTGCTGCGCGCCTTCCACGACCGCTACCCCGGGGTGCGGCTGCTGATCGAGGAGGGCGGCTCGCACGACCTGGTCCGCGAGCTGGCCCGCGGCGCGCTCGACCTGGCGCTGGTGGTCCTGCCGCTGCCCACGGCCTCGCCGTCGCTGACCACGGTGGAGCTGCTGCGGGAGGACCTGGTGGTGGTGTCGTCGCCGGAGGCGCCCCGGCCGGGCGGCGGACGGCGGGCGGTGCGGATCGCCGACCTGGAGGGCGAGCGGCTGGTGATGTTCCGGCACGGGTACGACCTGCGGGAGCTGACCGTGGCGGCGTGCCGCGCGGAGGGCTTCGAGCCGGACTTCGCGGTGGAGGGCGGCGAGATGGACGCGGTGCTGGGGTTCGTGCGGGCGGGGCTGGGGATGGCGGTCGTCCCCCGGATGGTGGCGGCGCGCTCCGGCCGCGGGCTCCGCGTGACACCCCTGGCCCGCCCGGGCCTGCACCGCACCATCGCCCTGGCCCACCGCAGCGACGTGGCTCCGCCACGGGCGGCGCGGGAGCTCCAGCGGATGCTGCTGGAGCGGTGAGGGCTCAGGCGAGCACGGCCGGCCTGAGTGTCTCCTCGCACCAGCGGCGGAAGCTCGTGGGCGCCGTGTCCGGTGTGCTGGGCGCGGACGAGCCGTAGAAGCCCTGGGAGTCCATCGCGGAGGCCATGTCGGCCAGCCCCCGGGCGCCGTCCTCGCTCGCCCCGAGGCGCAGGGCCGCCGCCTCGTACTCCGCCGGGGTGGTCTCCCGCACCCGCACCGGGCGGTCCAGTACGTCGGACATCACCTTCGCCATGCCCTCGGGTGTGAGGTCGTCGGGACCGACCAGCGGGACGTCGGCCCGGCCGGTCCATGTGTCGTCGAGCAGCAGCCGGGCCGCCGTCGCGGCGATGTCGCCGGTGGCGCAGGTCCGCAGGACCCGGTCCGCGGCGTGCGCCACGCGGAACTCGCCCGTGGAGCGCAGGGCCGCCACCTGACCGAGCAGGTTCTCCATCAGGAAGGGCGGGCACAGCGCCCGGTAGTGCACACCGGTGGCCGCGATCCGGTCGTCCATGGCGAGCGAGGCGGAGATCGGCCCGGCGTTCTCCGCGACACCGCGGCCGAGGGAGGAGACGGCGACGACCCGTCGGACACCGTGCCGCCCGATCACCTCGCACAGCGCCGTCGTGAACGCGCCGAAGTGGCCCTCGACGCTGTCGGCGCCCGGCGCGGGCGGCACCAGCCAGAACACCCGGTCGGCACCGGAGCAGGCCGTGCCGAGGAGCCCGGGGTCGGCGTGCGAACCCTGGAACACCTCGGCTCTTTCGCGCGCCCGGGGAGGGAGGCGGCCGGGGTCGCGGGCGATCACCCGGACCGCGGGCCCGTCGCCCAGGGCGTCGAGGACGTTGTCGAGGACCTGCCGGCCGATGCCGCCGGTCGGGGTGGTGATGACGATCACGGGAACACATCTCCGCTTCAGGGAGGCAAGGGTGAGGGACCGCGCCGGGCCCGCGGATCCGTCCGCACGGCCTCCGGCGCCTGTTCATCCTGGTCCGCGGCCCGGCGGAACTGAAGGACCGTTCGGATCCCGGTTGTTACCCTGAGGGCAATACCGAAGGGAGGCGGACAGCATGGAGTCCCGTTCCCTGCGCTACTTCGTCGCGGTCGCCGAGGAACTCAACTTCGCCCGCGCCGCCGAGCGACTGGGCATCTCCCCGCCGCCCCTGTCCCGGGCGATCCGCCGGCTGGAGGCCGAGCTGGGCGTCACCCTCTTCGAGCGGACCACGCACCAGGTGACCAGGACCCCGGCCGGGGACGTCCTGCTCACCGAGGCCCGCGTCGCGCTGGACGCCCTGGAGGCGGCCGGGCGCAGAGCCCGGCGGGCGGCGGTGGGGCCGAAGCTGGTGCTGGCCGTGAAGGCCGACGGGGACGCGGGCCTGCTCGAACCGATCCTGACGCGCTACGCGTCCGAACCCGGGTCCGTGCCGGTCGCCGTCCGGCTGTGCGGGTGGCAGGAACAGCCGGGGCTGCTGCGCGGCGGCGAGGCGGACGCCTCCCTGGTGCACGCGCCGTTCGACGGCACCGGCCTCGACAGCGAGACGCTGGTCGTCGAACCGCGCGTCGCCGTCCTCGCCTCGGACCATCCGCTCGCCGCCCGCGACCGGCTGGAGCTGGCCGACCTCGGCTGGAGCTCCGGCACCGTGGAGCGTCACATCGACGAGGCCAGGCGCGGCCGGGGCGACCTGGCCCAGGTGCTCGCTGCCGTCTCGCTCGGCGAGGCCGTCACTCTGCTGCCCGCCTCGGTCGCCGTACGCTATCCGCGTCCGGGCATCGCCTACCGTCCGGTGTCCGACGCGCCGCCGACCGAACTCGCCCTCGCCTGGCCCCAGGAGTCCCGCTCGACGGCCACCGCCGCACTCGTGCGCGTGGCGGCCGAGGTCGCCGAGAGCGCCCGCGACGGAGCCTAGGCCGACCGGACAGACGGCCCCGGGGCTGCCGCGTCCCTCAGCCCGTGGCGTCCACCAGGGCCAGCTCGTGCAGGCGGTCCGGGGGACCCGGGCGGGCGTAGTACCAGCCCTGGGCCGTGTCGCAGCCCAGGATGCGCAGTTGCTCGGCCTGGGCGCCGGTCTCCACGCCCTCCACGGTGACCGTGAGGTCCAGGCTGTGGGCCAGCGCCACGATGCCCTCGACGATCTTGAGGTCGACGGGGTCCGCCGGGAACTGCTGCATGCTCTGCGTGAAGGAGCGGTCCAGCTTGAGGACGCTCACCGGCAGCCGGCGCAGGTTGGCGAGGTTGGAGTAGCCGGTGCCGAAGTCGTCCAGGGCGATGTCGACGCCCATCTCGGCCAGCCGGCGCAGCGGCTTCAGCAGGTCGTCGTCCGCGCCGATCAGCGCGGACTCCGTCACCTCCAGGCAGAGCGCGTCGGGTGCGACGCCGGTCCGTTCCAGGATCTCGACGGTGTCCTGGACCAGCCCGGGGTGGGTGAGCTGGCAGGGCGAGAGGTTGACGTTGATCCGCAGCGGCCCCGCGGTGGTCGTCTCGCCGTACCGCTCCCGCCACACGCGGGCCTGCCGCACGGACTGCTCCAGCACCCAGCGCCCCAGCGGCACGATCAGCCCGGTGTGTTCGGCGAGCGGGATGAAGCGGTCCGGGCCGAGCACGCCGTGCTGCGGGTGCAGCCAGCGCACCAGGGCCTCGGCGCCGCGCACGCTGCCGTCGCCGAGGTGCACCAGCGGCTGGTACTCGATGAAGAACTCGCCCCGCTCCAGGGCCGCCGGCAGCGCGGTCGTCAGCCCGTGCCGCGTGATGACCCGGGCGTCGGCCTCGGGGTCGGCCAGCTCGAAGCGGTTGCCGCCCGCCGACTTGGCCCGGTACATGGTGATGTCGGCGCTGCGCAGCACCTCCGCCGGGCTGCGTTCGCCCGCCGGGCCCTCGACGACGCCGATGCTGCCGCGCACGGTCAGTTCACGGCCGTCGACGCTGATCGGCGCGAGCAGCGCGTTCATGATGCGCCCGGCGAGCTCGTCCACCTCGTGGCGGGTGTCCGGGCCGGTCGTCAGCGCCACGAACTCGTCGCCGCCGAGCCGGGCGACCATCTCGCCGGGCGCGGTGGCGCAGGCCTGGAGCCGGTCGGCGACCTCCACCAGCAGCCGGTCGCCGGCCGCGTGGCCGAGGCTGTCGTTGACGGTCTTGAAGCCGTCGAGGTCCAGATAGCACAGGCCGAAGCGCTGGCCCGGGCCCGCGCCGAGGGCCTTCTCCAGGCGCTCGAAGAAGAAGCTGCGGTTGGGCAGGCCGGTGAGCGCGTCGTGGGTGGCCTCGTAACGCAGCCGCAGGTTGAGCAGGCGGCGCTCGGTGGTGTCCTCCATCAGCGCGAGCTGGTACTGCGGGTCGCCGTCGGCGTCGCGCAGCAGGGAGACCGTGAGGTTGGTCCACAGGACCGTGCCGTCGGGCCGGTAGAAGGCCTTCTCGCAGTGGTAGGCCTCGCGGTCGCCGCGCACCAGTTCCTGGTAGAGCCGCCAGGTCTGGGGCGCGTCGTCGGGGTGGGTCCACTCCCGGACGTTGCGGCCGCGCAGCGAGGGGTCGGTCAGGCCGAACATGCGGGTCAGGGCGCCGTTGACCTGGAGGATGTTGCCGTCGAGGTCGGCGATGCCGATGCCTATGGCGGCGCCCTCGAAGACCGCCCGGAAGCGGGCCTCACTGGCGTGCAGGGCCGCGGCGACCACGCCCTGTGCCTTCAGGGCGGCCTGCGCGATGGCCTCCTGCTCGGCGAGCGTCCGGCCGCGCAGCGCCCCCGCGAACCCGGCCGCCATGGCGTGCTGGAGCCGCGCCGAACGCGCGCGCAGGGCCTCGGGGTCGCCGTCCTCGCCGCAGTACAGCACCAGGTAGGCGTCCACGCAGTCCAGCGTGCGGGCGAGCGCGTCGGGGTCGGTGCAGTGCACGTCGACGAGTGCCGCGCCGACCGCCTTCGCCTCCTCGGTGTCGAGGCTCCGGCCCCGCAGCAGCCCGCTCAACCGGCGGGCCAGCGGCATCAGTTCTTCCTCGAACTCGGGCCGGGTCGACGACGTCGAGGTCACCGGGAACACCGCACGGCTCCAGATCGTCGCAAACCGGCGGAGTCTGTCCTCCGGCCCGCCCGGCTCCGCGGTCACGCCGTACGCCCCACGCCGGCGATGCCCGAGAAGGCGTACGGGTCCTCTTCCTCCGGCGCGGTCTCGGGCCGCCAGCGCGGCATGGGAACCAGTCCGGGTTCCACCATCTCGTACCCCTCGAAGAACCGGGCGATCTCGTCGCGCGAACGCATGATCAGCGGATTGCGGATGTCCTTGTACACGTCCACCGCGCCCCCGGCCCGCTCGGCGGACGTCGGGATCCCCTCGTAGGAGGCGTGGGTGAGGACGAGCAGGCTGCCGGGTGCCAGCGCGGCGGTCAGTTCCGCCACCGCCGCGCAGGGGTCGTCCGCGTCTTCCACGAAGTGCAGTATGGCAACGAGCAGCAGGGCGACCGGACGATTCAGGTCGATCAGCCGCTCCACCTGGGGGCTGTCGAGGATCTCCCGCGGCTTGAGCAGGTCGGCGGCCACCACGTCCGCGAACTCGGCGCCCTCCAGGACCGCCTGGCTGTGCGCGACCGCGACCGGGTCGTGGTCGACGTACACCACGCGGGCGTCGGGCCGGGCCTCGCGGGCCACCTCGTGGACGTTGCCGAAGGTGGGGATGCCGGAGCCGATGTCGAGGAACTGGTCGATGCCCTGCTGGGCCGCGAAGCGCACGGCGCGGCGCATGAACGCCCGGTTCGCCTGCATGATCTTGGGGAGTCCCGGCAGGAACTCCATGGCCCTGCGGGCCGCTTCGCGGTCGACCTCGAAGTTGTGCGAACCGCCCAGGTAGAAGTCGTAGATGCGGGACACGCTCGGCACCGTGATGTCGATGCTCCGCGGGGCCCAGGCGGGACGCTCCATCTATCTCTCCAAGGCTCGGGCGATCCGGTGTTCGAGCTGAGGCTACTGATCGCCCGCCGAACGGGCGAGCCCGAGCGGAGATCGACCGTCCGTTCCCGGTCACTGCCTGCGGCACGTGCCGGGCGCCAAGGCACGTCAAAGCGCGCGAATGGGGCCGTCCCCTCCGCGTGGACACGGAGGGGACGGCCCCGGGGAGGATGCCGTCACTTCTTGGGCGCGCCGACCGGCTTTCCGTCGGGTGCGACGGCGTACCAAGTCCCGCCGACGCCCTGGCCGTTGGTGTCGCCGGCCTTCTTGTCACCCGCGAAGGTGTAGATCGGCCAGCAGTTGACCGTCTGCTGCGCGGCGCCGTCGGGCCGGGTGAAGCTCATCAGACCCTTCTTCACGACGCCCTTGGTGTCGTTCGCCGCCACGGGGGCGACGACCGGCCACTTCTCCAGGCAGGCGCCGGTGCACGCGGAGACCGGCTTCGGCCACGCCTCGTCCTTCATGAAGCGGTAGACGGTCATGCCCTTCTTGTCGACGACGATCTCGCCGAGTTCGGGATCGTCACGGGTGGACAGTCCCGCCAGGTCGGCGGCCTCGGCCTTCTTGCCGTCGGGCGCGAGCGCGTACCACTTGCCGCCCACGCCCTGGCCCTTGACGTCGCCGACGGCGTCCTTGGCGTAGCGGTACGCGGGCCAGCCGCCGATGGTCAGCTGCTTGGTGCCGTCGGCGCGGGTGACCTCGCCGAGCAGCGCCTTGTCGACGCCCTCGCCGGCGATGGCGTCGTCCGCGGCCACCGGCGGCCAGGCCGTGGCGCAGTCGGCCTCGCAGGTCGTCTTGGGCGGCTGGGCGGTGTCCTGGTCGAACCGGTACAGGGTGCGGCCGCTTCCGTCGGTCACGAGGTCGCCGAGTTCGGCGTTCGCGGAGACGGACAGCTTGCCCGCGGAGACGGGCGGGGCGGCGGAGGCCTGCCCGCCCTTGGCTCCGAGGCCGTCGCCGAGCCCGGCTCCGGCGCCGATGGTGCTGACGTCGCCGGGGGCGGCCGTCGCGCCGACGTTCTGGCTGCTCGCGGCGCTGCCGCCGTCCTGGCCGCACGCCGTCGTCAGCGCCAGCACCGCCGCAGCGCTCGCCACGAGTGAGGCGCTCCGCCAGGAGGTCTTCATCGTCAATCCCCGATCATCGCAACGGTGTTGCGGCGCCCTGCTGAGTCGCCGCACGACACTGGGTACGCACGGGGGTGCGGGTCGTGTTCAACCGGGGCCGGAATTCTTTCCGGCCAGGGCCAGGCCGTCGCGGAGTGGGGCCCGCTGTCCCGCCTCCCCTCGTACCCGCGTGCGGATCCCCGCGCGGGCGGGCCGCCGCTGGTCAAACCGCCCGTCGGCCCGCGTCCCTCCTTCGGGGCAATCCCCGGCTTCTCCCGCGTGGCATCGCGCGCCAGGCCCGATGATCTCGACGTGCATGGACCCGAACCGACCCAATCGGCTGTCGCCGGCCGGGTGTTGGCGCTGGTGGTGCTGACGTTCACGCTCGTCGGCACGCCGGTCGGCCCGGCGCGGGCCGACGCCTGTGCGTGGGCCTCGACCGGCCCGGACGGCACCGAGGCGGTGGCGATCGCCGGGAGTGTCTCCTGGCCCACCTTCCCGCCGTGCCAGAAGCCCACGCCACCGCCTCCGCCTCCGCCCACT
>NZ_WWHX01000437.1 GCF_009862125.1 Streptomyces sp. SID5910
TGGCCCAGGCCGTGCGGACCGCCAACTGCCGCTCGGAGCGCAGCAGGGCGGCCAGCGCGGCCAGCACGATGCCGATGAGGACCAGCCCGCCGACCGTGCCGGGGCCGCCGGGGCTGGCGCCGAGCAGGTCGAGCGCGGAGGCGGCCGAGGAGCCGTACGCCAGGCCGGCCTCGTCGAAGAAGCCGAACGGGAGCAGCGACAGCGACCAGGGCGCGAGCACCAGCAGGGGCGTGCCCAGTTGGGCGAGGAGCCGCAGCCCGTACGCCGTGATGTCGCCGCGGCGCAGGACCAGGACGCCCACGCCGAGCAGCAGCGCGATGGGCCACACGACGGGTGTGAAGGCGGTGGTGACGGTCAGCAGCAGCGCGTACGCCCAGGTGGCGCGCCAGCTGCCGCGCGCACCGGACTGGCCGGTCAGGCCGGCGGCGGTGACGCCCGCGCGCGCGGCGAGCGGGAGCAGCACGGCGAGGACGGCGGTGCCGATGCGGCCGCCGGCGAGCGCGCCGGTGGCGGCGGGCAGGAAGGCGTAGGCGACGGCCGCCCACGCGCGCAGCAGCCGGGAGGGCACGAGCGGGCGGGACGCGAAGTACGCGGTGACGCCGGCGAGGGGCACCGAGCAGACCAGCAGCAGGGTGACGGCCAGGCCGGTGGAGCCCAGGAGGAGGGAGGCGAGCGTGGCGACGATCGCGAGGTAGGGCGGTGCGGAGGCGGTGCCGCCGGTGCCGACGGTGTGCCAGGCGTCCGCGTACCGCGACCACAGCTCGCCGGCGCCGCCGGGGGCGGGCAGCAGTGCGCCGCCGGCCAGCGCGCCGCCGCCGAGGAGTGCGCGGCAGGCGGCCAGGGAGACGAGCAGCAGCACCAGGAAGAGCACCGGGCCGGGTTTGCGGGCGACGCGCTTGAGGCGGGCGAACTGCTCGATCTCCAGGAAGTCGGCGTCGTCGCCGCCCGGTCCGGACTCGATGGCGCCGCCGTGCCGTCCGGCGCCCGCGGCGGCTTCGGCGTCGGAGGCGCCGAAGAGGTCACCCGCCACCTGCTCGACGGTGGCGCGGACGGTGGCGCCGGGGGGCGGGAACAGGGAGCGCAGTTCGTCCTTCTCGACCTGCGGGCGCCCGCGTTCGCGCCGGCCCGCGAGGATGCGCTCGGGCCGCAGCAGGACGCCCAGCAGGCCCCGGATCTCGTCGAGTGCCTGGCCGGGGACCTTGCCGACGAGATAGGCGAGGGTCCGCAGCAGGGTGCCGAGGACGAGGCGCAGCAGTACCCAGGGCAGGGCGGCGGTGCGGACGTTGACGAGGAGGGTGTGGACGGCGCCGGCCTTGTCCACCTTGTGCGGGGAGGCGGTGGTGCGCCCCGCGCAGTCGACGGCGCGGCGTTCCCGGGAGGCCGCCTCGGCGTGGCGTACGACCGCCTCCGGGGCGACCAGGACGCGCAGTCCGGCGGCGTGCGCGCGCCAGCACAGGTCGACGTCGTCGCGCATCAGGGGCAGCCGGCGGTCGAACCCGCCGAGCCGCTCGAAGACGTCACGCCGGATCAGCATGCCGGCGCTGGACACGGACAGGACGGACCGGACGTGGTCGTGCTGGCCCTGGTCCTGTTCGCGGCGGTCCAGGCCGGTCCAGCGGCGGCCGGAGTTGGCGATGGAGACGCCGACCTCCAGCAGTTGCCGGCGGTCGTACCAGCCGCGGAGTTTGGGGCCGACGACGGCGACGTCCTCGCGGCCGAGTTCGTACTCGTTGTCCACGACGCGCAGCAGCTGGGCCAGGGCGTCGGGTTCGGGGGCGCAGTCGTCGTGCAGCAGCCACAGCCACTGCACCGGGTCCCCGTGCGGAAGATCCGGCAGGTCGTAGGCGTCGTCGCGCCAGGTGCGCGTGACGGGGTCCCAGCCGCTGGGCCGCCGCAGGTACGCCAGCTCCTCGGGGGTGAGGAGCGGTGCGGTGCGGGCGGCCTCCTCGACGGCCTGGCCGAAGCCGGTGCGCCGGGCGAGGTGCAGCACGCGGTCGTCGCCGAGGGCCTCGGTGACCAGCCGGGCGGAGTCGTCGGCGCTGCCGGTGTCGGCGGCCACGGCGTACTGGACGGGGCGCTCCTGGCCGAGCAGCCCGGCGAGCGCGTCGGGCAGCCAGCGGGCTCCGTCGTGGGAGACGAGGACCGCGGTCACCACGTGGCGCGGGAACTCAGGTGCGGCAGCGAGGTCTTGCTGGGCTGCCGTGTGACTCTGCACGGACATCGAGGTACGGGCCCCGGTTCGGTGGACTGCGGTGGACGCCTGTGCAGCCTGGGGGCGGCGGGGCGTCTCGGACGAGCGACCACACTATCGGCTGGGCAGCAGAGCGGCCCGCCGCCTGTGGACAAGCCACGTGCGACGGGCCGTTCGCGACGTATGCGGATATGTGTCCGGACCGCATGCCGTGACGGGCGGTCAGACCGCGGCCTTCTTCAGGCGGCGGCGCTCCCGCTCGGACAGGCCGCCCCAGATGCCGAAACGCTCGTCGTTCGCGAGGGCGTACTCGAGGCACTCGGAGCGGACCTCGCAGGCGAGGCAGACCTTCTTGGCCTCCCGGGTGGAGCCGCCCTTCTCGGGGAAGAAGGACTCGGGGTCGGTCTGGGCGCACAGTGCGCGCTCCTGCCAGCCGAGCTCCTCGTCCGCGTCGTCGACCAGCAGTTGCTGCACCAGCTCGGTCATGTGCGCCCCTCGTCCGTCTTTCGCGTCCCCGTGATCCAGCCGTTATCGATTCCGGCTGAACGACACGAGTGAAATTACAAGTGTGCTGCTCCGGGCGAGTCAAGCCGAGATCTGCTATTGGGCCCCTTATTCACTCTGCAGAACCAAGGCCATGCAGAAAGTGTTCAAATCGCCATAAACCTTGGCATACCAACGAGGCCACAGGAGCGTCCGCCCCCGCACAGAGCCTGTACGGGGGAGGACGCCCCGGCGTTCGTTCTCGTTCCGACACACAAGCCGAAGCGAACCAGATCACAGTCGGATCACGGGATCGCAACGGGGGTTGTGCGCCCGGCTTGTGCCGCATGTGTCCCGGAACCCCTGAGAGCAAACCTTTCGCCTGCGACATGAACCGGATGAGGTGAAACACGTCCCACATCACGGGCATGAAGTTGACAGTGCCGGTGTGAGCCGCTGTCCTTGTGGGCATGCTCGCGAACTTGGCACTCGCCTCGACCCGCACCGCCGGGTCCCACGGTGCTGCCCGCGCTCGCTGTAGCTGTCGCCGCTGTTCCAGCTGTTGAGCCACCGCGCTCCGGCTGCCCCGGGTCCTCTCGACCCGGCTGTGTGATCCACGCCCCGGCCAGGGCGTTCTCCGCGTACCTCGCTCCGCACCGCACTCCGCCGCACCCCCCACTCTCCCGCCGAGGAACCACCGCACCCATGAACAGCGACAGCGACCTCCAGATCGCCGGCGACATCCTCGAAGTCCCCCACCTCCTCCAGGCACCGCGCGAGCACCCGGCCACCGTCGCCGAGTTCGCCGGACTGCTCCGCTCCCTCGCCGAGAACCGCTCCCAGTGGGAGCACCTCGTCCGCTACGACGCGACGACCCGCTGGTACCACCGGCTGCGCACCGGCCCCGGCTACGAGGTCTGGCTGCTGTCCTGGCTGCCGGGTCAGGGCAGCGGACGCCACGACCACGGCCCCTCCTCCGGCGTGTGGACGGTCCTGGACGGCACCCTGACCGAGCGCACGGAGCGCGGCACGCGCGCGCTGGGCGCGGGGGCGCAGAAGGTGTTCGCGCCGGGGTACGCGCACGAGGTGGTCAACGACACGCTGGAGCCGGCGGTCAGCCTGCACGTCTACTACCCGGGCCTCACCGAGATGCCCATGCACTCCGCGCGCTGCTCGGCTGTGACGACTGGCTGACGCAGTGTCGTACCGGCCTGCGAGGATGGGCGCATGCGCATTGTGGTTCTGGCAGGCGGCATCGGCGGTGCACGGTTCCTGCGTGGTCTGAAGCGGGCCGCGCCGGACGCGGACATCACGGTCATCGGCAACACCGGCGACGACATCCACCTCTTCGGGCTGAAGGTCTGCCCGGACCTCGACACGGTGATGTACACGCTCGGCGACGGCATCAACGAGGAGCAGGGCTGGGGGCGGGCCGACGAGACCTTCCACCTCAAGGAGGAACTCGCGGCCTACGGCGTGGGGCCGGAGTGGTTCGGTCTGGGCGACCGGGACTTCGCCACGCACATCGTGCGGACGCAGATGATCACCGCCGGGTATCCGCTCAGCGCGGTGACCGAGGCGCTGTGCGACCGCTGGAAGCCCGGCGTGCGTCTGATCCCGATGACCGACGACCGCGTGGAGACGCACGTGGCCGTCGAGCTGGACGGCGAGCGCAAGGCCGTCCACTTCCAGGAGTACTGGGTGCGGCTGCGGGCCTCGGTGCCCGCCGAGGCGGTCGTGCCGGTCGGCGCCGAGCAGGCGAAGCCGGCGCCCGGCGTCCTGGAGGCCATCGCCGAGGCGGACGTCATCCTCTTCCCTCCGTCAAACCCGGTCGTCTCGGTCGGCACGATCCTCGCCGTGCCCGGCATCCGGGAGGCGATCGCCGACGCCGGGGTGCCGGTGGTCGGCCTCTCCCCCATCGTCGGGGACGCGCCCGTGCGCGGGATGGCCGACAAGGTCCTCGCGGCGGTCGGCGTGGAGTCCACGGCGGCGGCGGTCGCCGAGCACTACGGCTCGGGCCTGCTCGACGGCTGGCTGGTCGACACGGTCGACGCGGACGCCGTGACACAGGTCAAGGCGGCCGGCATCCTCTGCCGGGCCGTGCCGCTGATGATGACCGACATCGACGCCACGGCGCAGATGGCCCGCGAGGCGCTGACGCTGGCGGAGGAGGTGCGTCAGGCGTGAGCGACGGTGCTCCCGGCTACCGGGTCCGCGCGGTCCCCGGCCTGCCCGAGGTGCAGCCCGGCGACGACCTGGCCAAGCTGATCGCGGCGGCCGAGCCCGGGCTGGCCGACGGGGACGTCCTCCTCGTCACCTCCAAAATCGTCTCCAAGGCGGAGGGCCGGATCGTGCGGGCCACCGACCGGGAGGCCGCGATCGACACCGAGACCGTGCGCGTGGTGGCCCGGCGCGGGGCGCTGCGGATCGTGGAGAACCGGCAGGGCCTGGTCATGGCGGCGGCCGGCGTCGACGCCTCGAACACCCCGTCCGGCACGGTGCTGCTGCTCCCGGAGGACCCGGACGCGTCCGCGCGGGCCCTCCGCGAGGGACTGCGGGACCTGCTGGGCGTCGACGTCGGCGTGGTCGTCACCGACACGTTCGGGCGGCCCTGGCGGGCCGGGCTGACGGACGTGGCGATCGGCGCCGCGGGCGTGCGGGTCCTCGACGACCTGCGCGGCGGCACGGACGCGCACGGCAATCCGCTCGGCGCCACCGTCGTCGCCACCGCCGACGAGCTCGCCGCCGCGGGCGACCTGGTCAAGGGCAAGGCCGCCGGGCTGCCCGTCGCCGTCGTCAGCGGACTCCCCCAGGTCGTGACCGGGGACGACGGCGAGGGGGCGCGGGCCATGGTGCGCGGCGCCCGCGACGACATGTTCCGGCTCGGCACGTCCGAGGCGGTGCGGCAGGCGGTCACCCAGCGGCGCACGGTACGGGCCTTCACGGACGAGCCTGTCGACCCCGGCGCCGTACGCCGGGCGGTGGCGGCGGCCGTGACCGCGCCGGCTCCGCATCACACGACGCCGTGGCGGTTCGTGCTGCTGGAGTCGGCCGAGTCCCGCACCCGGCTGCTGGACGCGATGCGGGACGCCTGGATCGCCGACCTCCGGCGGGACGGCAAGAGCGAGGAGTCCATCGCCAAGCGGGTGCGCCGCGGGGACGTGCTGCGCAACGCGCCGTACCTCGTCGTGCCCTGCCTGGTCATGGACGGCTCGCACACCTACGGGGACGCGCGGCGCGACGGGGCCGAGCGGGAGATGTTCGTGGTCGCCACCGGCGCGGGCGTGCAGAACCTGCTCGTCGCCCTCGCCGGGGAGCGGCTGGGCTCGGCGTGGGTGTCCTCGACGATGTTCTGCCGGGACGTCGTACGGGAGGTGCTGGGGCTGCCGGCGGACTGGGACCCGATGGGTGCGGTCGCGGTCGGCCACCCTGCCGAGGAGCCCCGGCCGCGGGGGGAGCGGGACGCGGGGGCGTTCATCGAGGTGCGGTGAGAAGTGCGGTGAGCTGGCCGGGCGAGGCTCTACCCTCGTAGGGGCTTCCGTAGGGTCTCCGGCCCCCCTTCTCTCAAGGACCTCATCCGTGGCAGGACGTTTCGCTCCCCGGCCCACGCGTACGACCGTGCGCGGCGGGGAGGCCGTCGTGCCCGCGGCGGGGATACCGGCGCCCCGGCAGGCCGTCGCTCCCGGGAAGGTACGGGTGTGGGTGCCGGACGGGCCGCTGGAGCTGGGGCTGGCCCTCGGGCCGCTGCGGCGCGGGCCGGGCGACCCGACCTTCCGGACGACACCGGACGGCTCGGTGTGGCGGGCCAGTCTCACGCCCGCCGGGCCGGGCACGCTGCGGGTCACCGCGCGCGGCGGTGAGGTGCGGGGCGAGGCCTGGGGGCCCGGGGCGGAGTGGCTGCTGGAGCAGCTGCCGGGGATGCTGGGCGCGGACGACGACCCGTCCGCGTTCGTGCCCCGGCACCGGCTGCTCGCCCACACCGCGCACCGGCGGCCCGGGCTGCGGCTGGGGCGGACGGGGCTGGTCCTCGAGTCGCTGATCCCGTCGATCCTGGAACAGAAGGTCACGACGCTGGAGGCGTACCAGGCGTGGCGGCTGCTCGTACGGAAGTACGGCGAGCCGGCGCCGGGGCCCGCGGCCGGGCGGATGTGGGTGATGCCGGCGGCGCGGACGTGGGCGCTGATCCCGTCCTGGGAGTGGCACCGGGCCGGGGTCGACAACAAGCGGGCCTCGACGATCCTGCGGACGGTGCGGGTCGCCGCGCGCATGGAGGAGGCGGCCGGGATGGAGCCGGCGGCGGCGCAGGCGCGGCTGGAGGTCGTGTCCGGGATCGGGCCGTGGACGTCGGCGGAGACCGTGCAGCGCAGTCATGGCGCGGCGGATGCGGTGACCGTGGGGGATCTGCATCTGCCGGGGATCGTGGGGTTCGCGCTGGGCGGGGACCGGGATGCGGACGATGCGGGGATGCTGCGCTTGCTGGAGCCGTATGCGGGGCAGCGGCATCGGGCGGCTCGGCTGGTGTTGTTGAGTGGGCGGGTGCCGGGGAGGCGGGCGCCGCGGATGGCTCCGCGGGGGATTGAGCGGTTGTAGCTGGTCCGGCGTTTCCGTGGGTGTGCGGCGGGAGTGGGTCGCGTGGGCCGGCGTTGGGGGGTGCCCGGTGCTGGGGCGGGGCAGGTGGGTCGTGTGGCCCGGCGCTGCCGGGTGCCCGGTGCTGGGGCGGGGCAGGTGGGTCGCGTGGCCCGGCGCTGCGGGGTGCCGCTGCGCCCACCCGTGCCGCCCCAGCGGCACTGCTGCCCGCAGCTAAGGCGGCCTAGGTGTCTGAGGAGAAGCGGAGGGAGGCTGGGGGTATGTGGGCGTTGCACCAGACTCGGACTCCTGCGCGGAGTTCGTTGTCGGCGCCGATGATCGCGTCGTCGCCGATGACCGTGTCCGTGAGGACCGAGCGGGTGCCGACGCGGGCGCGGGTGCCGATGAGGGAGTCGGTGATGACGGCGCCCGGCTCGATGACCGCGCCCGGCAGGATCGTGCTGCCGAAGACGCGCGCCCCCTCCGCGACGAAGGCGCCCTCGCCCACCACCGTGCCGCCGGTCAGCTTGGCGTCGGGCGCGACGGTGGCCGTGGGCAGGATCAGGCGGTCGCCGCAGCGGCCCGGCACCGCCGGGGACGGGGCGCGGCCGAGGACCAGGTCGGCCGAACCGCGCACGAAGGCCGCCGGGGTGCCGAGGTCCAGCCAGTAGGTGGAGTCGACCATGCCCTGGAGGTGCGCTCCGGTGGCGAGGAGTTCCGGGAAGGTCTCCCGTTCGACCGAGACCGGGCGGCCCGCCGGGATGGTGTCGATGACCGAACGGCGGAAGACGTACGCCCCCGCGTTGATCTGGTCGGTGACGATCTCCTCCGGCGTCTGCGGCTTCTCCAGGAACGCCAGGACCCGGCCCGTGTCGTCCGTGGGGACCAGGCCGTACGCCCTCGGGTCCGTCACCTTCGTCAGGTGCAGGGAGACGTCCGCGCCCGTCGTCTCGTGGGTGCGCACGAGGGCGCGGATGTCCAGGCCCGTCAGGATGTCGCCGTTGAAGATGAGCACCGGCTCGTCGGGGCCCGAGTGCAGCCGGGACGCCACGTTGCGGATCGCGCCGCCGGTGCCGAGCGGCTCCTCCTCGGTGACGTACTCGAGGTGGAGGCCCAGCGACGAGCCGTCCCCGAAGTACGGCTCGAAGACCTCCGCCAGGTAACTCGTCGCGAGGACGATGTGCTCGACGCCCGCCGCCTTCGCCCGCGCCAGCTGATGCGTGAGGAACGGCACGCCGGCCGCCCGCACCATGGGCTTCGGGGTGTGCACCGTGAGCGGGCGCAGCCGTGTGCCCTTACCGCCGACCAGGAGGATCGCTTCTGTCACCTGTCGTCTCTGCTTCCTGCCGGGACCGGCCGAACTGTCTTTCGGCCGGCCAGTGTATGCAGACCGTTCCATGGCGCCTTCGATGGCCGTGCGGTGTGGCGTCCTCAGCGGCCCTGGTACTTCGCCGCCGAGGAACGGGCCGAGCCGAGCTTCTTGTAGAGCTGTGTGCCGGGGCAGCTCGTGGAGAAGCCGTCGCGGTGACCCGAGATGACGTTCAGTCGTACGTTCTTGCCTTTTCGGTAGAGATTGCCACCGCCGGACTTCAGGTATGTCTTGCCGCGCGGATTCACGCCGTAGAGGCCGAGCTTCCACGCGGTGAGCCGGGCGACGGCCTTGACGGCGGCGGACGACGGCTTCTTCGAGCCGTAGGTGCCGAGGACCGCGATTCCCATGCTGTTGGAGTTGAAGCCCATGGTGTGGGCACCCAGCACCGGCTTCGACACTCCCCCGGCCCGGCCCTCGTAGATCTTTCCGCACTTGTCGACGAGGAAGTTGTAGCCGATGTCCCGCCAGCGCATGCTCTTGACGTGGTAGCGGTAGATACCGCGAATGACTGACGGGGCCTGCGAGCAGCGGTAGTTGTTGCCGGTGGCCGAGTGGTGCACGAAGGCCGCCTTGACCTTCTTCGTGTACACGAACTTCTTCTCGCGCAGCTTCTCGTCCGCGCCCCAGCCGCGGCGCGTGGTGATGCCCGGGCGCGGACCGACGTACGGCTTGGCCTTCTGCTGTTCCGTCAGGGTGCCGAGGGTGAGGGCCTCCTTCTCGGTCTGGAGCCGGCTCAGCGCGGGGATCTCGGTGGCGCCGAGGGGGGCGAGGGCGGCGTTGGCGGCGGAGGCGTCGAGGCCCTCGACGGACGCGAAGACCTCGGCGGACTCGGTGGATCCGAGGGCCTCGGCGGCCGCGGCGGCGTCGACGGGTTCGGCGGGCTCGACGGCCTCGGTGGTTCCGGGGGGCAGGGCGGTGGTGCGGGGGCCCTTGGCGGGGGACGCCGTGTCGGTGGCGGGTTGCGGTGGGGTGCCTTCGCCGGGGTCGACGAGTTCGAGGCGCATGCCGGTGGGGAGCGGTGTCGTGGCGGGGGCGGTGGTGTCGTTCTCGTCCGCCGCGCGGACCCGTACCTCCACACCGTCAGAGTCGCCCACCCACAGCGGTGCGGTGGCGCCGCGCACCCCGCCCGACGCGCCCTCGGCGGTGCCCGGGTCGGCGGCGTGGTCGGCGTTGTGCGTCTCCAGGTCCTGCCAGTCGGACCAGGCGCCGGTTTCGGTGGCGCGGGTGCGGATCTGGACGCGGCCGTGCAGTGCGGTCGCCGGGTCGTCCCAGACGACGCCGACCAGGGAGAAGCGCCGTGTGTCCCGGCGCGGGACGCCCTGTACGGCGATGCCGGGGGCGGTGGAGGCGCGGTCGCCGGTGAGGGGCGCGAGTGGCAGCGACTGGGTGCTGCCGGGGACGTACGCCCCGGCCGGTGTCCGGTCCGGTGCCGATGCCGGTGCCGCTCTTCCGGTGGCCGCCGTCGCCGTCGCGGGTGCGGCGGTGAGCGGGAGGGCCAGGGCGGCCGCGCAGGTGACGCCTATGGAGGAAGTGAGGAATCCATGCATGCCCCTGATCCTGGACACGACTGGACAAACCTGTCCATACGGGATGTGACGGGTCGTAGGGTTTTTCGCCCGATCCGGTGGTGGTGATGTGCCCCGTCCGCCCGGGGCGCGCCTTCGGGCCCGCGTACGCTTGCGCGGGTGAACGCGACCGACCGCACCCCTGCCGACCTGCTGACTTCCGCGCTCGCCGCGGACCCGGGACGCCCCCTGGTGACCTTCTACGACGACGCCACCGGCGAACGCGTCGAACTCTCCGTCGCCACCTTCGCCAATTGGGTGGCCAAGACCGCGAATCTGCTCCAGGACGAGCTGTCCGTCGAACCCGGTGACCGGGTCGCGCTGCTGCTGCCCGCGCACTGGCAGACGGCGGTGTGGCTGCTGGCGTGCGCGTCGGTGGGGGTCGTCGCCGACGTGGCCGGTGACCCGGCGGCGGCGGACGTGGTGGTGAGCGGGCCGGAGCCGGAGTCGCTTCAGGCGGCGCGGGCGTGCTCGGGGCCGCGGATCGCGCTGGCGCTGCGGCCGCTCGGGGGGCGGTTCGTGCCTGCCCCGCCGGAGGGCTTCGCCGATTACGCGGTGGAGGTGCCGGGGCAGGGGGACCGGTTCGTGCCGTACGCGCCGGTGGATCCGGAGGCGGCGGCGCTGATCGTGGCCGGGCGGGAGTTCAGCGGGGCGGAGGTGGTGGAGCGGGCTCGGGCGGAGGCGGCGGAGCTGGGGTTGACGGGGCCGGGGGCGCGGATTCTGTCGGGGTTGCCGTATGACACGTGGGAGGGGTTGAACGCGGGGTTGTACGGGGCGTTGGCCTCGGGAGGGTCGGTGGTGTTGTGCCGGCATCTGGAGCGGGCGGGGGACGGTGTGGTGGATCAGCGGATTGAGGCGGAGCGGGTTTCGGTTACGGCGCGGTGAGTATTTCG
>NZ_WWHX01000438.1 GCF_009862125.1 Streptomyces sp. SID5910
ACCCGGCCGGCGCCGGACGCCGCGTCGCGGGAGCGGCAGGTACCGGACGGCGTCCCCCGGCCGCCGCAGGACGCCGCCCCGGCCGGGCGGGACGCGGACGGCCGCGGTTCCCCGTACGCCGCCCCCGCGCGGGTCCCGCTGCCCGATGCCTCCGGGCCCCGTGACGCCACGACCCGGCTGACCGCTCACGGCTGCTGGTACCCCTCGGCGGACCCGGCGGGCACGCGCCTGGCGTTCATCTGCGACCGCGGAGGAGTGCCTCAGCTGTGGACCGGGCCCACCGACGGCGACGAGGTGCGGCTGCTCGACTCCGGCCCCGACCCCGTCCGCGAGGTGTCCTGGTCGCCCGACGGCCGCTGGATCGCTTACACCACGGCACCCGGCGGCGGCGAGCACCAGCGGGTGCTGTGCGTACGCCCCGACGGCACCGGCCGCCGCATCGTGGCGGGAGCGGAACCCGGCACCTCGGCCTACCTGGGCTGCTGGGCCCACGACGGGTCGGCCGTCGCGGTGACGGTGGCCGTCCCCGCCGGCGCGCCGCCCGCCCAGGACGCGGCCGGCCTCCCGGACGAGGCCGGCGGACACGTCGGCCGCCTGCCGACCGCCGGCTGGTCCGGCCGCGAGGGTACGGCCGTACTCCTCGGCACGACGGCGGTCACCGGCGAGCAGTCGGGGACCGCGCCCCCCACCGGCGGGGCCGGCACGGCGGCCCTCGGCCGAACACCCGGCCCGGCCGGCTCCGGTGACGGACTGTCCGCGTACCTGATCGACCCCGACGGCCAGGCCGCGCCGGTGCTCCTCGCCACCGAGACGGACGCGGCGACCCTGCGCGTGTGCGACCTGAGCGCCGACGGCCGGCTCGCCCTGGTGCGCCGCGGCCCGCGCGGACGACGCGAGGCGGTGGTCGTCCGCACCGCCGACCTCGCCACCACCTACGTCGTCGCGGTGGCCGACGGCGATCCGTGGATCGGCAGGTTCTCCCCCGAGGCCGACACCGTCTGGCTGCGGAGCGACGCCGGCCGGGAGTTCGCGGCACTTGTCGCGGCCGGCCTCGACGGCCGGGGCGCCCCGCGGAGCTGGTCCGTCGCGGCGGAACGCGAGGGCAGTGACCTCGAACTGCTGCGGTTCGCCCAGGACGGCCGCACCGCCGTACTGACCTGGAACGTGCTCGGCGCGAGCGAGGTGGAGATCGTCGACACGTTCCCGCCGGGTACGGACGGGGGCGTCACGGGCCCCCCGCATCCCGTGCCGCTGCCGCACGAAGTCGTCACCCGCGTCGTGCCGATGGGCCCGGGGAGGCTGGCGCTGGCCCTGTCGGGCTCCCAGCGCCGCCCGGGGGTGTGGCGGCTGGCCGAGGGCGTGTCCCTGCTGCGCACCCCGTGGTCGTCGAAGGACGAGGACGCCGTGCCCCCGGGCCGCCCGCCCGTACGGCCGGTCCCGCTGAGCCCGACCGCGCGGGACGGGCTGCGCCTGAACGGCTGGTACTACCGTGCGCCGGGCCGCGGTCCGGCGCAGCCGGCGCCCTGTGTGATCCACCTGCACGGCGGCCCGGAGGAGCAGGAACGCCCCGTCTTCAACCCGCTCTACCACGAGATCCTGGGGCGCGGGATCGACGTCTTCGCGCCCGACGTCCGCGGTTCCTCCGGCCACGGGAGGTCGTTCGTCGACGCCGACCTGGGCGCGGGCCGCTTCGCCGCGCTCGACGACATCGCGGACTGCGCCGCCCACGCCGTCCTGGCCGGACCGGCCGACCCGTCACGACTGGCCGTCATGGGCCGTTCGTACGGCGGCTACCTCACCTTCGCGTCGCTCGTCCGGCACCCCGATCTGTTCCGTACGGGGGTCGCGGTGTGCGGCATGTCGGACTTCGCGACGTTCTTCGAGGGCACCGAGCCCTGGATCGCGCAGTCCGCGGCGCACAAGTACGGCCACCCCGAGCACGACCGCGAACTGCTGCGCGCGCTCTCGCCGATGAGCCGTATCGACGCCCTGCGCGTCCCCCTGCTCGCCGTCCACGGGGAGCACGACACCAACGTCCCGCCGCGCGAGTCGGAACAGTTCGTCAGGGCCGCGCGCGAACGCGGCCACGTCGCCGAGCTGCTGACCCTGCGCGACGAGGGCCACGACTTCCTGCGCGCGGACAACAGGCGCCTGTTCCGCAGAACCGCGGCGGACTGGCTGCAACGACACCTGGGCGGCTGACCAGCCGTCATGTGAGACACAGCCGGGCGTGCCCGACCGGGAGCGACCCCCGGTTTCACGAGATCGCTACGACGGACGCCTCCAGGCGGAGTTGCGTATCGACGGCACGCCCGGCGTCCTGGCCGTCAGCGCCGATCTGCGCACCGGCAAGGTGCGTACCTCCATCGACATCCCGGCGCCCGAGCAGGGTTATCCGCTGAGCTGGGCCAAGCGGCTCGTCGAGGCCCGCGCGGAACACTGGAGCGGCTTCGCCCGGAACCGGCGGACCTGCTCCCGAGGAACGGCGACACCCGGATCACCGGCTTCCGTCTGTCCTTGTTCAAGGGCATGGGCAGCGGCCGCGGACTGACACCGGCGGTGCTACTGCGTGCCGTCCGCGGGTCGGTCGGCGAAGATGCCGTTCAGCATGCCGGTGGCCTGGCCGACCTCGATGAGGTAGCCGTCGGGGTCGCGCAGGTAGCAGCGCAGTTCCGCCTTCCTGTCCAGGGGTTCCGTGAGGAACTGGGCGCCCTTGGCTGTGGCGGCGGCGTGGAAGGTGGCGATGTCGGCCACGCGGACGTTGAGGAAGCTGGAGACCGTGTCCCCGTCCGAAGGCGGCTCCAGCGTGACGCCGGGTTTGTCGGGGGTCGGGCCGCCGCCCGGGTTCATGATGATCCAGCTGTTGGCGACCTTGACGATGGCCGGGTTCTCTTCGAGCACGACCTCCCCGCCGAGGATCTCGGCGTAGTAGCGCCGTGAGACGGCGACGTCGCGGACGGTGAGGAAGTGCGTGAGGATCAGCCCCTGTTCGGGGGCGGGCAGGTTGCCTCGTGTCGTCATCGTGGCGTCCTTCCGGGCGGCCCCCCGTCGTCGTCCCGGCCGAGTGACCCCTTTCGCCCGGGATAGGCATGGGGGCACCGGCGTCGGCCGGCGAAGGGGGGCGGGCGGACGGCCCGGGGCGACTCCGCGCGCTCAGAAGTGGGTGCCGCCGTCGATGCGTATCTCGGTGCCGGTGATGAACGCGCCGTCCTCGGAGGCGAGCATGGCGACGGCGCCGGCCACGGCCTCCGGCCCGGCGAACCCGTCCCCGAGCGCGGGAGCCAGCTTGACGAACAGGCTCCAGTCGGTGTCCTCGGGCAGACCGGGGCCCTGGCTCTGCTTGCTCTCGCCCGACCCGTCGGTCATGCCGGAGGAGATGGAGCCGGGCTGCACGGCGGTGAAGCGGATGCCCTGCTTGCCGTACTCGGCGGCCAGCGCGTGGGTCATGGACTGGATGCCGCCCTTGCTCGCCGCGTAGGCCGCCATGTACGGGTGGGCGAACATCGCCGAGGTCGAGCTGAAGTTGACCACGGCCGGGCCGTTGCCCTCCAGGAGCGCCGGGATCGCCTCGCGGATCATCAGGAACGTACCGGTCAGGTTGACCGAGATGACGCGGGTGAAGTCGGCGAGGGACGTGGCGTGGGTGTGCGAGGAACGCAGGATGCCGGCCGCGTTGACCAGGACGTCGAGGCCGCCGAGGGCGGCGAGGGCGGAGGCGACGCCCGTGCGGACGGACGCCTCGTCGGAGATGTCCAGGGGCAGCGTGGTCAGCCGCCCGGCGTCGGCGCCCGCCTTCGCATAGGTGTCCTTCAGCCCCTTCTCGCTCACGTCCGCGGCGACCACCTCGCCGCCCTCGGCGAGGAGGCGCAGCACGGTGGCCTGTCCGATGCCCGAGCCGCCGCCGGTGATCAGCGCGCGACGTCCTTCGAAGCGGTTCATGGGGTTCTCCCTCTGGTGCGCACGCGGGGCGCACCTGTGTGCGTGCGGTGGCGCGGCGTCGCCGCGCGGTGTCCACAGTACGCCTTGGTGGCACGTTTTGACATGATGGCGTGACGTGCCTGTGGGGAGTGTGGCCGCGTACGCTTCACCCATGAACCAGTTCCGGCCGTCCCGCTCCGCCTCGACCTCGCTGACCGAGCGCCGCAAGGCGGCGACGCAGCTGGACATCGCCCGTGCCGCGGCGGAGCTGTTCACCGAGAAGGGGCCCGACGGCACGACGGCGGAGGAGATCGCGGACCGGGCGGGCGTGGCCCTGCGCACCTTCTACCGGTACTTCCGCAGCAAGCAGGACGCGGTCGGGCCGCTGCTGTCGTCCGGCGGCGACCACTGGCGGGCCCTGCTCGCCGAGTCCGGCTCGCAGGTGGCGCTGGCGCAGGCCCTGGAGGCCGCCGCGGTCGCGTCCCTGTCTCCCCCGGGGCCCGCGGCGCAGGACGAGGGCCTGCGCTGGACCCGCGGACTGCTGCGCGCGGCACGGAACGATCCCGCGCTGCGGGCCGTCTGGTACCGGGTGAATCAGGAGTCGGAGGAGCAGCTGCTGCCGGTCGTCACGCGCCTGGCGGGGCCGGACCCCGATCCGCTGGAGGTGCGGCTGGTCGCCGCCGCGGCGACCGACGCGATCCGCGTCGCGCTGGAGACCTGGGCGCTGACGGACACGGAGGACGGCGTGGCCGTCTCCCCGGCGGAGCTGGTGGTGCGGTGCCTGCGGGAACTGACGGGCGGCCTGCGCCTGCTGACCGTCACGTCCTGATCCGGGCCGGTACGCGCGTCAGGTCCGGACCGTCCAGACCGCCGGGCCCCCGCCCCGCCACTCGATCAGGTCCGACGTCACCACGTCGATGTCCTCCAGACCGGCCCGGCGCAGGAACTCCTCGACGTCCCGCAGGTCGTACGCGAGGCCGAGGATCTCGCCGTCCGCACGGACCCTGCGGCCGCCGCTCGGCGACGGCCGCCCGACCACGATCAGACGCCTTGCCATGACTCCATGGTCCCCCCGCACGGTCACCGGCGCAGCTCGTCCGCTCGGCGCCGGCCCCGGGCTCAGGTCGCGGCCGGCGAGATCGGCACGTGGTCGCGGGCCCGGCCGTCGCCGTCCAGCAGCCGGCCCATGCGTTTGACCGTGCGCAGCGTGATGTTCCGTTCGCCGACGCGTATGCCGGGGTGCCGGCGCAGGATCCGCTCCTCCAGGGCCTCGCAGTCCCCGGGAGAGCGCAGCCACACGGACAGCAGCAGGTTGTCCGAGCCGGTGACGGACGAGCACAGCCGGGTCTCGGGCAGCCCGGCCAGCGCCTTCGCGGTCGCCTCCGTCCCGGGGCCGGGGACGGTGAGGCGGAAGGTGGCGATGACCGGCCAGCCGGCCAGCCGCTGGGTCAGGTCGCAGCGGAAGTAGACCTCGCCGCCGGCGATCATGCGCCGCAGTCGCCGGCGCACCGTGGTCTCGGTCAGGTCGCACACGCGGGCCAGCTCCGCGTGGCCGCGGCGGGCGTCGACGCCGAGGGCGAGCAGCAGTCTGTGGTCGCTCTCGTGCGGGCCGGTGCGCCGGCTCGGACGGCCGGGGCCCGTTCCCCCGCCGCCGAGGTCCGAGCGCTGGCGTGCGTTGAGCGTGTGCACGAGCCAGCCGCTGCCCTCCCGGTGCACCGCGGTGCAGACGCTCAGCCGCACCGAGCGCACACCGGCCAGGCCGCCCAGCCGGCGGACGGCGAAGTCGTCCAGGGACGGCAGGTCGCGGGCGGCCACGCTGAGGAACAACTGGTGTTCCCCCGTGGTGCGTTCCAGGCTGAACACCGGCCCCCAGGACTGGAGGAGCGTGGTCAGCGGTTCCACGGCGCCCGCGTCGCAGGCGAGGTCGACATAGCCGATCACCGAGGTGTGCTGCGCCGGATACGCCGTCATCCAGGCCACGCCGCTGCCGGTGAGCCGCCGCCAGCGGCGGGCCGCGGTGGTGGCGTCGATGCCGATGACGGCGCCGATCCGGGACCAGGGTGCCCGCGGGTCCAGCTGGAGGGCCTCGACCAACGCCAGATCGGTCTCGCTCAGTTCGGTGATCTCGTCGGCGAGGACGGGGAGGACGGGGAGGACGGGAAGGACCGCGGGAGTGGCGGGGGCGAGCGGGGCCGGCCCCGGACCGGCGGGCGGCTGGGACGCGGTGTCGGTGGACGGCACGCGCGCCATCATGTCAGCGCGGACGGCGCAACTGAAGACCGTTGGGCCCGCCGCCGCCCGCCGCTCCCGCCGGGCGGCGGCGGTGCCGGTTCGGCGGTTTCCGGCGTGGTGGCCCCTCTGACGCCGGATTCCTGCGATGTGGGGGTGCTGAACGGCGGCCGGTGCAGGGTGTGCGCCAAGCGTCGCCTCAGGGAGTGGGAGGCCCTCCTGTGCACCGGACCACTCGGACCACCGCGGTCCTGCTCTTCGTCGCCTGGGCCGTCGACTACATCGACCGTCAGGTGATCAATCTGGCTCTGCCGTCGATCGGTGAGACCTTCGGCCTCACCCATGGCGAGCGGGGCATGCTGCTGTCGGCGTTCTTCGTCACGTATGCCTTCACCCAGATCCCCGCCGGTCTGATCGCCGGCCGTTTCGGCGGTGTCCGGGTGATGTCCGTGGCCCTCGTCCTGTGGTCGGTCTTCACCGGTCTCACGGCGGTCGCCTGGTCGTTCGCGGCACTGCTGTTCTTCCGCTGCCTCTTCGGCGTGGCCCAGGGCCTGTTCCCGGCGGCGGCCCTCGAGGCGCTCAGCCGCCGCAGCGTTCCGGCGCAGCGGCTCACGGCCAACGGCTGGATCCAGAGTTCCAACGCGGTCGGCGGGCTCCTGGCGGCCGTGCTGGGCGGGCTGCTGCTGGCGCAGTGGGACTGGCGGGTGATGTTCGGCGTCGTCTCGGTGCTGGGGCTCGCGGTGGTCGCCGCGCTGCGGCGCTGGCTGCCCGGCCCCCTGCCCGAGGAGCAGACCGGCCCCGTACTGAAGAGCGCGGGCCCGGGCGCGAAGAGCCTGCTGCGCTCCCCGGTGATCTGGGGTTTCGCGGTGATGTTCTTCGCGTACGACACCGTGGTCTGGGGGCTGAACAGCTGGAGCGCTTCCTACCTGATGGAGGAGCGCGGCCTGCGGGTGAGCGACGCGGGTCTGGTGTCCCTGGGCCCCACCCTGCTCGCGGCGGTCGCCGCCGTCGTCGGCGGGCGCCTGTCCGACCGGTTCGAGGGACGGCCCCGGCGCATCGTCGTACCGGCCATGTGTGCCGCGGCCGTCCTGCTCGTCCTGCTGCCGACGACCACCTCGCTGGCCGGGTTCGTGGCGGTCGCCACCCTCATCAGCGCGGTGGTGGGCCTGTGCTACATGCCCTGCTTCTCGGTCCCGCTGCGCAGTCTGCCGCCCGGCCTGACCGGTGTCGCCTCCGGCGTCGTCCTCTTCGGCGGGCAGCTCTCCGGGATCGTCGTGCCGACCCTCTTCGGCCATGTCGTCGACGCCTTCTCCTACCGCGTCGCCTTCTGGTCGCTGGCCGTCGGCCCCGCCCTGGCCGTCGCCGCCGTGCTCTGCGTCCCGCAGACCACCGACCGTTTCCTGGCGCGTCTCGGCGCCGCCGTCGACCACAGCCCCGCGAAGGAGGACGACAGTGACACGTCCGCAGCTCCCCGTTCCGCCTGAGAACGCCCTGACCGCCGGCCTCGCGGCCCACCTGCCGCACTGGGAGGACGTCTACCGCGACCTGCACTCCCACCCCGAACTCGCCTTCGAGGAACACCGCACCGCGGCCGTCGTCGCGAGGGAGCTGGACCGCGTCGGCGGCTGGGAGGTCACGCAGAAGGTCGGCGGGACCGGTGTGGTGGCCGTACTGCGCAACGGCGACGGCCCCGTGGTGTGGCTCAGGGCGGACATGGACGCCCTGCCCGTGCGGGAGGAGACGGGTCTGGAGTACGCCTCCGTCGAGGCGGGCCTCATGCACGCCTGCGGTCACGACGTGCACGTGGCCGCGCTCCTGGCGGCCTGCCGGCAGCTCGCCGCGCGTTGCGAGGCGTGGCAGGGGACCGTGGTGGCCGTCTTCCAGCCGGCGGAGGAGGTGGGCCGCGGCGCGCGGGCCATGCTGGACGACGGTGTCCTGGACCGCTTCCCGCGACCTGGGGTGGTGCTGGGGCAGCACGTGGGCCCGCTGCCCGCCGGTGTGGTGATCACCAGGCCGGGCACGGTCATGGCGGCGGCGGACAGCATCGACATCACCCTGCACGGTGCGGGCGCGCACGCGTCGGCGCCCCACCTCGCCACCGACCCCGTCGTGATGGCGGCGGCGGTGGTCATGCGGTTGCAGACCCTCTCGGCCCGGATGGCACCGCTGTCGCCGTCCCCCCTCCTGACCGTCGGTGCCCTCCACTCCGGGACGGTGCCCAACGTCATTCCCCACCTCGCCGAACTGCGGTGCAGTCTGCGGACGTTCGACGAGCAGACCCGCGAGCAGGCACTCACCGACCTCCGGCGCATCGTGTGCGCGGAGGCGGACGCCCAGGGTGCCACCCGCGCACCGGAGGTGCGGACGTACGACTCCTTCGCGCTGACGGTCAACGACGCGGAGGCCACCGCGCGCGTCCTGGCGGCCCTGGACGGCGAGGGGGTGCTGACCCGTGTCCTGCCCGCGCCGCTCTCCGCCAGCGAGGACTTCGGCCGGTTCGGGGAGGCGGCCGGCTGTCCGTCGGTCATGTTCCACTTCGGCGGTGCCGCGCCGGAGGACTTCGGTGCCGAGGCCGTCGCCGCCCTGGAGCGCGGCACGCTACCGCCGGGCACCGTCATGAACCACTCCCCGCGCTATGCGCCGTCCGACCGCCACGCCGTCGCCTCGGGTGCGCGCCATCTGCTGACCGTCGCCGGTTCGTGGCTGGGACGCGACGGCGCCGACGGACGGCCGGAACCGAGGTGAGCGACGCCGCCGGGCCGCGCCCCCGTACCGGCGCCGGTCACCCCTCCCCCACCGGGCCGGCCGGACATGCCTCGGCCGGCCGACGAAAGGACCGTTCATGAAACCCTGGAAGCCCCTCCTCCTCGCCGCCTCTCTCGCCGTGGCGACGGCGGTGCCCGCCGCCGCCACGCCCTCGGGCTCCCCGGCGCCCACGACGCCCGACTGCGCCTGGCACCCCCTGGGCTACCGGACGTCCAACGTCGCCTACCCGGACACCAACTCCCAGTACTGGCTTCTGCACTACACCGTGCAGAAGGGCCTCACCCTCACCCTCGACGGCCGCTACCCGGACGCCCGTTACGCGTCGTTCGCCACCTACGACGCCACCCGCGGCAGCTTCACCGGCCCCGACGGCGCCGACTCCGTGCTGACGGACCACCTGATCGCCGCCGACCGGGGCAGCCGCAATCCGTACCGGGAGGACGCCCGCCCCGGCGGCAAGTTCACCGTCACCGTCGCGCAGCGGACCGCCGGCCGGCCCAACACCCTGCCGCTCGCGCCCGCGGACGCGCCCGAAGGGGCCGAGGGCACGCTGATCTACCGGGTCTACCTTCCGCACGGGACGATCCGGCTGCCGAAGGTCACCTTCCAGCGCGACGGCCGGCCCGTGCACGTCGCGACCTGCGCCGACGCCCAGACCGCACCCGCACCCGCACCCGCTCCCGCCCCGGCCCCGGCCGCACCCGCGCCGCAGCCGGCCGCGCCCGCTCCCGCACCGCCCGCCTTCGCCCGGCAGGGCGGCGCGGGGCTCTATCCCAACCCGGACAACGCCTACCTGGCGACGGGCTTCGAGGCACCGCCCGCCGGGCAGGTCCTCGTCGTCCGGGGCAAGGCGCCCACGGCGACCGCCGGCCACCGCGCACGGCCCTGGCCTGACCCGGCCGCCCAGGTCAGGTACTGGTCGATGTGCGACAACCTGTGGTGGGGACCGGGCGAGGTCGTCGCCAACCCCCTGCCCGACGGCACGGTGGACCCCGGCTGCCGAGCCGACTCCGACACGCGTCTCACCGCCGACGGCGGCTACACCTACGTCATCGGCACCGAGGAGCAGCGCCCGGTCGTCGACGCCGTCCCCGGCGCCACCTTCCTGCCCCTGTCCACGGCGACGCCGACCGCCAAGCACCTGCTGATCCTGCGGAACATGGTGGCCGCCCCCGGCTTCGAGCAGGCGATCCAACGGGTGCCCGCGGGCAGCGGCCCGGAACGGACGGCCCAGGTTCTGGGCGACTACTACCCGCGCACGGCGTACTGCGACCTGGCCACGCTGACCGCCTCCGGACCGGACGCCTGCCCGGTCTCCTAGCCCGGTCTCCCGGCCGAAGCGCGCCGTTGTGGTGAACCCGGGGCGCGCGGACGTAAAGGCAGGGGCGACGTGGCATCTAGCACCGGAGGAGCGTCGCCCCGCGGCCGGGGAGACGGAACCAAAGGTGAGGATCTGCGCGTGAGTGATCGGTCTGCGGCGGACGACGGTACGAAGACCACCTCCGACCTGGTGGTGGAGCGGCTGCTGGAGTGGGGCGTCGACACCTGCTTCGGCATCTGCGGGGACCAGGTCAACGGCTTCTTCGAGGCACTGCGCACGCATCCGCGGATGCGCTTCGTGCATGTGCGTCACGAGGAGAACGCCGCGTTGGCCTGCGTGGGCTACGCCAAGTTCACCGGGCGGCCCGCGGCGTGCGTGGCCACCGCGGGCCCCGGTGCGGTGCATCTGCTCAACGGCCTGTACGACGCCCGCGTGGACGGCGCGCCGGTGATCGCGATCACCGGCCTGTCGTATCACGACACCGTCGGCGCGCACTTCCTCCAGGATCTGCCCTCCGACCGGCTGCTGGAGCATGCGTGCATGTTCTCGGAGCGTGTCATGGGGCCCGCCCACGCCGTGGCGGCCACGGACCTGGCGGTGCGCAGCGCCCTGATGAACCGCACCCCCTCCCACCTGGCCATTCCGATCGACGTCCAGTCCTTCACGCTGGACCAGGACACGGCCTCGCCGAAGAACGTGCCCGGTCATCTGTCGCTGGCGCCGCAGCCGTTCATCGTGCTGCCGCCCGAGGAGCAGCTGCGTCGGGCCGCCGAGGTGCTGAACGGGTGCGAGCGGGTCGCCATCTGCGCCGGGGCCGGGGCCCGGGGTGCCGGTGATCTGCTCGAACAGGTGGCGGACGTGCTGGGCGCGCCGATCGTCAAGGCGGGGCTGGGCAAGGACTGCGTGCCCGACGACAGCCCGTACACCACCGGCGGCATGGGGCTGATCGGCACGCGCGCCTCCCACGAGGCGTTCGAGAACTGCGACGGCTTCCTCGTCGTGGGCTCCTCCACCCCGTACTACGAGTTCTGGCCCAAGCCGGGACAGGCCCGCGGGGTGCAGATCGATCTCAACGCCGACCGGATCGCGATGCGCTACCCCGTCGAGGTGGGTCTGGTGGGGCACGCCGACGCCGTCCTGGAGCGCCTGCTGCCGCTGCTGCGGCGCAAGGAGGACCGGTCGTTCCTGGAGCGGGCGCAGGACACCTACCGGCGCTGGTGGGAGCTCATCGGCGAGCAGGCCGCGGGGTCCGGCACCCCGATGCGGCCGCAGGTGGTGACCTGGGAACTGTCCAAGGCGCTGCCGGACGGGGCGATCGTGACGGGGGACGCGGGCACCGTGACCGCCTGGGGCGGCCGGCTGCGGCTCCGCAAGGGGATGCAGTACTCCTTCTCCGGCACCCTGTGCACCATGGGCTCCGCCCTGCCCTACGCCATCGGCGCCCAGCTCGCCCACCCCGGCCGCCCGGTCGTCGCCTTCATGGGCGACGGGGCGCTGAGCATGGGTCTGGGCGAGCTGGCCACCCTCGCCCAGTACGACCTGCCCGTCAAGGTCGTCGTGCTGCGGAACAACTCCCTCGCCCTGGAGGTCTGGGAGCAGACCGCCCTGCTGGGCAACCCGCAGATGGGATGCGAACTCCACCCCGTCGACTTCACCGCGGTCGCCCGCGCGTGCGGCCTGCGGGCCTTCCGGATCAGCGAACCCGGCGAGGCCGCGGCCGTGTTCGCCGAGGCCATGGCCGCGGAGGGCCCGTGCCTCGTCGAAGCGATCACGGACCCCTACGAAGCGCCCTTCGGCGAGAGTCTGCAACCCACCCACGCGCAGCACATCGCGCAGGCCTTCGGCAAGGGCGAGCCGGCCGCCTCCGCCATGGCGGACAACCTCCTCGAACCCGACCGCGTCGCCCTCTCCCCGGCCTTGCAGCAGCACCACGACGCCCTGGCCCAGTACCGCAGGTGACACGACACGGCCGCCCGGCCCGCCGGCCGTGTTCATGCCCGGTACACGGGCATGTTGGGGGCAGGTGGGACGGAGTGCACCCGGGACGGTGATCTTGGTGCTCCGTACCCCCGCACCCGCACGGACACGGAGTCGCAGATGCACCGCAGATCCCTCCTCGCCGCCACCGGAGGTGCCCTGGTGACCGCCGCCGGCACCGCACAGGCACATGCCGCTCCGGCCGGTTCGCCCGATCCGCTCGGGCAGCGGCGCGGGCAGGACGTCGTACGGTTCAACGTCATCAGCGACATCCAGGGAGACCTGAGCGACTTCGGCCGCGCCCTGGACGACATGGCGGCCGTCAACCCGCGCAGCGCGGGCCTCGCCGTCGCCGGCGACATCACCCCGCGCGGCTACGACTTCGAGTACGCCCAGGTCACCGCCGAACTCGGGCGCCACTCGCATCCGTCGCGGGTGGCCTGGGCCATCGGCAACCACGAGTTCTACGTGCCGAAGTGGCGCGATCCGGACACCCTGTCCCAGGCGACCTGGCCCAACGGCACCACCGAGGACTCCCTCTTCCGCAGCTTCTACCGCTTCGCCGGGCGGGGCCGCGTGTACGCGGAGACGTCCTTCGGCGGCGTCCCCGTCCTCAGCCTCGGCACCGAGCGCTACGCGCACTTCCACGACCCGAAGCTCTGGGACGAGGTGTGGATCGGCGACGAGCAGTTCGCGTGGCTGGAGGACCGTCTGTGGTACTGGTCGCGCCGGCGGCGTCCGGTCATGGTGATCACCCACCACCCGCTGCCCAACACGGTCTCCGGTACGCGCAACAAGCTCTACGCGAGCGACTACCTCCAGGCCGACCGGCTCCTGGGCGTGCTCGGCCGCCACCCCGACGTGTTCCTGTTCTCCGGTCACACCCACTGGGACCTGGACCTCTCCGACTGGGTGGTGCGCCGCGTCGTGCCCGGCACCGCGAACCTCAGCGGGTTCACCGTCGTCAACACGGGCGCGATCCAGACCGGTTACCGGGACAACGGCACGGGCGGCGAGGTGGCCGTCGACGGCTCCTTCAACCAGGGCCTCCAGGTCGAGGTGCACCGGAACGCCGTCGTCGTCAAGGCCCGTGACTTCGCCCGCGGCACCTGGCTGAAGGAGATCACCGTGCCGCTGGCACGCTGAGGACGGAGTCGATCACCTGAGACGGGTAGCCGGCGTCCCGCAGGGGTCCCCGGACGTCGCGGGCGAGGTCGGGCAGGTAGCCGAACAGGACGTCGGCCGGTCCGGTGATCTCGACCTCGCCGCACACGGCGGGCAGCAGGAGCGTCTCCGCCCGGCCGAGCTCCTCGCTCCACCCGCCCGTCCGCACCCGCACCGGGGCGCCGACGTTGGACAGGATCTGCGCGGTGGCGAACGAGTGGCGCAACGGCTCCGCGGTCCCGGCTCGCCAGCGTTCGAGGGCGAAGTACGGGCCCGCGCACAGGAAGACCCGCTCCACGCCGTCCCCCACGGCGACACTCAGCCCGGGTGTGAAGTCCGGTCTGGTCGTGAGGTCGGCCTGCCGCATCAGCATGTCGAGGTGGGAGGCGAACTCCTCGTCGCTCACCGGGGAGCCGTCCTCCATGTTCCAGTGCATCGCGTGCTGCTGGATGTCGGACGTCTGCTCGATCTCGTAGACCAGTGTGTCGGGTCCGAAGCTGTGCAGGGTGCCGCCGGGTACGTAGAGGGTCTCCCCCGCCCGCACCGGCAGGCGGCGCAGTACGGCGTCGAAGTCCTGTGCCTCCAGTGCGGCGCGCAACCGGTCTGCCGTGACCCCGGCCTTGACGCCGCACAGGGCGGTCGCGCCGGGGGCGGCCGCCAGGATGTGCCAGGCCTCGGTCTTGCCGTTGGGCTGCCCCTCCAGTCGGCGGGCCCTCTCGTCGTCGGCGTGCAGGTGCACGGGCAGGGTGCCGGTGGCGTCGATGAACTTGGTCAGGACGGGGAAGTAGCTGCCGGACCATCCGGCGCCCATCAGTTCCTCGGGGTGGTCGTGGACCACCTGGCGCAGGGACCGGCCGGCCAGGGGCCCGGCGGTGACCACGCTGCCGCTGCCGTCGACGTCGCTGCACTCCCAGGTCTCGGCGATGCCCCAGTCCGGGAGGCCGGTCTTGCCCAGGTGGCGGGCGATGGCCTGGCCGCCGAACACCAGCGGCTTCGCCGTGACCGTCAGGCGCAGCGGGTACAGGTGCGGCCCGCGGGAGGTCACAGGATCGGCTGCCCGCCGGTGACCGCGATGCGGGCGCCCGACACGTAGCTGGCCTCGTCCGAGGCGAGCAGGACGTAGACCGGCGCCAGTTCGGCCGGCTGGCCCGGCCGTCCGAGCGGCACCTGCGACCCGAAGGTCTCCACCTGCTCCGCGGGCATGGTCGCGGGAATGAGCGGTGTCCAGATGGGGCCCGGAGCCACACTGTTGGCGCGGATGCCCTTCGGGGCGAGCAACTGGGACAGGGAGCCGACCATGTTGGCGATCCCCGCCTTGGTGACGTTGTACGGGAGCAGTTGCGGCGGCGGGCTGTCGGAGTTGACGGAGGTGCTGCCGATGATGGCCGCTCCGGGCCGCATGTGCGGGACGGCGGCCTTGGCCAGGTGGAAGAAGGCGCTGATGTTGACGGCCAGCGTGTGGTCCCACTCCTCGTCGGGGATCTCCTCCAGGGAGTCGCGCGTCATCTGGTAGGCGGCGTTGTTGACCAGCACGTCGATCCTGCCGAACTCCTCGACGGCCCTGTCGACGATCGCCCGGCAGTGCGCCGGGTCGGCCACGTCACCGGGTACCAGCACGCACGCACGGCCCGCTTCCCGCACCCACCGCTGTGTCTCCTCGGCGTCCTCGTGCTCGTCGAGGTAGGAGATCAGGACGTCGGCGCCCTCCCGGGCGTAGGCGATCGCGACCGCCCGCCCGATCCCGCTGTCGCCGCCCGTGATCACCGCGGCCTTGCCGGCCAGCCGCCCGGAGCCGCGGTAACTCTCCTCGCCGTGGTCCGGCCGGGGATCCATCGCGGAGGTGACACCGGGAGGGGTCTGCTGCTGGCGGGGCTGGGACATCGGGACTCCTGCCGTGTCACGGGGCGGAACGGTCGTCGCCTGGCTTCCCTCCATGCTGACCCGCCGGCCGGCAACCCGCTACGGGAGAGCGGGCGCGCCGGTGTCAGCTCCCGTCGGCCACCCGCTCCGGCCCGGTGAAGCGGGCGACGAACACGCTGCGGCCGTCGGTCGCCTCCTGCGTCTGGATGCACAGGGTGATCTCGACCAGGCCGCCGTCGCGGTGCAGGGCCGGCATGGTCACCGGGCGGCCGAGGATGCGCGGATGGCCGGTGAGCAGCAGGGAGGTGAAGGCGGCGACGTGCCGCTCCCGCAGGTGTTCCGGGATGATCGTGATGATCCGCCGGCCGATGAGGTCCTGGGCGGGCCAGCCCAGCAGCCGTGCCGCCGCCGCGTTCACGGCGATGATCCTGTTGCCGTCGTCGGCGGCGATCGCGGGCGTGCTGCCGGCCTGGAGCCGGCTGGGGTCCCAGGGCGCCAGCTCGGGGGGTGTGGTGCTGGGCTCGCGGGCGACCTGTGTCCACGCCGTGGGCGCCTGTCCGGCGAGCTGGCCGGTGACCTGCCCGAGGAGCCAGCGGGTGGCGGCACGGATCTGCGGCAGGGCCGGCCGGGTCAGCAACTTCCCCTGACGGGCCGTTTCCTGGGCCGTTTCGAGGACGCGGCCCAGGGTGAGTACGGCGTCCCGGGCATCGGCGGGGACCTTCAGGCGCATCGTGTACAGGTCCCCGTGGCTGCTCTCCTCCGACGCGGAGGCCAGGGCGGCGTCGATGAGGTGGTTGGCGTCGTGCGCGGTCAGCAGGTCCGCCGGCGGGGCCTCGGACAGGTCGTCGGCGAACGCCGCGAGCAGGCATTCGCGCAGCAGTGCTCCGCGGTGCTGCTGGGCCGCCTCCTGGAGTGCGCCCGGCGAGTCGACCAGCTCCACGGTCGCCGTCGCGGTGGCGGGCCGGTCGGGGACGCTCCACCCCGATGCCGGTGGCTCCGGGGTGTCGGGCCACAGTTCGAACCAGACCGTCTTCTGGTCCTCGCCGACGAGAACGCCGTGGTTCGAGGCCAGTTCCTCGACCATGGCCAGGCCCCGTCCGGTACCGGAGTACGCCGTGCCGCCACGGTGGGGCACCAGGACCCGGTTCGGTTCATCGTCGCTGACGTGGACGTGCACGCGTCCGTCCGCGGCCCAGGCGCGCACCTCCACGTCGGTGTGGGCGTGCACCACCGCGTTGGTCACCAGTTCGCTGACCAGCAGCTGCGCGGTGTCCGCCGCGTCCGGAGACACTCCGTCCAGCACCTCGCGGACGAACCGCCGGGCCTCCGCGGCGCTCTGCGGGCGCGGAGGCAGCCTGCGTACCGGCGTGCTCACCGGGCCAGGGACCGTCATGCGGCCAGTCTGCCCGCGACGGCGGTCCCGGCCTCCACGGTGATCCCCCATCCGGGGTCGTGGACGGGCGGCGGCGCCGGCTTCGTCCGGCCGTGTGTCAGGCCGTCAGGTCAGGCCGAGCAGCCGGCGTCGGCGAGCACGTAGTAGCCGGGGGCGGTCTGCTTGAGCGTGTGTACGGTGAACGTGTTCCACAGGCCCATGGACTGGCCGGAGCCGTTGGCGTAGGTGTGGCCGCCGCTCTGGTAGGCGCGTCCGGCCGTCGTGTGGCTGTAGTTGCTGGCCGTGTGGCACGTGGGCGTGTACCCGGTGGTGGTCGCGGTCACGGCGGCGGAGACGGTGCCTGCGGCGCCCTCCGGGTCCACGGCCGCCACCGTGTAGGCGTACGTCGTCCCGGTGGCCAGGCCGCTGTCGGTGTAGGCCGTCGACGTGGTGGTGCCGACCTTCGTTCCGCCGCGGTGGACGGTGTACGACGCCGCGCCGGGCACCGCGTTCCAGCTCAGGGAGGCGGTGGTGTCGGTGGTGCCGGTCACCGTCAGCGCCGTGGGCGCCGGCAGGGCGCCGGTGCCGGGGTCCTGGCCGCCGCCGTCGAGGCCCCAGAAGCGGGCGGTGTGGTAGCTGGAGCAGATGGTGTCGAGATAGTAGGTGCCGGCGTTGCCGCACTGCTCGGCGCCGCTGCCCGGGTCGACGGCGAGCCCGTGGGCCATGCCGGAGATGGAGTAGACCGCGACGGCGGGCCGTCCGGAGGCGTCGTCGTAGACGCTCAGTGTGGTGCCGCCGCTCAGGCTCTCGGTGCGGGTGGGTGTCTGGCCGATGCCCCACACGTTCGTCCACTGGTCGCGCAGCTCGGTGGCGTTGGCGGGCACGACGGTGGTGTCGGCGGTGCCCTGCCAGATCGCGACGCGCGGCCAGTTCGTGGTGCCCGCGGGGGCGGCGGAGCGCACCAGGTCGCCCCACTGGGCGGGGGTCTTGTCCGGCGGGCTGTACATGCAGCCGTACGCCGCGGTCAGGGCGGTGGCGCAGCGGGCGGGCAGCCCGGAGTCGACGGCGCCGCCCGCGAACACGTCGGGGTAGGCGGCGAGCATGTCGGCGGTCATGCCGCCGCCTGCGGACAGGCCGGTGATGTAGACCCGCTGGGTGTCGCTGCCGTACTGCGTGACGGCCTTGTCGACCATCTGCTTGATGGACAGTGCCTCGCCCTGGCCGCGGGTGATGTCGCCGGACTCGAACCAGTTGAAGCAGGAGTTGCTGTTGTTCGCGCTGCTCGTCTGCGGGAGGACCAGCGCGAAGCCGTAGCGGTCGGCGAACTTGGGCCAGCCCGAGTTCGCGTAGTAGTCGTTGGCGCTCTGCGTGCAGCCGTGCAGGGCGACCACCAGCGGGGCGCCCGTGGGCAGGGCGTCGGGCTTGTAGGTGTACATGGACAGGTTGCCGGGGTTGGTGCCGAAGCCGGTGACCTGGGTGAGCCCCGCTGCGGACGCCTGCGGGCTGACGGCGACCAGTCCGCCGGTGAGGACCAGGGCCCCCGTGGCGGCGGCGAGCCAGCGGCGGATGCCTCCGACGAGGCGACGGCCCCTCTGGGTGGGGGACGGAAGGTGCGACGGTCCCATGACGACTGCCTTCTGTTGTGGCCGACTCGGTGCGCGCCGGGGCCGGGTGGGGCCGGCAACCGGTGTGGCGTGCATCATGCGGCCACGGCCACGGGCGTCGGCATGTGCGGGACAGCCAGCGTTGGCCGCGGCCCTGTATGACGGGCATCCATGGCCGCGTTCACCACCGGCGCTGTATGGGAGACACATGGACCCGCGTGGCCAACGGGAGCCTGCGGACGGCCCGTTGACCGCCTCCGGCTCACCACACCTGGATCGCCTGGGTTCCCGTACGGCAGCCGTCGGCGTCCAGGAGGTGGCCCATGCGTTTGACCGTGCGGACGCCGATGACCCGGTCGGCGATCTCCAGGGACGGCAGGCGTTCGCACATGACCGTCTCGCGCTGCTGGACGGCTCCGATGTCCGGCAGCCAGTAGGTGGCCAGCACATTGGTCGTTCCGGTGACGGCGGCGACGAGCCGGCAGCCGGGGAGGGTGGCCAGCGTGCGGTGCAGCGCGTTGACGTCCTTGGCCGGTGCCCGGCAGCGGAAGGTCACCGCGACCGGCAGCCCGACCAGGGACGGAGCCATGTCGCAGCGGAACGCGACCGTCCCCGAGCGGGTGAGCCGGCCGAGCCGTCGCCGGACGGTCGCGGCGCTCGTCCCCACCCGCTGGGCCAGGTCCGCCAGCGTCAGGCGCCCGTCGAGGGCCAGCAGAGCGAGCAGCTCGCGGTCGATGGCGTCGAGCGCGCCCACAGGCGGTGCGGTGTCCCGGTCCGCCGGCACCGGCCTGCCGAGCTCGGAGAGCTGGGCCGAGTCCAGGGAGCCCAGCCGCCATCTGCTGCCCTCCGTGTACAGCGACGTGGCGAACAGGCACTCCACCCGGGTCACCCCGGGCAGCCGGGCCAGCCGCTCGCCCACGAAGCGGTGCAGGGCGGCCAGGTCCGGGGCCAGCACGTCCAGCAGCAGGTCGGCGGCGCCCGGCGCGGTGAGTTCGACGGTCACCGCCTCGCCCAGCCCGGCGATCCGGTCGGCCAGCCGCTCCCGGTCCGCGGGCCGGCAGCCGAGGAGGACGAACGCCGTGCTCCGGGTGCGGGAGAAGGACGGGCCGGGGACGGCCGACAGCCAGGCGAGCCCCTGCTCGGTGAGCCGCTCCCAGCGGCGGGCCAGCGTCACCGCCGCGACGCCCAGTGAGGGGGCGAGTTCGGCCCAGGTGGCACGGGGCCGGATCTGGAGCGCGTGCACGAGTGCGAGGTCCAGCTCCGTGGCTGTGCCCGAATCCTTCATCACGGCCGGGCCTCCCGTACGCTTTCCGCCGAGTCGGCGGCCTGTTCGTCCAGCGCTCGCACTGTAGTCACCATGTCGTTTCCAGCCAAGGGAAGAGGGTGACACAGTGCCGGATGCCATCGGGCGCAACCGGGGCCTGCTCGCGACGATGACGGTGATCGTGGTGTGCAGCGGCGTCGTCCAGGGCTACCTGACGCCGCTGCTGCCCGTGGTGGGCCGCCACGTCGGACTGGGCGGCGTGGGACAGAGCAACCTCTACCTGGTGTCGCAGCTCGCGTTCGCCGTGCTGACCCCGCTGCTGTCGCGCTGGGGCGACATCTGGGGCCACCGGCGGCTGCTGCGGATCGCCGTCGCCATGGTGGCCGCGGGCTCCCTGCTGATCGCCCTGAGGCCGACGACCGCCACGCTCGCGCTCGGCATGACGTTGCAGAGCGCCGTCGTCGGCTTCTTCCCGCTGCTGGCCGGAATCCTGCGGTCCCGTGCCCCGGAGCACGGCCGCCTCGGGATGTCGGTGCTCGTCGGCGCGCTGCTGCTGTCCATCGGCACCGGCGGCTTCGTCGCCGGCTCGCTGAGCGAGGAGCACGCGCTGGCGGGGCTGTGGACCGCGGTCCCGTTCGGGCTGATGGCCCTGGTCGCGGCGTTCGTCCTGCCCGCCGGCTCCGCCGCGCGCGCCGGCCGGTTCAACGCCCCGGCCGCGGTGCTGCTGACCCTCGGCCTGGGCGCCCTGGTCCTGGTGCTGACGGAGGGCGGCTCCTGGGGGTGGGCCTCGGCGTCCTCGCTGCTCACCGGTGCCGCCGCCGTGGTCCTCCTCGTCGCGTGGATCCGCGTCGAACGCTCGGCGGACCATCCGCTGGTCGACCTCGCTCTGCTGCGCAATCCGCGGCTGGCCGTGGTCAGCGCCCACACGTTCTGCGCCGCGTTCGGCGCGATCGGCTTCCTCGGCGCGAACGCGATCTTCCTGGGCGCGGAGCCGGACGACGCGGGCTACGGGATGGGGCTGGGGTCGCGGGCGATCTCGCTGGTGTCCCTGGCGATGGTCGTCGCGGGCTTCGGCGGCTCCACGGCGACGCCCCGGCTGGCCCGGCTGGTCGGCGACCGGGCGACCCTCGTCGCCGGCGGCGGCGTCGGCGCGGCGGGCTTCGTCTGCCTGATGCTGTTCCACGGTTCCCTGCCGCAGTACCTCGTGGGGGCGCTGCTGGTGGGCGCCTCGACGGGGATGTTCGAGGCGGTCACCCGCACCCTGTCGGTCGAGGTCGTCGACGCGTCGGAGACGGCCCTGTCCGTCGGCCTCAACGAACTCGCGCTCTCCCTCGGGGCGGCGATCGGCGCGGCGCTCATCGGCGCCCTGTTCGCCGGGCATCCCGCGTCCGGCGGCGGTGTCGCGGGGGCCGGATACCTGTGGGCGTGGGGAATGTGCGCGGCGGTCGCGCTGGGCGGGGCGCTGCTCGGCCTGCTGTTCCGCGGCGGGTCCGCGCCCTCCGCCGTCCCACGCGCCCCGCGACTCGCACCCAAGGAGGAGGCGGCATGACGCACGCCCGACGAGAACAGTCCCTGCCGGCCGTGCGCGAGGACGCCTTCGCCGCCGCCGCGGACGCCGTCCGCTCCTGGGGCGACGCCCTGACCGGGCTGAGCCACAGTCTGCACGCGGAGCCCGAGACGGCGCTGCGGGAGCACAGGTCGGCCGCCAAGGTCGCGGACCTCCTCACGGACGCCGGTTTCCGGGTGACGCGGGGAGCGGCGGGGCTGCCGACGGCTCTGGTCGCCACCTACGGCAGCGGTGACCTGGTGGTGTGCCTGTGCGCCGAGTACGACGCGCTGCCGGGCATCGGGCACGCCTGCGGGCACAACGTCAACGGGGCAGCGGCCGTGGGAGCCGCCCTCGGTCTGGCGGCGGTCGCCGACGCCGTCGGGGTCACGGTGAAGCTGGTGGGCACGCCGGCCGAGGAGGACATGGGCGGGAAGGTGACGCTGCTGGAGGCCGGGGTGTTCGACGACGCCGCCGCGGCGATGATGGTGCACGCCGCCCCGGAGGACTCGGTCGGTGCCTCGTCGCTCGCCGTGGGCGCCTGGGACGTCACCTACCGCGGTGCGCCGGCCCACGCCGCCCTCGCGCCCTGGCAGGGTGTGAACGCCCTCGACGCCGTCACGCTGGCCCACACGGCGGTCGGCATGCTGCGCCAGCAGTTGCCGCCGGGGACGCTGGTCCACGACGTGGTCCTGGAGGCCGGGCACACGGTCAACGTCATCCCGGAACTCGCCCGTGCGCGCTACGAGATCCGGGCCCGCACCACCGGGGACCTCGCGGACGCCCGGCGCCGTGTGCGGGCCTGCCTGGAAGCGGGCGCGCTGGCCACCGGAGCGGAGCTGGAACTCGTGCCGCACGGGCACGACTTCGCCGACCTGCGCCAGGACGCGTTCCTCACCTCGGCCTACGGGGAGGCGGCGCGGGCGCTCGGCCGGGACCCGGTGGACCGGCACGGTGAGCCGATGGCCTCCACCGACATGGGCAACGTGTCCCACCTCGTCCCGTCGATCCACCCCTGCATCGGGTACGACACCGGGGGCGCCGTCCAGCACACCGCGGACTTCGCCCGCCACGGCACCGGTGCCGGCGCCGACCGCGCCGTTCTGGACGGCGCGACCGCCCTGGCCCGGGTCGGGGTGCAGCTGGCCACCGACCCCGTGCAGCGGGATCTCTTCCTGCGCGGCGTGGCCCGTCGCCGGGCGGCGGCCTCGGCGGGGTGACACCGGCAGCGGGTCCGTCATGTGCGGGAGCCGCGACCGCGGTTCCCGCACATGTCCGGTCGGGCGGCGACCGGGACACGTACGGCGGTGACGACGGGGCATACGGGATCCCGAGCCTCGAACGTCGCCGACCAGTGGGAGCCCTCGTGCCGCCGACTCTGCACACCGTCCGCGCGTGTGGCGCGGTCGCCGTCCTGCTTCTCGCAAGCGCCGGTTACGCCGCCACCTTTCACCCCTTCCTGGCCCTGCCCGGCCTGCTCGGCGCGGCCCTCTTCGCCTGCTGTGCCGCCGACGCGCGTGCGGAGTACCAGCGGTGGCGGAGCACCCGGGCACGGCGGGCCGAGCGGAGCGCCCGGCCCCGCCCGGCGGGACCGCTCACCGCTCCGGCGCCGTGCTGCGCGTTCTGGCGGTCCTCGGGCGCGCTCGCGCACGGGCCGGAGTGCACCCGGTCCGCGGCGGCCGCCCGCGCGTCCGTCGACGACTGCTGCGAGCGGTGGTGGACCTCGCTGGGCGACCTGCACGACGCGTCCTGCCGGCGGGGTGCCGACGCGTCGCCGGCTTCGCGCCGGGGCACCGCACCGTCGCCCCGGGGCCCGAACGGGAACGACGACCGCTGACACTACGGCCGGGCGGCCGCCGCGGTGAAACCCGCTCGACCCGGCCGCCCTCCGGCGGGGATGCTTCGGGCATGGAGTTCCTCTGCTACCACCGCGACCGGCCCGGCTCCGTCGCGCTGCGCGACGAGTTGA
>NZ_WWHX01000439.1 GCF_009862125.1 Streptomyces sp. SID5910
AGGGCGATGCCGCGGACGAACAGTGCGGCCGTGAGCAGGATTTCGTCGGTGTCGGCGGTGACGAAGGCGAACGGGACGGTGGACGCGGCGACGAAGGCGAAGGCCACGAGCGCCACCGCGCGGGGGCCGATACGGTCCATGTACGTGCCTGCCAGTCCGCGGGCGACAAGGGCCCCGGCTCCCTGAGGGATGAGCAGCAGTCCGGCGCCGAGGGGGCTCGCGCCGCGGACCTGCTGGAAGTACAGGGGCAGCAGCATCATCGACCCGAACAGGGAGATCCCGCCGAGGAAGAGCAGGGCGGACGACGAGGCCACCGAGCGGTGACGGAACATGCGCACGTCGACCAGCGGGGTGGACGCCCGGGTGAGTGCCGAGGCGGTGAAGCCCCCGACCAGGGCGAGCCCGCCGAGCAGCGGAACGAGGACCTGGGCACTGGCGAAGCCCGTGTCGCCGTCGACCCGGGAGAGGCCGTAGAGCACGGCCGCGGCACCGGGGCAGAGCAGCAACAGGCCGACCGTGTCCAGGCGGACGCGGGGCTGATCGCGCGCGGGTCGGTCGTCGGGCAGGTCGCGACAGGCGAGCCATATGCCGACGAGGCAGAAGGGGATGTTGACGAGGAACAGCCAGCGCCAGTCGGCCAGATGGAGGATAAGGCCGCCGAGGACGGGGCCGAGGATCGGGCCGAGCGCGGTGGGGACGGTGATGACGGCCATGACCTTGCCGATACCGCGGCCCTTGGCGGCCTGCATGAGCAGGGTGTACATCAGCGGCATCATGATGCCGCCGGCGAGGCCTTGGACGAGGCGGAAGGCGATGAGGCTGGTGGCGTTCCAGGCCAGCGCGCTCAGGATCGAGCCCAGCAGGAAGCCGGCCAGTGCGAGGACCCACAGGCGTCGACCGCCGAGCCGTGACTGCGCCCATCCGGCGAGCGGGATGGCGACGAAGACGGCCAGCATGTAGCCGGTGCTGACCCACTGGATGGTCGGCAGTGCGGCGTCGAGGTCCTTGGCCAGGTCGTTCAGGGCGACGCTGATGATGGTGGTGTCGAAGACGACACCGAGCGCGCCGACGATCAGGGTGATCGCCAGGCGCAGCACGGCAGGGTCCACCCGGCCGGGATCAGCGGATACGGGCTCCGCCTCGCGGGAAATGCTCACGATCGACCCCGTTAAGATAGAGGGCTCTTTCTTACTCTGCTCAAGGTAGGCCGCTACAGTAAGAAAGGCAAATCTATCTAAGTCTGCGAGGGCAAGAATGACTCAGCGGCGCCGCGGCGCGGAACTGGAGAAGGCGCTCCTCGATGCGGCCTGGGACGAACTCACCGACAACGGCTACGCCAGATTCACCATGGACGCCGTCGTCAAGCGCGCGGGCACCAGCCCACCCGTTCTCTACCGCCGCTGGCCCGATCGCGACGCGCTCGTCAAGGCCACCATCGTCCACGTCCTGAGGGAGTCGCGTCCCGCCGTTCCCGACACGGGAAGCCTGCGGGAGGACCTCCTCACCCTCATGCGGGAGATCGCCGGCTCCCACGTGCAGCTGATCACCGTGATGTACGCGCACCTGGCCAGCTACCACCGGGAGACGGGGGAAAGCCCCGGCAGCCTGTTCGACCCCGTCGCGACGGGCCGCGCGGCAGCGCTCGACGCTCTCTTCGAGCGTGCCGTCGCCCGCGGCGAGGTCAAGCCGGACCGGCTCACCGAGCGCATCAAGACCCTCCCCTTCGTCCTGCTGCGCCACGAGATCCTCTCGACCTTCGCCCCGGTGCCCGAACACGTCCTGGAGGAGATCGTCGACACGATCTTCCTGCCCCTGGTCTGCCCGGACGCTGCTCAGCCGGCGTCGCGTTTGCGGTAGCGGATATGAGTGGCCAGCGGTGAGTGCAGCACCTCGACGGGCTCGTAGTCGAAGGTCTCGGACCCGTCGAACAGGCGCTCGCCGCTGCCGAGCAGGACAGGCGCGATGTCGAGGGTGAGTTCATCGATCACACCGGCGCTGAGTGCCTGTCGAACCGTCGAAGCGCCACCGGCGATGTCCACGCCCCTGCCGTCGGCGGCTTCGAGCGCCTGCGCGTAGGCGGCGTCGAAGCCTTCGGTGACGAAGTGGAAGGTGGTCCCTCCCTTCATCTCGATCGGTTCGTGGGCGTAGCGCGTGAGCACGAAGACCGGGGCGTGGTAGGGGGGCTCGGGGCCCCACCATCCGTCCCACGACTCGTTCCACTCACCTCGGATCGGCCCGAACATGTTCCGGCCCATGACGTAGGCGCCACGCGGGCGCATCAGCCAGCCGTTGGCCGTCTCGTCGGCTTCGGTCGCGCGCGGATCGCCGATGTGCCAGCCGTGCAGCTCCTGGCCGCGCTTGCCCAGCGGATTGTCTCGGCTCTGCTCGGGCCCGGCGACGAAACCGTCGAGGGAGATCGACATGTGGCAGGTGGTGTCGGTCATCAGCTTCTCTCCGAGAGCAGCAGTTACGGGTCGTCGCGAGGTCGTCGGACCGCGCGACGTACGTACAGACTGGCAGAAGCGACCGAACTCATCGCGCCACACCGTATGAACGCGCGGAGGCCCGGTCAGGGACAGAAGTGGGTCAGCGACTCCGCGACACAGGCGGGTTTCCGCGACCCCTCCAGTTCGAAGGTGAACGCCCGCGTCATCCGCACCCCGCCCCGCGCGACCTCCTTGACCTCGCCGATCGAGGCGTGCAGCCGGACGCGGCTGCCGACGGGGACGGGCGCCGGGTACCTGACGCGGTCGACGCCGTAGTTGAGTGCGCGTCCCACCCCGGTCACCTGGAGCAGCTCGCCGAACATCGGGATGCCCCAGCTCAGGACCATGTAGCCGTGGGCGATGGTGCGCCCGTAGGGGCCGTCGGCGGCGCGCGCCACGTCGGTGTGGATCCACTGGTGGTCCCCGGAGACGTCGGCGTAGGCGTCGATGAGTTCCTGGGTGACCTCTTTCCAGCCCGAGTGCCCGAGGTCGCGTCCGCCGAGGGCGAGGATCTCCGGGATGCCGTGCACGGTCAGGGGCATGGGCGGTACTCCGTTCTGGGGGTGCCGGACGGTCAGGCGCTGACGGGGGCGGTTCGGGACGCGGTGACGGCGGGGTCGGCGGCCTGCTCGTCGTGGTTGGGGCGCTTGAGCAGCAGGAGCATGCAGCCCAGGGTCAGCGCCACCTGGAAGACCGCGTAGGCGATGACCGCGGTGATGGAGCCGGTCCGGTTGAGCAGGAACTGGCCGATGATCGGCGTCGTACCGCCCAGCAGCGTGCCGCACAGCTGGTAGCAGAGCGAGATGCCGGTGTAGCGCAGATGGGCGGGGAAGCGGCTGGCGAGCATGCCGGCAAGCGCGGCGTAGTACAGGCAGTGCGGGATGGTGGCGACGGAGACGCCGAGCATCGCGAGACCGTAGTTCTCGGTGCCGATGAGGACGAACATGAGTGGCATCAGCACGAGTTCGGGCACCAGCATCACGAGCACGGCGCGGGACCAGCTCTTCATCCTGGTGGCGATGACCGCGCCGAAGGGCTGGACGATGATCTGGGTGATGTTGGCGACCAGGATGATCGTGAGGAACGAGCTGCGGTCGAAGTCGAGTGAGCTGGTGGCCCAGGACAGGGCGAACGTCGACTTGAAGTAGGTCGCCGACAGGCCGATGGTGCAGGCGCCGATGCCGAGGACGATCAGCACGGGGTGGCTGCGCAGGACCTCGGTGAGCGGGAGCTTGACGACTTCCTTCTTCTCGATGAGCTTGGCCATGGCCGGGGACTCGGCGACCTTCAGCCGGACGAGCAGGCCGACCATGACGAGCGCGGCGGAGGCGAGGAAGGGCACGCGCCAGCCCCAGGCGACGAAGGCGTCGTCGGGCAGTTGGCTGATGGCCAGGAAGCTCAGGGTGGAGAGGGTGTTGCCGACGGGCGAGCCCTGCTGGGCGAACGCCCCGTAGAGCACCGACTTGCCCTTGGGGGCGTGTTCGGAGGCGATCAGCACGGAGCCGCCCCATTCACCGCCGAGGCCGATGCCCTGGATCATGCGGATGCAGACCAGCAGGATCGGGGCGGCGATGCCGATCGACGCGTATCCCGGGAGCAGGCCGATCGCGGTGGTGGACAGGCCCATCATCAGCAGGGTGATGACGAGGGTCTTCTTGCGGCCGAGGCGGTCGCCGTAGTGGCCGAAGACGATGCCGCCGACGGGGCGGGCGAGGAAGCCGACCCAGAAGGTGGCGAAGGCGACCAAGGTGCCTACGGCGCCTTCGAGTTCGGGGAAGAACACCTTGTCGAAGACGAGTGCCGCCGCGGTGCCGTAGATGTAGAAGTCGAACCACTCGATGGTCGAGCCGATGAAGGCTCCGAATCCCGCGCGGTTGGCGGCCTTCGTCTTCTCGCGTGCGGTGGCGGTGGACGCACTCATGGGTGGCTCCCTGTGGACATCGTTGTACAGACGGATGGGCATGACCGACCGGGGCTGCATCCGAGACGCCCGCGCCGCGTGAGGGGTACGGGGACGGCGGCGCGGAGGGTGAACAGCCTCGGTGGGTGAGGGGTCAGGCGGTGACGCGTTCGAAGACCGCGGCGAGGCCCTGGCCGCCGCCGATGCACATGGTCTCCAGGCCGTAGCGGGCCTGGCTGCGGCGCATCTCGTGGGCCAGGGTGGCGAGGATGCGGGCGCCGGTGGCGCCGACCGGGTGGCCGAGCGAGACTCCGGAGCCGTTGACGTTGATCCGCTGCTCGTGGTCCTTCTCGCCGAGTCCGAGCTCCCGCGTGCAGGCCAGCACCTGGGCCGCGAACGCCTCGTTGATCTCGATGAGGTCGATGTCGGCGAGGGTGAGCCCGGCGCGGCCGAGGGCGGCGTGGGTGGCCGGGACCGGTCCGATGCCCATGGTGGCGGCGGGGACACCGGCCCGGGCGAAGGAGACGAGCCGGACCAGCGGGGTGAGGCCGAGCCGTTCGGCGGTGGCGGCGCTGGTGACCAGGCAGGCGGCGGCCGCGTCGTTCTGACCGCTCGCGTTGCCCGCGGTGACGGTTGCCTCCGGGTCGCTCTCGCTCATGATCGGGCGCAGCGCGGCGAGTTGCTCGGCGGTCGTGTCGGGGCGGGGGTGCTCGTCGGCGGTCACCACTGTCTCGCCCCTGTAGGTCCCGCCGTTCGAGCGCGGGCGGGTGCGTACGGTGACGGGCACCGTCTCCGCGTCGAAGCGCCCCTCCGTGATCGCGCGGCCGGCCCGCTCCTGGGAGCGCAGGGCGAGTGCGTCCTGGTCGGCGCGGCTGATGGAGTAGGTGCGGCGCAGGTTCTCCGCGGTCTCGATCATGCCGCCCGGGACGGGATGGCGTGCGCCGCCCGCGGTGACCCGGCCGCGGGCCAGCGCGTCGTGGAGCTGGAGGCCGGGGCCCTTGATGCCCCAGCGGCCGTGGTGCGTGTAGTAGGGGGCGGCGCTCATCACGTCGACGCCGCCCGCGACGACGACGTCGCTGAAGCCGGCCCGGATCTGCATGGCGGCGTCGAGGACTGCTTGCAGTCCGGAGCCGCAGCGGCGGTCGGTCTGGAGGCCCGTGACGGTGTCGGGGAGTCCGGCGTCCAGGGCGGCGACGCGGCCGATGGCCGGTGCCTCGGAGGTGGGGTAGGCGTGTCCGAGGATCACCTCGTCGATCCGGTCCGGGTCGATCCCCGTGCGGGCGACGACCTCCGCGATGACGCGTGCGGCGAGCGCGGCGGGGGTCTGCTGGGCGAAGACTCCGCCGAACCGCCCGATGGGGGTGCGCAGCGGTGCGCAGATGACGACGTCTGAGGGGTCGGCCACGGCGGAACACCTTTCGGCGGTTCGGGTGTGTGGGGGTGACCTTCGCACCCGACCACTGAGTCGGTCCAATACCGAGTTGGCGACCTATTCATTTCCTCCGTGTCTCAATGGAGTGACGGAGGTGTCGGCAGGGCCTCCTCGGCCACCGTGAGCACGGCCCGCAGGGCGGCGGACGGATTGTCGGTGCGCCAGGCGAGCGCGGCCTGCCTCCGTACCGGCGGTCCGGCCAGGGGCCGGTACACGAGCCCGCCCTGCTGGATGTGCCGGACGGAGGAGACGGTGAGGGTGACACCGACGCCCGCCGCGACGAGGGCGAGGATCGTGTACGAGTCCGGGGCCTCCTGCACCACACGCGGGTTGAAGCCGGCCGACTCGCAGACCTGGACCATCGCGTCACGCACCGTGGAGCCCGCGTTCGCGGGGAAGGAGACGAAGGGTTCGTCGGCGAGGACGGCGATCGGGATGCTGTCGAGTTCGGCCAGCCGGTGGTCGGAAGGCAGCGCGCACAGCAGTTCCTCCTCGTCGATCACCCGGTGGGCCACGCCCGGCTGGGTCACCGGGAGGCGGACGAACCCGAGGTCGAGGGAGCCGTCGGCGACCCGGGAGAGGGCGACGTTGGCGTACGTCTGCCCCTTCATGACCAGCTCCAGAGCGGGGTGTGCGGCGCGCACGGCCCGGGTCAGGTGCGGCAGCGTCTCGTGGCTGGAGGCACCGGCGAAGCCGATGGTGACCCGGCCGCACTCCCCGCGTCCGGCGGCCTTGGCGGCCCGCACCGCGGTGTCGAGGTTCTCCAGCACGGTCCGCACGGGTTCGAGGAAGGACTCCCCCGCGCTGGTGAGCCGTACCGAGCGGGTGTTGCGCTCGAAGAGCTGGACGCCGAGTTCCTTCTCCAGCTGGCGGATCTGCTGGCTGAGCGGCGGCTGGGCCATCTGCAGCCGTTTGGCGGCCCGGCCGAAGTGCAGCTCCTCGGCCACTGCGGTGAAGGCGGTGAGATGACGCAGTTCCATCCGGAAACCCATTCATTACGACGCTGTCTTAATGCAACCCTAATTCGGTATTGGACGGCACTCAATGGCCGCTGACACGGTAGGGCGACCCGCACACACTCGCCGAGGAGCACCGTGGAACGGACGCATACGGCCGACGGGGCCGGCAAGGTCATGCCGATGAGGGAGGCCGTCGCCGCCTTCGTGCACGACGGTGCCACCGTCGGCATCGAAGGCTTCACCCATCTCATCCCCACCGCA
>NZ_WWHX01000440.1 GCF_009862125.1 Streptomyces sp. SID5910
CTGCTCCCCGCACCCGCGGGGATGGTCCCGACACCAAGGTCGAGTACGAGGACGACGGCGACTGCTCCCCGCAGCCGCGGGGATGGTCCCGCGACGCCGACCCTGGCCGACATCCGGTCCGCCTGCTCCCCGCACCCGCGGGGATGGTCCCGAACCGAGCGGCCCAAGAACCTCCAGATCCGCTGCTCCCCGCACCCGCGGGGATGGCCCCGATACGGCGGGTGTTGGGTGCGACGGGGTCATCTGCTCGCCCGCGTGAGTGGTGGCGCCTGCACCGTGCGCCCACCCCCGGGACCACCGCCCCAGCCGTCACCCCAGCCTCCGTCGGTCGGTCAGTGTCAGCGTCGTAGCCGTCGCCAGCAAGACCGCACCCACCGTCGGGAACAGCAGGCGTAGGTCGGTCAGTTCCACCAGGGCTGCACCCGCCGCCAGTCCGAGGACGTTCGGTGTGAAGATCAGGGTGTTGGCGGTGGCGCTCGCCCGGCCCAGGAGGGGCCCCGGTGTCTCGCGCTGCACCGTCGTCAGGGCGGCGATCAGGGTCGCCGGCATTCCCGCGCCCGCCGCCGCGAAGGACGCCAGGGTCACCGCGTCGTGCGGTACCGCCCGTGCCGTCACCGACACCGCCAGCAGCGCGAGCCCCGTCGCCGCGAACCGGCGCTCGCCCAGGCGGCGCAGCGCGGGTCCCGCCAGCAGGCCGACCGTCACTGAGCCGGCGCCCTGGACGGCGTACAGCGCGCCGGCGTACGCGGGGGAGCGGTCCAGGGAGTCGACGACGGCGTACACCGTCGCCCCGCAGACGCCCGCGCAGAGCATCGTGACGCCGCCCGCGAGGACGAGTGGGCGCAGGCGCGGGTGCCGGCAGAGGTACCGGGCGCCCTCGGCCGTCTGGCGCCGCCAGTTCGCCGCGGGCGGCTCCGGCGGTGTCTCCCGTACCCGCAGGGCCGCGTACAGGCCCGTGGCCAGGACGAACGTCGCCGCGTCCAGTACCGCCACGCTCGCCCCGCCGTACGCCGCGTAGACGCCCGCGCCCGCCAGGGGTGCCACCAGCTTCATGCCCTCGGCCGCGGTCGTGCGCAGCCCGTTGAAGTCGCCGAGCAGGCCGGGGCCGACCGCCGCCGCGACGAGCGCCGACTCGGCCGCGTCGTGGACGACGCCCACCGCGCCGTACACGAACAGCACCGCGAACAGCAGCCACACCCCGTCCGCCGAGTCGACGGCGAACAGGGTGAGGAGGAGGCCCGCGAGGAGGAGGTTGCCGGCTATCAGCAGGGGTTTCCGGCGGACGCGGTCGGCGAGGGTGCCCAGCGCCGGGCCCAGCAGCGTCGGCGTCCACAGTGCGAGTACGCACAGCGCCGCGAGTCCGTCCGAGCCGGTGAGCTCCTTCACCCACACACCGGACGCCAGCCACAGCGCCGAGGTGCCGAAGCCGGACACCACCACCCCGGCGAGATACAGGCCCGCGTTCCGGTCGCGCAGGACGCGGGCCAGGGGCCAGGTCCCCCGCGTCGTCCTCCTGGTGGTTGCCTTCATGTCCGGGATCGTGGTTCTGAGACCCGGGGGCGGGCATCGGGCAGGTGCCCTAGATTCGGGGCCCGCGACCGATGAGTTCCGCGGTCGTGCTCGGTCTACCTCCCGAGAGAGCCGGCCACGCGTCACCGAGGAGCAGCTGATGACCCAGGACATCCCCGCCCCCGCCCCCACGCTCGACCTCGGACCGCAGACGCGGATCGTGGCACGCCTCGCGGAGGGCGTGAGCGACGCATGCCTCGCGGACGCCACGCCGTGCCCGGAGCTGGCCGTCCGCAACCTGCTCGGCCATCTGACCGGCCTGGCCACCGCGTTCCGCGACGCGGCGCGCAAGGACCTGGGCGCCACCACCGACACCAGCCCCGAGGCGAGTACGCCGGACATCGGTCCCGGCTGGCGCGAGGAGCTGCCCAAGGTCCTCGACGAACTCGCCGACGCCTGGCGGGACCCGGAGGCGTGGACCGGCATGACCCGGGCCGGCGGCATCGATCTGCCCGGCGAGGTCGCCGGTGCCGTGGCGGTCGACGAGCTGGTGATCCACGGCTGGGACCTCGCCCGTGCCACCGGTCAGGAGTACGCGCCCGACCCGGCCGCGCTCCAGGTCTCCCACGGCTTCCTGACCGCCGCCGCCGAGGAGCCCGACGGAGGCGGCGGCATCTTCGGCCCCGTCGTCCCCGTCCCCGCCGACGCCCCGCTGCTGGACCGCACGGTCGGCCTGAGCGGCCGCGACCCGGGCTGGACCCGGCCCGCACGGTAGACGGGGCGCACACGGCCGTCAGCCCGGCGGAGCCGCATACGCTCCCCCGTATGACCCTCTCCCTCACCGTCCTCGGCACCGCCTCCCCGCACCCCGCCCCCGGGCGGCCCCGCTCCGGGTATCTGCTGCGTGGTGAGGGCGCCGAGGTGTGGGTGGACGCCGGGGCCGGGACGTTCGCGGAGTTGCAGCGGCACACCGATCCGGCGCGGCTCAGTGCGATATGGATCTCCCACCTGCACGCGGACCACAGCGCCGACCTGCTGTCCGCGGTGTACGCCTTCGCCTACGGCGGCATGACCCCGCCCGCGCCCGTCCCCGTGTACGCCCCGCGGGGCTGCGCCGAGCGCCTGGCCGGGTTCTTCGGGCGTCCCGGCACCGCCTTCCTCGACGGCGTCCTCGACTTCAGGGCCCTGCACGACGGCCACGTGGCCCGCCACGGCGGTCTGCGGATCAGCGCCCGCGCCGTGCGGCACGACACGGAGACCTACGGGCTGCGGGCCGAGTGCGCGGGACGCGTCCTCGCCTACTCCGGAGACAGCGGGCCGTGCGCCGCGCTCACCGGGCTCGCCCGCGACGCCGACCTCTTCCTGTGCGAGGCGGACATCGACACGCATCGCGAAGGCGAACAGGTGCACCTGACGCCCGAGGACGCCGGGAACGCCGCGCGTGAGGCGGGCGCCCGGAGCCTGCTCGTCACCCACGTCGGGCCCACGCTCACCCCCGAGGCGGCGACCGCACGGGCCGCCGCCGCGTTCGGCGGGCCGACCGCCACCGCGCAGGAAGGCCACATCGTCGCCGTCTGACCAGCGGCACCGCACCACCCCGGTGCGAGCAGCCCCCCGTCCGACCAGCGGCCCTCACTTTTCTTCGTCAGAAGCATTGACGCGCCCCCGCGCCCCTCCTACCTTCAACGCGTCGTACTCCGTACGTCATATATGAGACGCGATATGTGAGATCCGAGAGGCGCGCATGACCTCTGTGCCCACGCCCATCCCCTCCCGCACCCAGTACGTGCTGGAGGAGATCAAACGCCGCATCCTCACCGGACGCCTGCCGCCCGGTCAGGCCCTGGTCGAGACCGACCTCGCCGCCCAGTTCGGCGTGTCCAAGACACCCGTCCGCGAGGCGCTCAAGACCCTGGCCGGCACCGGACTGGTCGTGATGAGCCAGTACAAGGGCGTCACCGTGCGCATGGTGGACGCGGACATGGCGCGCGAGGTCTACGACGTCCGGCTGCTGCTGGAGCCCGAGGCGCTCCGGCGTGCCGTGCTCCGGGAAGCCTCGCTGGACGCCGCCCGCGACGCCCTCGACCGGGCCGACCAGGCCACCGACACGGCCGAACGGTCGCTCGCCAACCGCGAGTTCCACCGCGCCCTGTACCTGCCGTGCGGCAACCCGCTGCTCGGCCGGATGCTCGACGAGGTGCGCGACCAGGCCGCCCTCGTCTCGGCCGTCGCCTGGGCGGCCGACCCCTCCTGGGAACGGGAGGCCGGTGAGCACCAGGAGATCCTGCGCCTCGCCCTCGCCGGCGACGCGGACGGCGCGGCCCGCGCCCTGTACGCGCACATCGCGTCCTTCGTCGAGCGGGCTTTTCCCGGGACGGGGACCGAGGCCGAGGGAGAGGGCGGTCAGGGATGACAGCGACGTTCGAGACCCAGCGGGCGGCCCTGGCCGACGTGGTGGCGATCCCGGTGACCCCGTTCGCCGAGGACGGCTCCGTCGACCCCGCCGCCCACCGGGCCCTGCTGCGTCGCCTCCTCGACGCCGGCATCACGACCGTCACCCCGGGCGGCAACACCGGCGAGTTCTACGCCCTGACCCCGGCCGAGCGCCGCCTCGTCACCGAGCTGACCGTCGAGGAGGCCGGCGACGGGGCCGCCGTCCTGGTCGGCGTCGGCCACGACGTGCCCACCGCGGTGGCCTCCGCGCGGCACGCCCGCGAGCTGGGCGCCCAGATGGTGATGGTCCACCAGCCCGTCCACCCGTACGTCTCCCAGGGCGGCTGGGTCGACTACCACCGCGCGATCGCCGAGGCCGTGCCCGAGCTGGGCGTCGTGCCCTATCTGCGCAACGCCCAGCTCCCCGGCGCCCGCCTCGCCGAACTCGCCGACCACTGCCCCAACGTCCTCGGCGTGAAGTACGCCGTCCCCGACGCGGCCCGCTTCGCCGCCTTCGCCCGCGACGCCGGCCTCGAACGCTTCGTGTGGATCGCGGGGCTCGCCGAGCCGTACGCCCCCTCCTACTTCTCCGCGGGCGCCACCGGCTTCACCTCGGGCCTGGTGAACGTCGCCCCGGCCGTCTCGCTGAACATGATCGAAGCGCTCCGCTCCGGCGACTACCCGGCCGCCATGAAGGTCTGGGAGCAGATCCGCCGCTTCGAGGAGCTGCGCGCCGCCAACGGCTCCGCCGACAACGTCACCGTGGTCAAGGAGGCGCTGGCCTCCCTCGGCCTGTGCCGTCGCGAGGTCCGTCCGCCCAGCAAGCCGCTGCCCGAGAGCGAGCGCGCCGAGGTCGCCGCCATCGCCGCGGGGTGGGCGACATGACCGACCGGAAGCGTCCCGAACAGCTCCGCAGCCACCAGTGGTACGGCACCGACGGCCTGCGCTCCTTCAGCCACCGCGCCCGCACCCGCCAGCTCGGCTACCTCCCCGAGGAACACCTCGGCAAGCCCGTCGTCGCCATCCTCAACACCTGGTCCGACATCAACCCCTGCCACGTCCACCTCCGCGACCGCGCCCAGGCCGTGAAGCGCGGGGTGTGGCAGGCGGGCGGCTTTCCGCTGGAGTTCCCGGTCTCCACGCTCAGCGAGACCTTCCAGAAGCCGACCCCGATGCTCTACCGCAACCTCCTCGCCATGGAGACCGAGGAGCTGCTGCGCTCCTACCCGGTCGACGGCGCCGTCCTGATGGGTGGCTGCGACAAGTCCACGCCCGCCCTGCTGATGGGCGCCGCCAGCGTCGACCTGCCCGCCGTGTTCGTGCCCGCCGGTCCCATGCTCCCCGGGCACTGGCGCGGCCGGACCCTCGGTTCCGGCACCGACATGTGGAAGTACTGGGACGACAAGCGGGCCGGCCTCATCGGCGACTGCGAGATGCAGGAACTGGAGAGCGGCCTGGCCCGTTCGCCCGGTCACTGCATGACGATGGGCACCGCCTCCACGCTGACCGCCGCCGCCGAGGCCCTCGGCGTCACCGTCCCGGGCGCCTCCAGCATCCCCGCCGTCGACTCCGGGCACGACCGGATGGCCGCCGCGGCCGGGATGCGCATCGTCGAACTCGTGCACCGGGACCGGAAGCTGAGCGACATCCTCACCGCGGACGCCTTCGAGGACGCCGTCACCACCGTGCTCGGCCTCGGCGGCTCCACCAACGCCGTGATCCATCTGATCGCCATGGCGGGCCGCGCGGGCGTCACCCTCACCCTGGACGACTTCGACCGCATCGCCCGCACCGTCCCCGTACTGGCCAACGTCCGCCCCGGCGGACAGACGTACCTCATGGAGGACTTCCACTTCGCCGGCGGCCTGCCCGGCTTCCTCTCCCGCATCACCGACCTGCTCCACCTGGACCGGCCCACCGTCTCGCACGACACGATGCGCGAGCAGCTCGACGGTGCCCTCGTCCACGACGACGACGTCATCAGGACCCGGCACCAGCCCGTCGCGAGCGAGGGCGGGGTCGCCGTCCTGCGCGGCAACCTCTGCCCGGACGGCGCCGTCATCAAGCACATCGCCGCCGAACCCCACCTGCTCAAGCACACCGGCCCCGCCGTCGTCTTCGACGACTACCGGACCATGCAGCGCACCATCAACGACCCGGACCTGGGCATCACCGCCGACAGCGTGCTGGTGCTGCGCAACTCGGGCCCCAAGGGCGGGCCGGGCATGCCCGAGTACGGCATGCTGCCCATCCCCGACCACCTGCTCAAGCAGGGTGTGCGGGACATGGTGCGGATCTCCGACGCCCGCATGAGCGGCACCAGTTACGGCGCGTGCGTGCTGCACGTGGCACCCGAGTCGTACGTCGGCGGGCCGCTCGCGCTGGTGCGCACCGGCGACTCGATCACCCTCGACGTCGAGGCGCGCTCCCTGCACCTGAACGTCGACGACGACGAGCTGGAGCGCCGCAGGGCCGCGTGGACGCCGCCGCCCGCCCGCTACGAGCGCGGCTACGGCGCCCTCTACGACGAACAGATCACCCAGGCCGACACCGGCTGCGACTTCGCGTTCCTCGCCCGCCCGGGCACCGTGCCGGACCCGTACGCCGGCTGACCCCGCCACGGCGGGACACCGCACACCCATGGCCGTGGAGAAAGCGCTTCCCCCTCGCGCACGCACCGTACGACGCAGACGCACCAGAACGGAGAACTGTCATGGCCCAAGCCGCAGCCGTGGCGAAACCGCCCGCGCCACCCCGGCGGCGCCGCCGTGCCTCCGCCACACCGCGCAGGCTCCCGTACCTGCTGATCGGGCCCGCCGCCCTGCTGATGCTGGGCTTCATCGCGTACCCGGTCATCAGCGTCTTCTACTACAGCCTCCAGGACTACAACCCCACCAAGCCGTGGCGGAACGGCTTCGCGGGCCTCGACAACTTCGTGCGGATCTTCACCGACGACCCGCAGTTCTGGGACACCCTCGTCTTCAGCGCCAAGTGGGTATTCGTCGAGGTCGGCCTCCAGCTCCTGTTCGGCCTGGCCCTGGCGCTCATCGTCAACCAGACCTTCGTGGGCCGCGGCATCGGACGGGCCCTGGTCTTCTCCCCGTGGGCCGTCTCCGGCGTGCTGACCTCCGCGATCTGGGTGCTGCTCTACAACTCCCAGACCGGCGTGTCCCGTTACCTCGCCGACCTGGGCATCGGCTCCTACGGCACCAGCTGGCTGTCGGACACCTCGACCGTGTTCTCCGCGGCGGTCGTCGCCGACCTGTGGCGCGGCGTGCCCTTCTTCGCGATCCTCATCCTCGCCGACCTCCAGTCCGTCTCGAAGGACCTCTACGAGGCCGCCGAGGTCGACGGGGCCAGCCGCATCAAGCAGTTCTGGCACATCACGCTGCCGCACCTGAAGGACGCCATCATCCTGTCCACGCTGCTGCGTGCGGTGTGGGAGTTCAACAACGTCGACCTGCTCTACACCCTGACCGGCGGCGGACCCGCGGGCGAGACCACGACCCTGCCCCTCTACATCGCCAACACCAGTGTCGACGCCCACGACTTCGGCTACGCGTCGGCCCTCACCACGGTCGCGTTCGTGATCCTGCTCTTCTGCTCGATCGTCTATCTGCGGCTGAGCAAGTTCGGAGGCGAGAACAAGTGATCACCAAGGAGGCCCCCGCGCCCGCCCCCGCACCCGCGCGGGCCGGCCTGGAACCGCCGCGCCCCGCGAAGACGCGCCCCGCCTGGGACGAGGTGCCCCGCTGGCAGATCTACCTGCCGCTCGGGATCTACCTGGTCTTCACCCTGATCCCGTTCTACTGGATCCTGCTCTTCGCGGTCCGCCCGGCCGGCTCGACCTCGCTCGTGCCCTGGCCGGTCACCTTCGAACACTTCGAGAAGGTGTGGACCGACCGCAGCTTCGGCACCTTCTTCCAGAACAGCCTCATGGTCGGCCTCGCCACCCTGGTCATGACGACGCTCGTCGCCCTGGCCGGCGGCTACGCCCTCGCCCGGTTCGACTTCGCGGCCAAGCGGGGCTTCATGCTCGCCCTGCTCTGCTCCCAGTTCGTGCCCGGCGCGCTGCTGCTGGTCCCGCTGTTCGAGATCTTCGCCGAGCTCCGGATGATCAACTCGCTGGTCAGCGTCATCATCGCCGAGACGGTCTTCCAGCTGCCGCTGTCGATGATCCTCATCAGCAACTTCATCAAGAACGTGCCGTACTCCCTGGAGGAGGCCGCCTGGGTCGACGGCTGCGGCAGGTTCCGGGCCTTTCGTGTCGTCGTGCTGCCGCTGCTGCGGCCGGGTCTGATCGCCGTCGGCTCCTTCGCCTTCGTGCACTCCTGGAACCACTTCCTGTTCGCCCTGATGTTCCTCAACAACCAGGACAAGCAGACCATCCCGGTCGGCCTCAACACCCTGATGAGCGCGGACAGCGTCGACCTCGGCGCGCTCGCCGCCGGCGGCATCATCGCCGCCGTCCCCGTGGTGATCGTGTTCGCCTTCATCCAGAAGTGGCTGATCACCGGCTTCAGCGCGGGGGCGGTGAAGGGATGAGCGCCGTTCCCGTCGTCCTCGCCGGTGCCCGCGGCCACGGCCGCTGGCACGTCGCCAACATCCGCCGCCTGGAGCGGGCGGGCCTGGTCCGGCTCGCCGGCGTCTGCGAGCTCACCTCGCTGACCGAGGAGGAAGCCGGCGGTGAACTCCCCGAGCAGTCCCCCGACTTCGGGGCCCTGCTCGACTCCACCGGCGCCCGGATCGCCGTGATCTGCACGCCGATCCCCACCCACACCGACCTCGCGCTGACCGCTGCCCGCCGTGGCGTCCACCTGCTGCTGGAGAAGCCCCCGGCGCCGTCGTACGCCGAGTTCCGGCGCATGGCCGACGGGGTCGCCGAGGCCGGCGTCGCCTGCCAGGTCGGGTTCCAGTCGCTGGGCTCGCACGCCGTGCCGGCGATCCGCGCGCTGATCGCCGAGGGCGCGGTCGGCGAGGTCGTGGGCGTCGGCGGGGCCGGGGCCTGGGTGCGTGACGAGGCCTACTTCCGCCGGGCGCCCTGGGCGGGGAAGCGGCGGCTGGGCGGCGCCGACGTGATCGACGGCGCGCTGACCAACCCCCTCGCGCACGCCGTCGCCACCGCCCTCGCGCTGGGCGGCACCGCACGCGCCGAGGACGTCGCCGGCATCGAGACCGAGCTGAGCCACGCCAACGACATCGAGGCCGACGACACCTCCTGCGTCCGGATCACCACCACCCGGGGCCACCGCGTCACCGTCGCCGCGACCCTGTGCGCGGAGCGGGCCGGCGAACCGTACGTCCTGGTGCACGGCAGCAGCGGCCGGATCACCTTCTGGTACAAGCAGGACCGCGTCCTGCTCCAGCGCGCCGGACACGGCCCCGAGGAGTACGACCACGGCCGCACCGACCTGCTGGAGAACCTGGTCGGCCATCTCACCACCGGCGCCGCGCTGCTGGTCCCGCCGGAGGAGACCGGCGCGTTCATGCGGGTCGTCGAGGCGATCCGCCGGGCCCCCGACCCCGAGGCGCTGCCCGACGGGGCCTGGCACCGCGTCCCGGGCGAGGGGCGCCGCGTGGTCCCCGGCGTCGACGGACTCGTGACCGCCGCCGCCGACACCCTCTCCCTGTACTCCGAACTCGGCGCCCCGTGGGCCGCGCGCACGGAGCAGCCGCTGAACGAGGTGAGCACCCGATGACCGGCACCGCATCCCCGGTACTGCGCGTGGCGGGCCGTCCCGTCGGCCGGTACGCCGTCCGGCCCGAGCTGCCCGGCCGGCTCTCCCCGCGCCCCCACCTGCACCCCGTCACCACCCTGGCCGGCACCGTGGTCACCGAGTTCAGCCCTGCCGACCACCTCCATCACCTCGGCGTCGGTGTCGCCGTTCCCGACGTCGAGGGCCACAACTTCTGGGGCGGGCGCACCTACGTCCAGGGCCGGGGGCCGACCGAGCTCGACAACCACGGCGCCCAGCGGCACACCGCCTTCCAGCTCCGCGACCCCGGCGGCTTCGTCGAGGAGCTGCGCTGGGTCGCCGCCGGCACCGAGCTGCTGCGCGAGCGCCGCACCGTCGCGGCCACCGGACTCAGCGACACCGCGTGGGCGCTGGACCTCACCTTCTCCCTCACCAACGTCACCCCGGACCCCCTCACCCTCGGCAGCCCCGCCACCAACGGGCGCCCCGGGGCGGCCTACGGCGGGTTCTTCTGGCGGGCCCGCAAGGAGAGCACGGCCCCGCACGTCTTCACCGCCGACCGGGAGGGGGAGGAGAACGTCCACGGCCGCCCCGCCGACTGGCTCGCCCTGACCGGCGCCACCTGGTCACTGGTGTTCGCCGGCGCCACCGAACGCACCCGGCGCGACCCGTGGTTCGTGCGCACCGAGGAGTACCCGGGCGTCGGCTCCTCCCTCGCCCACGACGCGCGGCTGCCGCTCGCCCCCGGCGACACGCTCGTCCGCCGCGTCGTCACCGTCGTCGCCGACGGCCGCCTCGACACGGACGGCGCCGCGAGCCTCGTACGCAGGGCGGTGGCGCCGTGACTCCCGAGCCCACGGAAGCCGGTGGCGCCGTGACCCCCGAGCGCACGCGAGGCCGTGGCGCCGGTACCCCCGAGGCCGCTGACACCTACACCAACCCCGTCCTGAACGCCGACTGGTCCGACCCGGACGTGATCCGCGTCGGCGACGACTTCTACCTCACCGCCTCCAGCTTCGGCCGCGCCCCCGGCCTGCCGCTGCTGCACTCCCGGGACCTGGTCAACTGGACCCTCGTCGGCCACGCGCTGGAGCGCCTGGGACCGGCGGACACCTTCGCCGCGCCCCGGCACGACGCCGGCGTCTGGGCCCCGTCCCTGCGTCACCACGACGGCCGCTTCTGGATCTTCTGGGGCGACCCCGACCAGGGCGTCTTCCAGGTCAACGCCCCCGACGTCCGGGGCCCGTGGAGCGTGCCGCACCTGGTGAAGGCCGGCCGGGGCCTGATCGACCCGTGCCCCCTGTGGGACGAGGAGACCGGCGACGCCTGGCTCGTGCACGCCTGGGCCCGCTCCCGCTCCGGCGTCAAGAACCGCCTCACCGGCCACCGCATGCACCCCGACGGCACCCGGCTCCTCGACGAGGGCGAGGTGATCGTGGACGGCGACCGCATCCCCGGCTGGTTCACCCTGGAGGGCCCCAAGCTGTACCGGCACGACGGCTGGTTCTGGATCCTGGCGCCCGCCGGGGGAGTGGAGACCGGCTGGCAGGGCGCCCTCCGCTCCCGCGACTTCTTCGGCCCGTACGAGGAGAAGGTCGTCCTGGAGCAGCAGGACACCGACGTCAACGGCCCCCACCAGGGCGGCTGGGTACGCACGCCGTCCGGCGAGGACTGGTTCCTGCACTTCCAGCAGCGCGGCGCGTACGGCAGGGTCGTCCACCTCCAGCCGATGACCTGGGGCCCCGACGGCTGGCCGGTGCTCGGTGACGACGGCGCCCCGGTGACCGTCCACCGGCGTCCCGCCCTGCCGCCGCAGCCGCCCGCCGCGCCCGCGACCGACGACGACTTCCCCGGCGGACGGTACGGACACCAGTGGTCGTGGACGGCCGACCCCGGCGACGGCTGGGCCACCCGGCACCCCGGGGACGGGCTGAGGCTCGCCTGCGTCCGCACGGCCGACGCGCACGACCTGCGCAGGCTGCCGAACGTCCTGACGCAGCGGCTGCCCGGCCCGCCGTCGGCCGTCGAGGTGGAACTGCGCCTGGACAGCGCGGAGCCGGGCGCTCGGGCCGGGCTCGCGGTGCTCGGCGACGCCTACCGCTGGATCGGGCTCCAGCGGAGCGCGGACGGGGCGGCGCACCTGGTGCACCGGTTCGCCGAGCCGGTGTCCGAGGCCGAGCGCGACGCCGACCACCCCCGCGTCGCACCCGACGGGCGGGTACGGCTGCGCGTCGAGACGGCGCCCGGGGCCCGCTGCTGTTTCTCCTACGACCTCGGCGACGGCCACCGGCCCACCGGCCAGGTCTTCGCCGCCACCCCGTGGCGCTGGGTCGGCGCCCTGCTCGGCCTGTTCGCGCTCGCACCCGCCGGCCGAGGGTCCGCGGGGGCCGCCGAGTTCACGCGGTTCCGCGTCGTCGCCGCCCACTGAACCACCCGAGGCACCGACCGCTCACGCCCCCCACGCCGTTCAGCACCGCACTGTTGGATCCAGCAGAAGAGAGCCGACCAATGAAGATCAGCATGCGCAGCAGCAGAAGCACCGGCAGGCGCCGCACGTCCGCCGCCGTCGCCCTGGGGGCCGTGCTCGCGCTGACCGCCACCGCCTGCGGTGACGACGGCAGCGGGGCGGGCGGCGACAAGGGCGCCGAGGGCAGCGGCGAGGGGAAGATCGTCTTCTGGGACAACAACGGCGGCATCCGCACCGCCGTGTGGAAGGAGATCATCGCCGACTTCGAGAAGGCGAACCCGGGCATCGACGTCGAGTACGTCGGCATCGCCGCCACCGAGTACCAGTCCAAGGTCGACACCGCCATCCAGGGCGGCGGCCTGCCCGACGTCGGCGGCGTCGGCGCGGCGATGCTCGCCGGGTTCTCCGCGCAGAACGCGCTGGAGCCGCTCGACAACCGGCTCACCGGGTCGTCCCTGAACGGCAGGGTCAACAAGGACATGATCGAGTCGCTGCGGGCGGCCGGCGGCGGCGACGGCCGGCTGTACTCGGTGCCGACCTCGGCGAACAACGGCGTCCTCTACTACCGCACCGACCTGTTCGACAAGGCGGGCCTTCAGGCGCCGACGACCTGGGACGCCTTCTACACGGCGGCGGAGAAGCTGACCGCCGCGGGCAGGAACGAGTTCGGCTACACCATCCGCGGCGGCTCCGGCTCCATCGCCCAGGCGCTCGACGCGATGTACGGGCAGTCCGGCATCACCTCGTTCTGGGACGCGGACAAGAAGAAGACCACCGTCAACGACCCGAGGAACGTGGAGGCGTTGGAGAAGTACGCGGCCCTCTACAAGAAGGTCACGCCGGCCGCCGACGTCAACAACGACTTCGCCAAGATGGTCGCGCAGTGGGACTCCGGCACGATCGGCATGCTCAACCACAACCTGGGCTCCTACCAGGACCATGTGAAGGCGCTCGGCGCCGGTACGTTCCGCGGCATCCCGCAGCCGGTCGGCGCCTCCGGCAAGCGGGTCCAGGTCTCCAACCCGGTCGACGGGCTCGGGCTGTTCAAGAGCTCCAGGAACAAGGAGGCCGCCTGGAAGTTCATCGAGTTCGCGACCTCGAAGGAGCAGAACTCGAAGTTCAACGAGTCGGCCGGGCAGGTGCCGTCGAACACGGACGCGGCGAAGGACGCGTGGATCTCGAAGGCCGAGCCGACGAAGCTGGCCGCGGAGGCGCTGAACGACGGGTCCACGACCATCGTCCAACTGCCGTACTACCTGCCGGACTGGAACACCATCTCCAAGGCGGACAACGAGCCGAATTTCCAGAAGGTGCTGCTCGGGAAGACGAGCGCGAAGGCGTTCCTGGACACGGTGGCGGAGCAGCTGAACGAGGCGCAGGCCGAGTGGAACGAGCGGCTGGGTTCCTGAAAGGCCGCCCCCCGTTCCCGAACGGCCGTCCCCGACAGTCCCCGAACCCGCGAAGGAGAGCCGCACCATGAGCACCCAGAGATGGCATAGGCATGCCATAAGCAGAGTGGCCGCGCTGGCCGGCTGCACCGCCCTCGTGCTGAGCGCGACCGCCGCCACCGCCGGGGCCCGCCCCGGCCACCACCACTCCCAGGACGTCGCCCGGCAGACGCTGCCGGCCAACGACGGCTGGGCCTCCCAGGGCGCCGGCACCACCGGCGGGGCCGCCGCCGACGCCGCGCACGTGTACACGGTCACCACCTGGGCCGAGTTCAGGGCCGCCCTCGCCGCCGGCGGCGACGCGCCGAGGATCATCAAGGTGAAGGGCACCATCGACGCCGTCTCCGAGGGCTGCGACGCCTTCGCCGCCCCCGGCTACGACTTCGACGCCTACCTGGAGACGTACGCGCCCGAGACCTGGGGCCTGGACACCGACCTGAGCGGCGAGCCCGACGACAGCCCCGAGGGCCTGCGCCGCGCCTCCGCCGCCCGGCAGGACCAGGCGGTCAAGGCGAACGTCCCGGCCGACACCACCGTCATCGGCATCGGCAAGAACGCCGGACTCAAGGGCGCCAGCCTCCAGATCAAGGGCGTCGACAACGTCATCGTCCGCAACTTCACCTTCGAGAGCCCCGTCGACTGCTTCCCGCAGTGGGACCCCACGGACGGCGACCGGGGCAACTGGAACTCCGAGTACGACAGCGCCGTCGTGTACGGCTCCACCCGTGTATGGCTGGACCACAACACCTTCACCGACGGCGAGCACCCCGACAGCGCGGCGCCCACCCACTTCGGCATGCTCTACCAGCAGCACGACGGCCAGCTGGACGTCGTCAGGGGCGCCGACCTCGTCACCGCCTCCTGGAACGTCTTCACCGAGCACGACAAGACGATCCTCATCGGCAACAGCGACAGCGAGTCCACCGCCGTCGGCGACCGCGGCCACCTCAAAGTGACCTTCCACCACAACCTGTTCGAGAACCTGGTCGAGCGCGCGCCCCGCGTCCGCTTCGGCCAGGTCGACGTCTACAACAACCACTTCGTGGCCTCCGACGACTACGCCTACAGCTTCGGCGTCGGCAAGGAGTCCGCGCTCGTCGCCGAGCACAACGCCTTCACGCTCCCGGCCGGGACCAGCGCCGCACAGGTCCTGAAGAAGTGGAGCGAGGCACCGGTCACCGCCGCCCACAACCAGGTCAACGGCCGCACCGTCGACCTGATCGCGGTGCACAACGCCCAGCTCCCGGGCGAGACCCTGCGGTCGGGCGCGGGCTGGACCCCCACCCTGCGCACCCAGGTCCTCCCGGCGAGGGCCGTCCCCGCGGTCGTCGACCACGGCGCGGGCGCCGGCCGCCTGCGCTGAGGCGCCATCGGAACCGGGCCGGGGCCCGCACCGCCCCGGCCCGCCCACCCCCGGACGCTCCGGGACGAACTGGCCGACTTGGCGCGATCTTTGCCAGATAAAGAGGTACCGATCGGGCCACACCCCTCGCGCAGCCGGGGGTGACGCGCGTAGAAACGTGTCTCATGCATAGACCACTGCGCATCGCCGCCGTCACCGCCGCCTGCGCCGTCGCCGGTGCCGCCCTCTACGGCACGGGTGCGGCCACCGCCGGCCAGTCGACGGCCAACTCCACCCACGAGCCCTACAACATCGGGCAGCTGACCAAGGACATCGACACCTACTACGGCACCACGGCCGACGCCGACGGTGTCTACCAGGCGTCCCCGCACAGCCAGTACGCCAAGGACCTGGCGAGCATCGACGCCGCGGCCAGGAAGCAGATCGACAAGGCCGCCCGCACCGCCGCGCACCACCGGGGCGAGCGTCCGGCGGTCGTCTTCGACATCGACGACACCCTGCTGCTCAGCCTCGACTACGAGAAGAAGAACAACTACGGCTACGACGGCGCCACCTGGGCCGCCTACGTCAACAAGGCCGACCGCCCGGCCGTGTTCGGCAGCCCCGCCCTCGCACGCTACGCGGAGAAGAAGGGCGTCGAGGTCTTCTACAACTCCGGCCTGGGCGAGGCCCAGCGCGCCGCCGCCGTCGAGAACCTGAAGAAGGTGGGCGCCGACGTGAACCTCGACGCCGGCCACATGTTCCTCAAGGACAAGGCGAACCCGCCGTCCTACCTGTCCCACTGCGCCACTCCGGGCACCTGGACCTGCACCACCGTGCAGTTCAAGGCGGGCACCCGCCGCCACATCGAGCGGGACCTCGGGTACGACATCGTCGCCAACTTCGGCGACCAGTACTCCGACCTCCAGGGCGGCTACGCGGACCGCACCTACAAGCTGCCCAACCCGACGTACTTCGTCGAGTGACCTCCGCGGTCCGGTGAACGCAGCGCCCCCGCCGGTCGTCACCGGCGGGGGCGCCGGCTAGTTGAGCGCCGCCTTCATCATCGCCTTGGCCACCGGGGCCGCCAGGCCGTTGCCGCTGACCTCGGAGCGGGCCGCGTCGGACTGCTCGACGAGGACGGCCACGGCGACCTCGTCGTCCGACGAGCCGGACTTGGCGTAGGACGTGAACCAGGCGTACGGCGTCTTGCTGTTCTTCTCGCCGTGCTGGGCCGTGCCCGTCTTGCCGCCCACGGTCGCGCCGGGGATCTGCGCGTTCGACCCCGTGCCCTCGTCGACCACCGTCCGCATGGCCGACTGGAGCTGTTCGGCGGTGGAGGAGCTGACGATCTGCTGCGTCTCCGCCGAGTCGTCGTAGTTCTCCAGCACGTCGCCGTCACCGCCGGTGATCTGCGAGACCATGTGCGGCGAGACCAGCTTGCCGTCGTTGGCAATGGCCGCGGACACCATGGCCATCTGGAGCGGTGTCGCCGTCACGTCGAACTGGCCGATGCCCGTCAGGGCGGTCGACGACCGGTCCATGTCCTTCGGGTACACGCTCGGGTAGGCCCGCACCGGCACGTCCCGCTTCTCGTCGTTGAAGCCGAACTTCTCCGCCGTCGCCCGCAGCTTGTCCTGGCCCAGGTCCACCGCCATCTTCGCGAAGACGTTGTTGCACGAGTACTGGAGCGCGGTGCGGATCGTGGCGTTCTCGCAGGGGGCGTTCGGGTTCTCGTTGGACAGGTCCGTGCTGGTGTCCGGCAGCTGGTACGGGTCCGGGCTGTCGGTCCTCGTGTCGACCGACCCGTACAGCCCGTCCTCCAGCGCGGCCGCCGCGACGACGAGCTTGAACGTCGAGCCCGGCGGCAGCGGCTGGCGCAGCGCGCGGTTGGTCAGCGGCTTGTCCGGGTCGCTCGTGAGCTGCTGCCACGCCTCACCGGCGGTGTTGGCGTCGGTCAGCGACGAGGGGTCGTACGACGGGGTGGAGACGACCGCGAGGATCCGGCCCGTCTTCGGGTCGATCGCGACGGCGGCGCCCTTCTTGTCGCCCAGCGCCTTCAGCCCGGCCTTCTGCACCTTCGGGTCGATCGTCGTGATCACGTTGCCCGGGTCGGCCCGCCGGCCGGTGACCGTGTCCATGACGGTCTTCAGCCGCGGATCGGTGCCGTTGAGCAGGTCCTGGTAGATGCCCTCCAGCTGTGTCGGCGCGTACGCCTGCGAGGCGTAGCCCGTCACCGCCGAGTACAGCTCTCCGTCCGTGTACGACCGCTTGTAGGTGAGGTCGCCGTCCTTCGTCGGCGCCGATCCGGTGACCGAGCGTCCGGCCACGATGATGTTCCCGAGCGGCTCCGCGTACGTCTCGATCGCGTTGCGCCGGTTGTCCTTGTCGTCCGCGAGCGCCCGGCCGTCGTAAAACTGCACCCAGGTCGCCCGCACCAGCAGAGCGAACACCAGGAGCAGCGTGAAGACCGATGCGCGCCTGATCGTCTTGTTCATCCCGCCCACAGGACGAACGGACGGGGGCGGATCGTTCCCATGCGCCCCGTTTTCTCATCGTCCGTTCATGTAACCGGTTTCGCGAAGCCGGCCTCGTAGGCCCGGATGACCGCCTGGGTGCGGTCGCGTGTGCCGGTCTTGGCGAGCACCGACGCCACGTGCGTCTTCACCGTGGCCGGCCCCACCCGCATCCGCTCGGCGATCTCGGCGTTGGTCAGCCCGGTCGCCATCAGCCGCAGCACCTCGCTCTCACGTTCCGTGAGCCGCGCCACCCACGCGGGCGGGGCGGGTCTCTCGCGCGCGTGCTCGGCCGCCAGCGTCCGCACCGCCGACGGGAACAGCAGCGTGTCGCTGCGCGCCACCAGCCTGACGGCGTGGACGAGCGTGTCGGCGTCGGCCCGCTTGAGCAGGAAGCCGGCGGCCCCGGCGCGCAGCGCGTCGTAGACGTAGGAGTCGTTCTCGAACGTGGTGACCACGACGACGCGCGGCGGTTCGGCGAGCGTGGCGAGGATCCGCCCGGTGGCGCGGATGCCGTCGACCCCGGGCATGCGGACGTCCATGAGGACGACGTC
>NZ_WWHX01000441.1 GCF_009862125.1 Streptomyces sp. SID5910
CGACTACACGATCGAGACCCGGGTCGCCTTCGGAGGGGAGCTGGACCTCACCGGCACCGTCCTCGGCCTCACCCTCAGGACCGACGCCTTCCCCCGCGACTGACCGCTCCGACCCGCTTGCCTGGAGCGCACTCCAAGTCGTTGGCTTGGGTGCCATGAAGTACACGCAGCTCGGACGCACAGGACTCAAGGTCAGCCGGCTCGTCCTCGGGACCATGAACTTCGGTCCGGAGACCGACGAGGCCGACAGTCACGCGATCATGGACGCGGCGCTGGACGCGGGCATCAACTTCTTCGACACCGCCAACGTGTATGGGCGCAGCGGCAACCGGGGCCGTACCGAGAAGATCATCGGCAACTGGTTCGCCCAGGGCGGCGACCGGCGCGACAAGGTCGTCCTCGCCACCAAGGTGTACGGGAACATGGCCGACGGCGACGCCTGGCCCAACCACGACAAGCTCTCCGCCGTGAACATCCGGCGGGCGGTCGACGCGAGCCTCAAGCGGCTCCAGACGGACTACATCGACCTGTACCAGTTCCACCACATCGACCGGACCACCGGCTTCGACGAGATCTGGCAGGCCATCGACGTCCTGGTGCAGCAGGGCAAGGTGCTCTACGCCGGATCGTCGAACTTCCCCGGCTACAAGATCGCCCAGGCCAACGAGACCGCCGCCCGGCGCGGCGGCACCATCGGCCTCGTCAGCGAGCAGTGCCTCTACAACCTGGCCGAGCGCCGCGCCGAGATGGAGGTCATCCCGGCCGCGCAGGAGTACGGCCTCGGCGTCATCCCCTGGTCGCCGCTGAACGGCGGCCTGCTCGGCGGCGTCCTCAGGAAGCAGGTCGAGGGCAGCCGGCGTGCCACGGGCCGCGCGGCCGAGACCCTGGCCGACCCGGCGGGCCGCGCGCAGATCCAGGCGTACGAGGACCTGCTCGACAAGCACGGCATCGCGCCCGGCGAGGCCGCCCTGGCCTGGCTCCTCACCCGCCCCGGCGTCACGGGCCCGATCGTCGGCCCGCGCACGGCGGAGCAGCTGGCGTCGGCGCTGCGGGCCGTCGAGCTGGAGCTGTCCGAGGACCTGCTGGCCGGACTGGACGAGATCTTCCCGGGGCCGGGACCCTCTCCGGAGGCCTTCGCCTGGTGAGGCGGGCAGGGTGAGAAGGCGGCGGCCTCGGCTAACCGAGCGCCGCCGCCACCGCCACGACGACGAACATCAGCACGAGCACACCGGCCATGATCCGGTTACGGGTCTTCGGGTCCACGCCCCCGAGCCTAACCGGACGCGCCGAACGGGCTGCGGGCGACCGTCTCGTAGCGGGGCTGCTCGCCCGGCACGCCGGACCTCGGCAGGTTGCTGCGCACCAGCGCCAGGTCCGTCACGGTCCAGGCGGGGCCGGTGAAGCCGTCCAGCGCGTCGACGTACGGCGCCACGTCGAACGCCTCCCGGCTGCGGGCCAGCGTCAGGTGGGCCTTGTAGCGCCGGTGCTCCCCCATCTCGACGCCCGCCCTGCGCCCCGCGGACTCGGCACGCTCGGCGAGCAGCCGCAGGTCGGGCAGGCCGCCCGCGGCCCCGGCCCACAGGGCCCGCCCGTGCCCGAACTGGCCCCCGCCCCGCAGCGCCAGCTCGAAGGGCGCGGTGCGGCGCGCGGCCCGCTCCAGGCGCGCCGACAGGTCCGGTACGACGTCGTCGGGGACCTCGCCGTAGAAGGCGAGCGTGAGATGCCACCCCGGGCGGCCCGTCCAGCGCAGCCCGTCCGCACCGGGCAGCCGCCTCAGCGCGGCCACCTCGACGGCAAGGGCGGCGACCACGTCCTCGGGGGGCAGCACGGCGGCGAAGAGTCTCATGCCGGCCAGTCTGCCCCGGAGAACACGTGTACGTCCGCGCGTGTCCCGGTCACCGTGCGTATCGTTGTACCGCGCGGCTGCACTCGCGTCGGGGGCAGCCGGGGAGGAGCGCCACGATGACCGTCCTTGACGACAGGATCGAGATGGCCGAGGAGAGCACCGAGCTGACTCTGGACGTCATGTTCGAGTGGCTCGAGAAGTTGCCCGTCCCCGAGGGATACAAGACCGAGATCGTCGGGGGGCACGTCTTCATGTCGCCGCAGCGGCACCATCACTTCGAGATCATCTTCGACATCCTGGAACAACTGCGCGTCACGTACACACGCAAGCAACTGGCCTCGGACGTGCGGATCGACTTCCCCGGGCGGCTGAACGGATTCGCCTGCGACGTCGCGGCCATCGCCGAACGCTCCGTCAAGGACGGCAAGGGTCACTGGCGCTACCAGGACGTCGAGTTCGTCGCCGAGGTCATCTCCAAGGACACCGCCGCCAACGACTACGGCCCCAAAAAGGCCACCTACGCCGCCGCCGGCGTCCCGGTGTACCTGATCGTCGACCCGTACACCGGCGAGTGGCACCTCCACACCCTGCCCAAGGACGGCGAGTACCACGGCGCCGTCAGCTTCCGTTTCGGCGAGGACGTCGACCTGACCGGGACCGTCGTCGGCCTCACCCTCAAGACCGACGACTTCCCCCGCGACTGAGCCGGCTCCTACGCCACCGGTGCCAGTGCCTCCTGGCGCTCCCGCGGCACGAACCGCACCTGCGGGTGCCCCCGGTGCCAGCCGACCGACAGGCGCAGATTGCCGACGCGGGCCAGGACCAGGCCGATCACGGCGGCCGCCGTGGCAGCGACGGCGCCGCCCGCGGCGAAGCCGATCCGGGCGCCGTAGGTGTCGGTGACCCAGCCGACGATCGGGGCGCCCACCGGGGAGCCGCCGAGGAAGACCATCATGTACAGGGCCATGACGCGGCCCCGCATGGCCGGGTCGGTGGACATCTGGATGCTGGTGTTGGCGGTGACGTTGACCGTCATGCTGAAGACGCCGATCGGGACCATCAGCAGGGCGAACAGCCACAGCTCAGGGGCCGTCGCCGCGACGATCTCCAGCGTGCCGAAGGCCAGCGCCGCCGCGATCAGGACGCGCAGCCGGGCCGTGCCGCGCCGGGCGGCGAGCAGGGCGCCCGCCAGGGAGCCGACGGCCATCAGGGTGTTGAAGAGGCTGTACTCGCCGGCGCCCGCGTCGAAGACGTCGTCGGCGAAGGCCGACAGGAACACCGGGAAGTTGAAGCCGAAGGTGCCGATGAAGCCGACCAGGACGATGGTCCAGATCAGCTCCGGGCGCCCGGCGACGTAGTGCAGGCCCTCCCGCAGCTGGCCCTTGCCGCGCGGGGCGCGCTGGACGACGTGCAGCTCACGGGCGCGCATCAGCAGCAGGCAGCTCAGCGGCGCCACGAAGGACAGCCCGTTGGCGAGGAACGCCCAGCCGGTACCCACGCCGGTGATCATCAGCCCGGCGACGGCGGGGCCGACCAGGCGGGCGGACTGGAAGTTGGCCGAGTTCAGGCTGACCGCGTTCTGAAGCTGGTCGCGGCCGACCAGCTCGGAGACGAAGGACTGCCGGGCCGGGTTGTCCATGACGGTGGCCAGGCCCATCGCGAAGGCCGCGACGTAGACGTGCCAGACCTGGACGTGCCCGGTCAGGGTGAGCACGGCGAGGGCGAGCGCGGTCAGGGCCATCGCGGACTGGGTGACCAGCAGCGTGGGCCGCTTGCGCAGGCGGTCGACGAGGACACCGCCGTAGAGACCGAAGAGCAGCATCGGCAGGAACTGGAGGGCCGTCGTGATGCCGACGGCCGCGGAGGAGCCGGTGAGGCTGAGCACCAGCCAGTCCTGGGCGATGCGCTGCATCCAGGTGCCGATGTTGGAGACGACCTGGCCCAGGAAGAACAGGCGGTAGTTCCTGACCTTCAGGGAGGCGAACATGGACGTCTTGCGCGGGGCCCCGGGGGCCTTGGACAGGGGGTCGTCGTGGTCAGGTGCGGGGGCGGAAGCTGCTCCGGGTCCCGAACTCAAAAGGGTCGCCTCCTCGCGATGACTGCCTACAGGTGTGCGAGCTTCTCCAGCACGGGGGCCGCTGCGCGCAGCTTCGCCCACTCGTCCTCGTCGAGCCCGTCGACCAGCGCGGCCAGGAACGCGTTCCGCTTGCGGCGGCTCTCCTCGAGCATGACCACGGCCTGCTCGGTGTGCGTCACGACCTTCTGGCGCCGGTCCTCGGGATGCGGCTCCAGCCGGACCAGGCCCTTGGCCTCCAGGAGCGCCACGATGCGGGTCATCGAGGGCGGCTGGACGTGCTCCTTGCGGGCGAGCTCGCCCGGGGTGGCGCTGCCGCAGTTGGACAGGGTGCCGAGCACCGACATCTCGGTGGGGCTGAGCGACTCGTCGACGCGCTGGTGCTTGAGCCGACGGGACAGCCGCATCACGGCGGAGCGCAGGGAGTTCACGGCGGCAGCGTCGTCGCCATGTTTGAGGTCCGGCATGTCCTTAGCGTAACTCATTAGGTTCGCGAAATACCAACGCTCACCACGCCGACTGCCCGTGACGCACACCACGGAAACCCCGGCTTCACCCGTACGAGTGAGCTATTTCCGGAAACCGGAGCATCATCCGGCCGACGGGGGTGACCCTCGTGCGCATGGGGACCAGCGTGCTCAGCCTGCGGATGGACGGGGAGCTGCTCGAACGGCTCCGGGACCATGCGGCGAAAAGAGGAATGAGCGTCCAGGACTATGTCGTCCGGACGCTCATCCGCAATGACTTCGACGAGCGGTTCCAGTCCGCCGTCGAGGAGACGGAACGGTTCTACGGGGTGCCGTGACCCCGTGGGACCGTTCCGCCGGGCGATCAGGTCAGGCCCAGGGCCGGCATCAGGTAGTAGAAGGCGAAGACCGCCGAGACCGCGTACATCGCCACCGGCACCTCCCGGCCCCGGCCGACCGCCAGGCGCAGCACCGTGAAGGTGACGAAGCCCATGCCGATGCCGTTGGTGATCGAGTAGGTGAACGGCATCATCAGCATCGTCACGAAGGCCGGGACGGCGACCGTGAAGTCGGTCCAGTCGATCTCCGTGATCGAGCCGGCCAGGATCAGGAAGCCCACCGCGACCAGCGCCGGCGTGGCCGCCTGCGACGGGACCATGGTGGCGACCGGCGTGAGGAACAGGGCCAGGGCGAACAGCCCGCCGCTGACGATGTTGGCGAAGCCGGTGCGGGCGCCCTCGCCGACGCCGGCCGTGGACTCCACGAAGCAGGTCGTGGCCGAGGAGGAGCTGGCACCGCCCGCGGCGACCGCGAGGCCGTCCACGAACAGGACCTTGTTGATGCCCGGCATCTGGCCCTCGCCGTCGGTCAGCTTGGCCTCGTCGCTGACGGCCATGATCGTGCCCATGGCGTCGAAGAAGCAGGACAGCAGGACGGTGAAGACGAAGAGGACACCGGTCAGGATGCCGACCTTCTCGAACCCGCCGAACAGGCTGACCTCGCCGACCAGGCCGAAGTCGGGCGTGGAGACCGGGTTGCCGGGCCACTCGGGCGTCGTCAGGCCCCAGGACGGGACGTCGGCGACCGCGTTGATGATCATCGCGACGGCGGTCATCACGACGATGGAGATCAGGATGGCACCGGGCGTCTTGCGGACGATCAGCGCCAGCGTGAGCAGCACGCCGAGCACGAAGACCAGGACGGGCCAGCCGAGCAGATGACCGCCCGTGCCGAGCTGGAGCGGGACGGTGGTCTGGGCGGCGTCCGGCATCCGGGTGACGAACCCGGAGTCGACGAGCCCGATGAGCATGATGAACAGGCCGATACCGATGGCGATGGCCTTGCGCAGCCCGAAGGGCACGGCGTTCATCACGCGCTCGCGCAGACCGGTGGCGACCAGCAGCATGACGACGAAACCGGCCAGCACCACCATGCCCATGGCGTCCGGCCAGGACATCCGCGGGGCGAGCTGGAGGGCGACGACGGAGTTCACACCGAGACCGGCCGCGAGCGCGATCGGCACGTTGCCGATGACGCCCATCAGGAGCGTGGTGAACGCCGCCGTCAGTGCGGTGGCGGTGACCAGCTGGCCGTTGTCCAGCTGGTGGCCGTACATGTCCTTCGCGCTGCCCAGGATGATCGGGTTCAGCACGATGATGTAGGCCATCGCGAAGAAGGTGGCGAGACCGCCCCGGATCTCGCGGGGCAGCGTGCTGCCGCGCTCGGAGATCCGGAAGTACCGGTCGAGGGCGTTCTGCGGGGGTCGCCGGTCTTCGGGCGACTCCGGGGACGGGGGGACCTTGGCGGTGGCCGAGGCGGACATGCGAGACCTCATCACCAACAGGTTCCCCCACGGCCTTGTTGGTGTTTTCTACGAATGAAAGCGGTCAGAGACAAACGGGTTCAGTATGAACGTATGAGCCGCAGATCGCTATCTCCGCGCGTAGAACCGTGCGGTGTCGCCCCGGACGGACGCGGGCGCCGGGCCGGACGGGCGCGCGCGGCGGGCTCGTAAGCTGTACGCATGGCGAAGTGGACACCTACGCATGAGGCGCCGGAGCCCCTGGAGGGCCCCGTGGTCGCGACCATCACCGGCGGCACCATCCTCTGGTTCGTCCTCTTCCTGGCCCAGCTGCCCTTCTACGGCTGGTTCGACGACCACGGGCACACCTGGTGGGTGTGGACCTGCCTGGCCGGCGCCGGGCTCGGCCTGATCGGCATCTGGTACGTCCGCAGGCGCGACGCCGCGATCAAACGGGACGCCGCCAACCGGCGGGACACCCCCGCGTAGTACCTGGGCAGCACGCCGCGCGCGGCCTCCTCGTACCCAGGTCGGATCTTCCGCACATCCAGCGGGTGAAGCCGTAAAACCGCACGTACCGTCGAATGCATGACGCATATCGACGCGGGCTCGGCACTCGATCCGGCGCACCCCGCTCCCCTGTCGTCGCCGGAGACGGGGCTCACCGCCGACGAGGTCGCCGAACGGGTCGCGCGAGGGCAGGTCAACGACGTACCGGTGCGCAGCAGCCGCTCGCTCGGCGAGATCGTCCGCGCCAACGTCTTCACCCGCTTCAACGCGATCATCGGCGTGCTGTGGGTGATCATGCTGATCGTGGCGCCGATCCAGGACAGCCTGTTCGGCTTCGTGATCCTCGCCAACACCGGCATCGGCATCGTCCAGGAGTGGCGGGCGAAGAAGACCCTCGACTCCCTCGCCGTGATCGGCGAGGTCAGACCGGCGGTGCGGCGGGACGGGAAGAGCGCCGAGATCAGCACCTCGCAGATCGTGCTGGACGACGTCATCGAGATCGGCCCCGGCGACAAGGCCGTGGTCGACGGGGTGTGCGTCGAGGCCGACGGCCTGGAGATCGACGAGTCGCTGCTGACCGGCGAGGCCGACCCCGTCGTCAAACGGCCCGGCGACCAGGTCCTGTCCGGCAGCTTCGTGGTCGCCGGCGGCGGCGCCTTCCGGGCGACCAGGGTGGGGCGCGAGGCCTACGCCGCCCAGCTCGCCGAGGAGGCGTCCCGCTTCACCCTCGTCCAGTCCGAGCTGCGCTCCGGCATCTCCACGATCCTGAAATACATCACGTGGATGATGGTCCCGACCGCGATCGGCCTGATCATCAGCCAGCTGCTCACCAAGGACGACGCCTTCAAGGACTCCGTCGCGCGCACGGTCGGCGGCATCGTGCCCATGGTCCCCGAGGGGCTGGTCCTGCTGACCTCCGTCGCCTTCGCGATCGGCGTGGTCCGGCTCGGCCGCAAGCAGTGCCTCGTCCAGGAGCTGCCCGCCATCGAGGGCCTCGCCCGCGTCGACACCGTCTGCCTGGACAAGACCGGCACCCTCACCGAGGGCGGCATGGACGTCACCGGGCTGCGCCCGCTCGGCGGCGCCGACGAGCGGTACGTCCGCACGGTGCTCGCCGCCCTCGGCGCGTCCGACCCGCGCCCCAACGCCTCCCTCCAGGCGATCATCGACGCCTACCCGGCCGCCGGGGCCGCCGAGGACTGGCGCTGCACCGAGTCCCTGCCCTTCTCCTCCGCCCGCAAGTACGCCGGCGCCGCCTTCGCCGAGACCGACGGCACCTCCAGCACCTGGCTGCTGGGCGCGCCCGACGTGCTGCTCGCCGAGGACGACCCCGCCCTCGCCGAGACCGAACGCCTCAACGAGCAGGGCATGCGGGTCCTGCTCCTAGCCCGCGCCACGCGGGACCTCGACGCCGCCGAGCCGGCCGAGGACGCCGAACCGGCCGCGCTGGTCGTGCTGGAGCAGCGGCTGCGGCCGGACGCCGCCGACACCCTGCGCTACTTCGCCGACCAGGACGTACGGGCCAAGGTCATCTCCGGGGACAACGCGGTCTCCGTCGGCGCGGTCGCCGCCAAGCTCGGGCTGTCCGGCGCCGCCGTCGACGCGCGCCGGCTGCCCGCCGAGCAGGACTCCATGGCCGCCGAACTCGACGCGGGCACGGTGTTCGGGCGGGTCACCCCGCAGCAGAAGCGGGAGATGGTCGGCGCCCTCCAGTCACACGGGCACACCGTCGCGATGACCGGCGACGGCGTGAACGACGTCCTCGCGCTGAAGGACGCCGACATCGGCGTGGCGATGGGCTCCGGCTCGGAGGCCACCCGGGCGGTCGCGCAGATCGTCCTGCTGAACAACAGCTTCGCCACCCTGCCGTCCGTGGTGGCCGAGGGCCGCCGGGTCATCGGCAACATCACCCGGGTCGCGACCCTGTTCCTGGTGAAGACGGTGTACTCGGTGCTGCTGGCGGTGCTGGTGGTGTGCTCGCGCGTCGAGTACCCGTTCCTGCCGCGCCATCTGACGCTGCTGTCCACCCTCACCATCGGCGTCCCGGCCTTCTTCCTCGCCCTCGCCCCGAACAGGGAGCGGGCCAGGCCGCACTTCGTCCGGCGGGTGATGCGGTACGCCGTCCCGGGCGGGGTGGTGGCCGGGGCGGCGACCTTCGTGACGTACCTCCTCGCCCGGCACCACTACAGCGGGCCGGGAGCGCTGGACGCGGAGACCAGCGCGGCGACGCTGACGCTGTTCCTGATCTCGATGTGGGTGCTGGCGATCATCGCCCGGCCCTACACGTGGTGGCGGGTGCTGCTGGTCGCGGCGATGGGGCTGGCCTTCGTGGTGGTACTGGCGGTGCCGTGGCTCCAGGACTTCTTCGCGCTGAAGCTGGTGGGGGTGACGATGCCGTGGACTGCCGTCGGGGTGGCGGCGGTCGGTGCGGGGGTGTTGGAGCTGGCGTGGAGGTGGGTGGACCGGCGACTCCCGGCGTGAGGGATTGCTCGGTCCGTGGGATGCTGCGGCGCCGTCGGGGCTGGTCGCGCAGTTCCCCGCGCCCCTTCGGGGCGCCTGCACCACCGTCGGATCACAAGGCCCCCTCAGTCGAACCAGCGGTCCCTGGCCAGTTCCTCCGTCCTCGACTCGTCCTCCAGGAGGGCCGCTACCTCGAAGCGGCGGGGCCATTGGCCTGCCGCCCAGGCCAGGCCCGCGGCTACGCCCTCCAGGGTCGCGGCGTGCAGCACGCCGTCCTCCGTCAGGCGCCAGTCGATCTCCACGCCGTCGACGACCAGTTCCCCGTGCTCCACGTACGACGCCGGCGTCCCCGCCCCCAGCAGCACCCGCACCGGCTCCGGTACGTCGTGCTCGGTGCCCTCGGAGTCGACGCGTCCGGTGACGGACTCGCTCAGGCGCCGCACCTGGAACAGCTCCGCCAGTTCGGCGGCCCGGGCCGGGCGGACCGGCAGCAGCGGGATGCCGGACGTGAAGGGCAGGAGGTCCGGCGAGTCCACCACCACCGCGTCGGCGGCGTCCACCACCTCGACCCGGCCGTCGACCACGGCACGCACATCGTCCGGCAGGGTGACCTGGGCCGGGTCCAGCTCGGCCAGCGCCCCGTACAGGGCGTGCAGCTGGGCGGCCGTGACCGGGCGGTCGGGGTCGGCGAGGCGGTCCAGCAGCTCGGCCGCGCCGCCGGGCTCGTCGAGGAGGGCGGCGACCGACGTGCGCACGCCCAGCGCCCGCAGCACCTGCTCGTCCTCGAAACCGGTCGCGTCGGCCTCGTCGTACAGGCCGCGCAGGAGCGGGTCGCCGCCGGCCGCGCGCAGTCCGGCCGGGCGCCGCCCGCCGAGCACGGGGTGCCCGCGCAGCCACCACGCGGTGTAGGGCCGTACGACCTCGTGCGTGCCGTCGTGGAGCAGGACGCGCACCGGCTCGACCAGGGCGTCCCGCAGCGGCGGCCGCGACAGCAGGGCGAGGGCCCGCGGCCACTGGTCGTCGTCCACCAGGTCCAGGTCGCGCACGGCGACGATCTCGGTGGCGACCGGCGGGACGGGGCTGTCCGGGAAGCGGTCGAGGACGTCCTCGCTCCACACGTCCACGGCGTCCAGCAGGCCCGCGTCGTCGGGCTCGGCGAAGTCGCCGTCGCGGGGCTCCAGTTCGTCCGGGTCGAGGACGACGTCGGTGGCGCGGACGAGGGCGAAGGTGACGAGGACACCGCAGGCGGCGAGCGGGTCCCGGCCCCACTTGCCGGCCAGTTCCGCGTCCACGGCGGCGAGTTCGTCCTCGCGCATGACCTGGGCGAAGGGGCCGCCGGGGAAGACGAGTTCACCGGCCGGGGAGAGTTCGCCGTCCTCGTCGGGCAGCGCGAGCGCGCCGAGCCACGGTTCGTCGCCGGCTTCGAGGCCGGCGTCGCGGACGAGGCCGAGGACCGTGTCGGCCAGTTCGTCGGCGTCGAGGGCGTCCTCCTCCCAGTTCATGCCGCCCTCGTCGTCCAGGGAGGCGGCGACGGCGGCCCGGACCTGCGGGGTGGTCAGCACGGCACGCGGGGTGGCCGGGAGGGCGCCGAGCTTCTCCAGGAGCGGATGGGCGGCGTCCGGATGGGTGACCTTGAGGCCGAGGCGGGTGAGGACGCCGGGGTCGAGGGAGGCGGCGTCCGGGGAGGGCAGCAGCACCTGCCGGGGGCCGATCGTGGTCCTGCCGTCGGCCAGGGGCACCGGCAGTCCGGACAGCCGGTCGGGGTCGACGCCGGCGAGGCTGTCGTAGAGCCGCCACCACCAGGCCGGGTCCTTCTCCAGGCCGGCCAGCCGGTCGACCGCGTCGGTCAGCGGCACCCGGGCCACGCCCAGCGTGCGCAGCTCCGGCCGGCGCTCCAGCCCGCCGGGCAGCAGCGTGGGCAGCACCTCGGCGAGCACGCGCACCGTCTCCGCGCCCGCCCCCTCGACCACCTCGGCGTCGCGGGGCCGCAGCGACTCGGGCAGGTCACCGACGGGCGGCACGCCGGGCAGCCCCTCGGCGTCCCGGGCCTCGGGCAGCTCGCCGGCGTCGGTGCCGCGCGGCTTCGCGGCGGGCGGCAGGAAGGCGGTGCGGGGCAGCCGGTCGAGGATCGCCTGGCGCAGGGCGCCGTCCAGTTCGCCCTTGCCCAGCGGGCCGGGCACGAGGTCGATGACGCCGGCGGCGACCGGACGCCAGCCGGCGAGGAGAGCGGCGTAGGCGTCGGCCGCGCGCTGCGTCAGGAAGTCGGTCAGCGGGCCGGGCCCGGCGTGCCGGCGGGTCGAGTCCAGCGGGAACGACGCGATGAGCAGGGCGGGGACGCCGAGGGGCTCGTCGCTGGGGGTGGGTGCGTGCACGACGGGGCTGGTGCGGGGCCGCGCGGGAGCGCCGTCGGCGTCGACCGGCACCGCCCAGGTGACGGACCAGTGGGGGCGCAGCCGCTCCTCCACGGGCCGGTCGGCGAGCAGGTCGGGCGTGAGCGGGCCGTGCGCGGCGGCGGTACGCCAGCGGGTGACGCCCTCCCGCGAGTCCTCCACGACGGTCAGGTCACCGTCCGTGCCGCGCCGCAGCGTCCGTACGTCGTCCCCGGCCTCGACCACGACCTCCTCAAGGCCCGGCAGGGCGAGGAGCAGCGCGTCGTCCACGGCGCCGAGGAGCCGTTCGGCGAGGTCGGCGGCGGCGGTGTCGCGCAGCGGCAGGATGACGGCCGTGTCGTACGGGGCGGGGGCGCTGCCCTCGGCGGGGAACGGCAGCCGCAGCAGCGGTACGTGCCCGTCGCGGCGCCGGATCTCGTCGCCGAGGCCGGGGTTTCGCAGGGCGGTGTCGGCGGCCAGGCCGCGCGCCTCGGCCAGGGACCAGCGCACGCCGCCGTGCCGGCCGACGACGGCGGGCTCGTCGGTGACGGCGAGGACGGCGGCGAAGCCGACCCCGAACCGGCCGACCGCGCCCTCGCCGCCCGCCCGTTTGGCGGAGGCGCGCAGCGTGGACAGCGACTCAGCGCCGGCCGCGTCCAGCGGGGCGCCGGTGTTGGCGGCGACGAGGACGCCGTCGCGCAGGGTCAGCCGGAGCCGGCCGGGCACGCCGGCGCGGGCGGCGGCGTCGGCGGCGTTCTGCGCGAGCTCGACGACCAGCCGGTCGCGGTAGCCGCCGAGGACGAGGTCCTCCTCGGCGTTGGCGTCCTCACGGAACCGGGCGGGGCTCGTCGCCCAGGCGTCCAGCACCCCGCGCCGCAGACGTGCCGTAGCGAAAGGGTCCGCACCCTCGTCGGCGGGCCGCACGAACATGCTCACGGTCACTCTCCTCTTCGACGGACCAAGAAGGTACCGCGAGGACGCGTCCCCACCACCCGCCACCGTATGCAGGCCCGCCCCGACGACTCACGCCCGCGCGCAGGCAGCTTTCAGCCCGTCCCGACGGCTCACGCCCGAGTGCCGACCAGCGGCCACTCCCAGCCCGTCGCGACGGCTCACGCCCGAGTGCCGGCCAGCGGCCACTTCCAGCCCGTCCCGACGGCACACAATCGAGCGCCGGTCAGCGGCCACTTCCAGCCCGTCCGGCGTTTGAGGACGAGGCC
>NZ_WWHX01000442.1 GCF_009862125.1 Streptomyces sp. SID5910
CGGCAACTCCGCCCGCACCACCCGCCCCAACGTCGCGCACCCCGCCGCGTACGCCTCCTGAAGCCCGCTCACCGCCGGGTCCCCCCCGGCCGCCCGCCACCGCCCGTACCAGTCCTCCAGCGCCCGCAGCACCCCCCGCAACAGCGGATCCCGGTCCGTGCTCACCGCCCCGGCCAGCGCCAGCGACCCCGCCCGCGGCACCGGCAGCTCCTCCGCCCGCAGCGTCACGTTGATGCCGACGCCGATGACCACCCCACCGTCCCCGGCCCGCTCCGCCAGGATCCCGCCGGCCTTGCGCTCCTCGTCGCCGACGTTCACCAGCAGGTCGTTGGGCCACTTCAGGGCCGTGTCCACGCCCGCCGCCCGGGCCAGCCCGGTCGCCACCGCGACGCCGGTGAGCAGCGGCAGCCACCCCCACCGGGCCACCGGCACCTCCACGGGCCGCAGCAGCACGGAGAAGAACAGTCCCGACCGCGCCGGCGCCGACCACTGCCGGTCGAGACGCCCGCGCGCGGCCGTCTGCTCCTCGGCGACGAGCACGTCGCCCTCCTCCGCCGCCCCCTCGGCGGCGCGCGCCACGAGGTCGGAGTTGGTGGACCCGGTGCGCTGCACCACGTCCACCCGGCGCCACAGCCCTCCCTCCCGCACCAGCCCCCGGCGCAGCGCCGTGACGTTGAGGGGCGGCCGGTCCAGATCGGACCACCGGCTGTCGGACGGGTCGGAGGCATCTCGGGGTGTCATGCAACCCACACTAGGTGTGGGAAACACCGCACTGCCGATCGGAAGACCCCCTACTACTCTACGGATGAGTAACCGTCCCCCCTTTTGAGCAGGCAGGGAGCCGCATCCCGATGTCCGAGCCGGAAGAGCAGCAGCCTGACATCCACACGACCGCGGGCAAGCTCGCGGATCTCCAGCGCCGTATCCAGGAGGCTACGCACGCCGGTTCGGAACGCGCCGTCGAAAAGCAGCACGCCAAGGGCAAGCTGACGGCCCGTGAGCGCATCGACCTCCTCCTCGACGAGGGGTCCTTCGTCGAGCTGGACGAGTTCGCCCAGCACCGGTCCACCAACTTCGGCCTGGACAAGAACCGCCCGTACGGCGACGGCGTCGTCACCGGCTACGGCACGGTCGACGGCCGCCCCGTCGCCGTGTTCTCCCAGGATTTCACCGTCTTCGGCGGCGCCCTCGGCGAGGTCTACGGCCAGAAGATCGTCAAGGTCATGGACTTCGCGCTGAAGACCGGCTGCCCGGTCATCGGCATCAACGACTCGGGCGGCGCCCGCATCCAGGAAGGCGTCGCCTCCCTCGGAGCCTACGGCGAGATCTTCCGCCGCAACACCCACGCCTCCGGCGTGATCCCGCAGATCAGCCTGGTCGTCGGCCCCTGCGCGGGCGGCGCGGTCTACTCCCCGGCGATCACCGACTTCACGATCATGGTCGACCAGACCAGCCACATGTTCATCACCGGCCCGGACGTCATCAAGACGGTCACCGGCGAGGACGTCGGCTTCGAGGAGCTGGGCGGCGCCCGCACCCACAACTCGACCTCCGGCGTGGCGCATCACATGGCCGGCGACGAGAAGGACGCGATCGAGTACGTCAAGCAGCTCCTGTCGTACCTCCCGTCCAACAACCTCTCCGAGCCCCCCGCCTTCCCCGAGGAGGCGGACCTGGAGGTCACGGACGAGGACCGCGAGCTGGACGTGATCGTCCCGGACTCGGCGAACCAGCCGTACGACATGCACACCGTCATCGAGCACGTCCTCGACGACGCCGAGTTCTTCGAGACGCAGCCGCTGTTCGCGCCGAACATCCTCACCGGCTTCGGCCGCGTCGAGGGCCGCCCGGTGGGCATCGTCGCCAACCAGCCGATGCAGTTCGCCGGCTGCCTGGACATCACCGCGTCCGAGAAGGCCGCGCGCTTCGTCCGCACCTGCGACGCCTTCAACGTCCCCGTGATCACCTTCGTGGACGTCCCCGGCTTCCTGCCCGGCGTCGACCAGGAGCACGACGGCATCATCCGCCGCGGCGCCAAGCTGATCTACGCCTACGCCGAGGCGACGGTCCCGCTCATCACGGTCATCACCCGCAAGGCCTTCGGCGGCGCCTACGACGTCATGGGCTCCAAGCACCTGGGCGCCGACCTCAACCTGGCCTGGCCGACCGCGCAGATCGCCGTGATGGGCGCGCAGGGCGCCGTCAACATCCTGCACCGCCGCACCCTCGCGGAGGCCGAGACGAGCGGCGAGGACGTCGAGGCGGTCCGCGCCCGCCTGATCCAGGAGTACGAGGACGCCCTCCTCAACCCGTACACGGCGGCCGAGCGCGGCTACGTCGACGCGGTGATCATGCCGTCCGACACCCGCCGCCACGTCGTCCGCGGCCTGCGTCAGCTGCGTACGAAGCGGGAATCACTGCCCCCGAAGAAGCACGGCAACATCCCCCTGTAAGGAGCCCGGCGTGATCAAGGTCGTACGGGGCAATCCCACCCCGGAGGAGCTGGCCGCCGCCCTGGCGGTGGTCCGAGCCCGCGCCGCGACGGCAGAACCAGAGCCGTCCCGCGCACCGAACACCAGGGACGCATGGTCCGACCCGTCCCGCATCGCGACCCGCACCCTGCCCCAGCCAGGCCCAGCGTCCTGGGGCCGCACGTACTGGCCCAGCTGAGAAAAACGCCCCCAGGGGCGCGGGGCTGTGCCGATGTGCGGCTCCGCCGCGTGAGCGCACAGAAGTGGAACCCCGCGCCCCTTCTTGAGTACGCATACTCAGGCGCCCCCATCCCGCACAGCCCCACGCTAGTGGCATGCTGTGGTCCGACCCCGAGAACGAGCCCCCCGAGGAACTGCGCGACATGCAGGTCATGCTGCGTCGGCTGGGCGTGTTCCTGGCCCTGGCCATGGTGCTCGCGATGATCGTGACCGGCCTGAGGTGAGCCGACCGCGCCCGGGTGGCTAACCTGGCTCCATGACTGCTCAGCGCCGCAGGCGTCTCGTTCTCGCCTCCCAGTCCCCCGCCCGGCTGGGGCTGCTGCGCCAGGCCGGTCTGGCCCCCGAGGTGCTCGTGAGCGGCGTCGACGAGGACGCCGTCACCGCCCCCACCCCCGCCGAGCTGGCCCTCGCCCTGGCCGAGGCCAAGGCCTCCGTGGTGGCCGCGAGGCCCGAGGTGCACGGCGCCCTGGTGATCGGCTGCGACTCGGTGCTCGACCTGGACGGCCAGGCCCTCGGCAAGCCCGCCGACGCGGAGGAGGCCACCGCCCGCTGGAAGGCGATGCGCGGCCGGGCGGGCACGTTGCAGACCGGCCATTGCGTCTGGGACACCGCCGCCGACCGCCATGTCTCGGCCACCGCGTCGACCGTCGTCCGCTTCGGCGAGCCGACCGACGAGGAGGTCGCCGCCTACGTCGCCTCGGGCGAGCCGCTGTACGTCGCCGGGGCCTTCACGCTGGACGGCCGCTCGGCGCCGTTCATCGACGGCATCGACGGCGACCACGGCAACGTGATCGGCATCAGCCTGCCCCTCGTACGCCGGCTGCTCGCCGAACTGGGCGTCGGCATCACGGAGCTGTGGGCGCCGGCGGAGGACTGACCGGGGAGCCGTCACCGCCCTTGCCGGGGTCACCCTTGCCGTCGCCGCCCCTGCCACCCTCTGCCGGCCCGGCGGGGGCCTCCTCCTGCCCGTCGTAGGTCATCAGCAGCAGCACGATGAGGCCGAGCACGACGAGCATGAACAGGAAGGCGCTCCAGCCCACCAGACCCCAGGTGAAGGCGCCGAGCAGCCCGTGCACGACGGCCGCGCTGATCAGCAGGATGCGGCCCACCCCGGCGGGCCGGCGGTCGCGCAGCGCCACGAGCAGGGCGACCAGCCCGCAGAGCGCGAAGTAGAGCCCGAAGACGATCCCGCCGATCTTCGAGGACACGGACATCGTGTCCGGGTCCAGACCGGCCAGGGACATCTCCTGCCGGTCGACGACGATCCCCAGGAACCAGTTCAGCGCGGCGACGCCGAGCGCCTCCGCGAAGAGGACGACCGCCACGATCCACGCCACCGGCCTGCGCACCGCCACCGGTCCCCACCCACTTCCGACCGCTGCCGCCAGGACAGCTACCCAAGTACGGCTGTTACCCCAAGTACGTTCGAGACGACCTGAACGCTACTAACGGGTAAACCTCGCGACAAGGGGTCTGGCGCGGGCAAAGAATCATTGGGCCATTCGTAGGGACTCCACAAAGAATCGGAGTGGCCCGCAGCACGCTCTCACAGAGACCTTGACCACATCGGGGGGCTAGGGTTTGCCCGAGGAGTCCTGCGTATCGCGGTACTACAAGGGATTTCGCGGGTCGAGCGAGCCTCGAATCACGCTCCGTGTGGGCAAGCTCACCATTGGGGACGGGTCGAAGTGCCGTGTCGGCAGTCCCTAAACTCGGCTTGTTTCAAGGAGGGAGCCTCAATCGTGCGCAAGGTGCTCATCGCCAACCGTGGCGAAATCGCTGTCCGCGTGGCCCGGGCCTGCCGGGACGCCGGGATCGCGAGCGTGGCCGTCTACGCGGACCCGGACCGGGACGCTCTGCATGTCCGCGCCGCTGATGAGGCGTTCGCCCTGGGTGGTGACACCCCTGCCTCCAGCTACCTGGACATCGCCAAGGTCCTGAAGGCGGCGAGCGAGTCGGGCGCGGACGCCATCCATCCCGGCTACGGCTTCCTCTCGGAGAACGCCGAGTTCGCGCAGGCGGTCCTGGACGCGGGTCTGATCTGGATCGGTCCGCCGCCGCAGGCCATCCGCGACCTGGGCGACAAGGTCGCCGCCCGGCACATCGCCCAGCGCGCCGGTGCCCCGCTGGTCGCGGGCACCCCGGACCCGGTCTCCGGGGCGGAGGAGGTCGTGGCCTTCGCGAAGGAGCACGGCCTGCCGATCGCCATCAAGGCGGCCTTCGGCGGTGGCGGACGCGGCCTGAAGGTCGCCCGCACCCTCGAAGAGGTGCCGGAGCTGTACGACTCGGCCGTCCGTGAGGCGGTGGCCGCGTTCGGCCGCGGCGAGTGCTTCGTCGAGCGCTACCTCGACAAGCCCCGCCACGTGGAGACCCAGTGCCTGGCCGACCAGCACGGCAACGTGGTCGTCGTCTCCACCCGTGACTGCTCGCTCCAGCGCCGCCACCAGAAGCTGGTGGAGGAGGCCCCCGCGCCCTTCCTGTCGGACGCCCAGATGGAGGAGCTGTACTCGTCCTCCAAGGCGATCCTGAAGGAGGCCGGCTATGTCGGCGCCGGCACCGTCGAGTTCCTCGTCGGCATGGACGGCACGATCTCCTTCCTGGAGGTCAACACCCGCCTCCAGGTGGAGCACCCGGTCACCGAGGAGGTCGCCGGCATCGACCTGGTCCGCGAGATGTTCCGCATCGCCGACGGCGAGGAGCTGGGCTACGGCGACCCGGAGCTGCGCGGCCACTCGTTCGAGTTCCGCATCAACGGCGAGGACCCGGGCCGGGGCTTCCTGCCCGCTCCCGGCACCGTCACCCGCTTCGAGGCGCCCGCCGGCCCCGGCGTCCGTCTGGACGCGGGCGTCGAGTCCGGATCGGTCATCGGCCCGGCGTGGGACTCGCTGCTGGCGAAGCTGATCGTCACCGGCCGGACCCGCAAGGAAGCCCTCCAGCGCGCCGCCCGCGCCCTAGACGAGTTCACGGTCGAGGGCATGGCCACCGCCATCCCCTTCCACCGCACGGTGGTCCGCGACCCGGCCTTCGCTCCCGAGCTCACCGGCTCCACCGACCCCTTCACGGTCCACACCCGGTGGATCGAGACGGAGTTCGTCAACGAGATCAAGCCGTTCGCCGCGCCCGCCGACACCGAGGCGGACGAGGACGCGGGCCGTGAGACGGTCGTCGTCGAGGTCGGGGGCAAGCGCCTGGAGGTCTCCCTCCCCTCGTCGCTCGGCATGTCGCTGGCCCGCACCGGTCTGGCGGCCGGTGCCAAGCCGAAGCGGCGTGCGGCGAAGAAGTCGGGCCCCGCGGCCTCCGGCGACACCCTCGCCTCTCCGATGCAGGGCACGATCGTCAAGATCGCCGTGGAGGAGGGCCAGGAGGTCCAGGAGGGCGACCTGATCGTCGTCCTGGAGGCGATGAAGATGGAGCAGCCCCTCAACGCCCACAAGTCCGGCACCATCAAGGGCCTGGGCGCGGAGGTCGGCGCGTCCATCACGTCGGGTGCCGCGATCTGCGAGATCAAGGACTGACACCCGCAGTACACCTGCACGACCGGGGCGCCCGGCGGACCACCACTCACGGTCCGCCGGGCGCCCCGCCGTTGAGGGGGGACGCGACGGACCGTGCGGCCGCTCAGCGCCGGCGCAGGTCCGCGACCCGGGCCCGTTCGTTCCCGGTGTTCGGCTCGCCGAGTGCCGTGGCCGTCCGTAGCGCCGGTCCCGCGCCGGGGACCTGACGGCGCGGCCCGGGCAGCGGCACGTCCCGGCGCTGCTGTCGTGCCGGGGCGGTGTCAGCCCCGGCGGCCTGGGGGTTTCCCGCGCCTGTCGCACCTCCCGACGCCCCGGCCACGGCGATCTGCACGCCCTGGTCGGCCAGGGCCTGGAGTTCGGTGGCGGCACGGTCGTCGTGGCCGGGCGGCTCGTCGGTGACCAGGCGGGTGATGACGTCCGTGGGCACGGTCTGGAACATGGTGTCCGTGCCCAGCTTGGAGTGGTCGGCGAGGACGACGACCTCGGCGGCGGCCTGCACCAGCGCGCGGTCGACGGACGCCGACAGCATGTTGGACGTGGAAAGGCCGCGTTCCGCCGTCAGCCCGGCTCCGGACAGGAAGGCCTTGGACACCCGCAGGCCCTGGAGGGACTGCTCGGCACCGCTGCCGACCAGGGCGTAGTTGGACCCCCGCAGCGTGCCGCCGGTCATCACGACCTCGACGCGGTTGGCGTGGGCGAGGGCCTGGGCCACCAGCAGCGAGTTGGTGACGACGGTCAGCCCGGGCACCCGCGCGAGCCGGCGCGCCAGCTCCTGGGTGGTGGTCCCCGCCCCCACCACGATGGCCTCGCCCTCTTCGACGAAACCCGCGGCGAGATCGGCGATGGCCGTTTTCTCGGCGGTCGCGAGATGGGACTTCTGCGGAAAGCCGGATTCTCGCGTGAAACCGCCCGGCAGTACCGCACCGCCGTGCCGGCGGTCGAGGAGTCCTTCTGCCTCCAGTGCGCGCACGTCCCGCCGTACGGTCACTTCGGAGGTCTGGACGACGCGGGCGAGCTCACGGAGCGACACGGCCCCGTTCGCTCGCACCATTTCGAGGATCAATTGGCGACGTTCTGCAGCGAACACGAAACTGACAGTAACCCCAACGACCGTCTGCTTTCAGCAGTATGCGCCGAATAACAGAAGTTGTTCGCACACCAGGGACGGAAGTGGTATACGCGCCTATGCCACCCGCAAGCTTCCGCAACTCCCCGTAATCACAGGCCAGTCGATTCCGGCCGCCCGAGGACAGCAGGCGATCCCTAGCCCTCCCCGTTGCTCTTCCGCGAGTGCAGCTGCCGCGCCACCTCGGCGATCGACCCCGAGAGGGAGGGATACACGGTGAAGGCGTTGGCGATCTGCTCGACCGTCAGATTGTTGTCGACGGCGATCGAGATCGGATGAATGAGCTCGGAGGCACGCGGCGCCACGACCACACCACCCACGACGATCTCGGTACCGGGCCGGCAGAAGATCTTGACGAAGCCGTCCCGGATGCCCTGCATCTTGGCGCGCGGGTTGCGCAGCAGCGGCAGCTTCACCACCCGGGCGTCGATCCTGCCGCTGTCGACGTCGGCCTGCGAGTACCCGACGGTCGCGATCTCGGGGTCGGTGAAGACGTTCGCCGAGACGGTCTTCAGATTCAGCGGCGTGACCGCGTCCCCGAGGAAGTGGTACATGGCGATCCGCCCCTGCATCGCCGCCACGGAGGCCAGCGCGAAGACGCCGGTGACGTCACCGGCGGCGTACACACCGGGGGCGGAGGTCCTGGACACGCGGTCGGTGCGGATGTGCCCGGAGTCCTTGAGCTTGACCCCGGCCTCCTCCAGGCCCATGCCCTCGGTGTTGGGGATGGCGCCGACGGCCATCAGGCAGTGCGACCCGGTGATGACGCGCCCGTCGGCGAGGGTCACCTCGACCCGGTCCCCGACCCGCTTGGCGGACTGGGCCCGCGAGCGCGCCATGACGTTCATGCCGCGCCGGCGGAACACGTCCTCCAGGACGGCGGCGGCGTCCGGGTCCTCGCCGGGCAGCACCCGGTCACGCGACGACACGAGCGTCACCTTGGAGCCCAGCGCCTGGTAGGCACCGGCGAACTCGGCACCGGTCACACCGGAGCCGACCACGATCAGCTCTTCGGGCAGCTCGTCCAGGTCGTACACCTGGGTCCAGTTCAGAATCCGCTCGCCGTCGGGACGCGCGTCGGGGAGCTCCCTCGGATGCCCGCCGGTCGCGATGAGCACGGCGTCCGCGGTGAGCGTCTCCTCGCTGCCGTCGGCGGCGCGCACCACGACCTTGCGCGACCCGTCGAGGGCCTGCATGCCCTCCAGCCGCCCGCGCCCGCGCATGACCCGCGCGCCCGCGCGCGTCACGGAGGCGGTGACGTCGTGCGACTGCGCCAGCGCGAGCCGCTTCACACGCCGGTTGACCTTGCCCAGATCGACACCGACCACCCGAGCGGCCTGCTCCATGGGCGGAGTGTCATCGGCAACGATGATCCCCAATTCCTCGTACGACGAATCGAAGGTGGTCATCACCTCGGCCGTGGCGATGAGGGTCTTGGACGGCACGCAGTCGGTCAGCACCGACGCCCCGCCCAGACCGTCGCAGTCGACGACGGTCACCTCCGCGCCGAGCTGCGCGGCCACCAGGGCCGCTTCGTATCCGCCGGGTCCGCCACCGATGATCACGATCCGAGTCACGTACTCCATTGTCCCGCACCGCTCGGCGTGGGACCGCCCGGGGGCACGTCTGTGACGACAGCGACGCCCGGGACGCCTGCCGTACGCTCTCCCCATGTCGCTCTACGCCGCATACGCCGGCAACCTCGACGCGCGGTTGATGACCCGTCGCGCCCCGCACTCGCCGCTGCGCGCCACGGGCTGGCTGAACGGGTGGCGGCTGACCTTCGGGGGCGAGCACATGGGCTGGGAGGGTGCGCTGGCGACCCTCGTCGAGGACCCGATCTCCCAGGTCTTCGTCGCGCTCTACGACGTCGCCCCGATGGACGAGGACTCGCTCGACCGCTGGGAGGGCGTGGGCATGGACATATACCGCCGCACGCGCGTCCGGATCCACACGCTGGACGGCGAGGAGGGCGCCTGGACGTACGTCCTGAACGCCTACGAGGGCGGCCTGCCCTCCGCCCGCTACCTGGGCGAGGTCGCGGACGCCGCCGAGTCGGCCGGCGCCCCGCACGACTACGTCATGGAGCTGCGCAAGCGCCCCTGCTGAAGCGCTTTCGTCAGAACCCACAACCCGACAATCTCAAACCCGTGAGCTCTGTCATCTACGCGCGTAGGCGTAAACCGGCTACCCTCTTCGGCGTGAACGCATCTCTTCTTCCGGACGACATCCAGGGCGACCCCTACGCCGCCGCCGACGCCGCCGCGGCCCGCCTGCGCGAACTCACCGGCGCCGAGACCCACGACGTAGCCCTCGTGATGGGCTCCGGCTGGGCACCGGCCGTGGACGCCCTGGGCGACCCCGAGGCCGATCTCCAGGTCACCGACCTGCCGGGCTTCCCCAAGCCCGCAGTGGAGGGCCACGGCGGCAAGGTCCGCTCGTACTCCATCGGCGACAAGCGCGCGCTGGTCTTCCTGGGCCGCACCCACTACTACGAGGGCCACGGCGTCGCCGCCGTCTCCCACGGCGTCCGCACGGCCGTCGCCGCCGGCGCCAAGACGATCATCCTGACCAACGGCTGCGGCGGCCTGCGCGAGGGCATGCGCCCCGGCCAGCCGGTCCTGATCAGCGACCACATCAACCTCACGGCCACCTCCCCCATCGTCGGCGCGAACTTCGTCGACCTCACCGACCTGTACTCGCCGCGTCTGCGCGCGCTGTGCAAGGAGGTCGACGCCACGCTGGAGGAGGGCGTCTACGCCCAGTTCCCCGGCCCGCACTACGAGACGCCGGCGGAGATCCGCATGGCGCGCGTCATCGGCGCGGACCTCGTCGGCATGTCGACGGTCCTGGAGGCGATCGCCGCGCGCGAGGCCGGTGCGGAGGTGCTGGGCATCTCGCTGGTGACGAACCTGGCGGCGGGCATGACGGGCGAGCCCCTCAACCACGAGGAGGTCCTCCAG
>NZ_WWHX01000443.1 GCF_009862125.1 Streptomyces sp. SID5910
GCCCCCGTCCACCCCCGGCCGCCTACGACCACCTCCGCCCCGAAGCCCGACAAGCGCCCTTCGAACTCCACGGCTCCCCCAGCCCCCGCCTCGAACGCGTCCCCCACCTCACCGAGCGCCCGGCGAGCCACCGGCACCGCATCGCCGTCTCCCCGCCTCAGCCCCCGCGCAGTAACTGAGGTCAACTCCCCCGCCCAGGACGCCACCGCCCCGTGCAGCACCTCCCGCGGAAACTCCGCCCCCGCCCGCTCCCAGTACTCCTCCCGGCACGCCACCGCCAGCCGCGCCCCCGTCTCCCTCAGCCACGCCGCCGTGCCCTCGGTCCACTCGGCGAGGCGGTGGGCCAGGAGCGGCGGCATCTCCTCCGGGCCGTCGAGGACGATCAGCAGAGGGCGGCCGGCGGAGCCGGCGAGGCGGGCGAGGCGTTCCGGGGTGGTGTCGCCGAGATCCGACGGGCACCGCCGGTCCGAGGCGGCCACGATGCCCGAGGCGCGGGCCAGCGTCCTGCGTGCCGCGTCGGCGACCGACGTGTCGTCGTCGCACAGGTCGGCGCCGCGCAGCCACAGCGTGGGCGCGCGTTCCGGGCCCCGGGAACGGCGGGCGGCGAGGGCTTCCAGTTCGGTCGTGCGCCCGGACCCGGGTGCGCCGACGAGCCCGAGGACATGGGCCGGCCCGCCCGTGCGGGCGGCGAACGCGGCCAGCTCGCGGGCGGGCACGTCCCGTCCGACCGGCTCGGCAGGACGGGACGGATCCGGCCCGACCGCGCCGTCCCTCCGCATCGACGTCGCCGTGAGCTCGACGGTCCCCGCAAGATTGAGGTCGGCGCCGTACGCCGGGACGGTCTCCGCGTTCTCGGCGAGCAGGTCGGCGAGGGGGCCGGAGGCCGCGCGCAGCGGCACGGCGAAGCCGACGTCGCGGTGCCCGGAGGTCAGGGCGGTGCCGAGGACGCCGAGGACGGCGCCGGTGGTGACGTCGAGCACGGGTCCGCCGGCCGCGCCGCCGCCGAGCCGCAGCGCGTCCCGCCCGGAGGTGCCGAGCGCCAGCTCCAGGGCGTCGCCGACGTGGTGGAAGCGGTCGGTGGCCGTGTAGGTGACGTCGGTGGTGCCGAGGACCCGCGCCTCGCGCCAGCAGCCGGCGGCGATCCGGACGTAGGTGCCCGCCTCGATCCGGTCCCGGACGGTGACGGGCAGCGGTGCGGTGCCGAGTCCTTCGGCGCGGACGAGGGCCAGGCCGAGGCCGGGCAGCGGGGTCACGTCCGCGGCGGACACGACCAGGCGGCGGTCCCCGGCGGCGCGCAGGACGAGCCTGCTCAGGCCGTCGACCGCCTCATGGCTGGTGATCACCGTGCCGTGGTGGTCGGCGGCGAATCCCGTGCCCCGGGGGCGGCCGGCCAGGTCGTCGACGCGGACCAGGGCGCCGTCCGTGCCGTCCGGGGACGGCAGGGCGTCGTCCTGCGTGGCCGGGAGGTCGCTGTGCGGCAGCCGCCGTGCGCTGCCGTCCGCCTCCCGGGACCGGTTCCGCGACGCCATCGCCGCACCTCCCCGCCGTGCCGCCGTACACCTGTGCTCTGCTCGACGGTAGGCAAGTGAAGATCGGCGGGACAGATCTCCTCGCGAACGCGCCCCCTTCCGCTCCCCCGGTTCACTCCGAGCGCCTGCCCGGACGGGTGAATAGAAGGAAGGGGTTGGATACACCCTAGGGGGTGGGGGAACCGAGGGGGACCGTGGAGCGGCGGTAAGGGCAGTCCTCGTGACCGCCGCTCCACGGACGGGAGTTGACGGGCCGTCGGCTCAGCCGAAGACGGCCAGGCTCTTCGCCTTGCCCTTGTGTTCCTCCACGAGCGCGAGGAAGCGGCCCTCGGGGTCGAAGACGGCGACGGCACCGGCGCCCGCGTAGGCGTCGGGGATCTCCAGGCGCACCCCGTTCAGGAGCAGCCGGGCCCGCTTGGTGTCCACGTCCCAGCGCGGGAAGGCGGCGGTGGCCGCGTCCGCGACGGGCATGACGGTGAGGTCCTGCTGGAGCTGGTCCAGCGTCTTCGCCGCGTCCAGCTTGTACGGGCCCACCCGGGTGCGGCGCAGCGCGGTGAGGTGCCCGCCCACACCGAGGTCGGAGCCGAGGTCGCGGGCGAGGGCGCGGATGTAGGTGCCGGACGAGCAGACCACCGAGACCACCAGGTCCAGCACCGGGGTGCCGTCCTCGGCGACGGCATCCCGGACGTCGTACACCGCGAAGGAGGAGACGGTGACGGGACGGGCGGGGATCTCGAACTCCTCGCCCTCGCGCGCCCGCTTGTAGGAGCGCACGCCGTTGATCTTGATGGCGCTGACCTTGGACGGCACCTGCATGATGGCGCCGCTCAGCTTGGCGACACCGGCGTCGATCGCCTCCCGGGTGACCTTCGAGGCGTCCTGCGACCTCGTGATCTCGCCCTCGGCGTCGTCCGTCAGCGTCGTCTGCCCGAGCCTGATGGTGCCCAGGTACTCCTTCTCGGTGAGGGCGAGGTGCCCGAGGAGCTTGGTGGCCCGCTCCACGCCGAGGACCAGGACGCCCGTCGCCATCGGGTCGAGCGTGCCGGCGTGCCCGACGCGCCGGGTGCGGGCGATGCCCCGCATCTTGGCGACGACGTCGTGCGAAGTGAAGCCCGACGGCTTGTCGACGATGACAAGGCCGTCGGGCGTGGTGTGCTTCTCGGTCATTCCGCGGTGTCGTCCGTCTCGTCGTCCTCGGCGCCCGGCTTCTTGTACGGGTCCGCCTCGCCGGCGTACGCGGCGCCCGCGGACACCTCGCGCACCTTCTCGTCGGACTGGCGCGCCTTGTCGAGGAGGTCCTCGATGTTCCGGGCGGTGTCCGGGAGGGCGTCCATCACGAAGGTCAGGGTGGGCGTGAACTTCACGCCGGCCGCCTTGCCGACCTCGGAGCGCAGGATGCCCTTGGCGCTCTCCAGTCCGGCGGAGGCGGCCTGCCGCTCCTCGTCGTCCCCGTACACCGTGTAGAAGACGGTCGCCTCCCGCAGGTCACCCGTGACCCGGGTGTCCGTGATGGTGACGTGCGAGCCGAGCCGCGGGTCCTTGATCCCGCGCTGAAGCTTCTGGGCCACCACCTCTCGGATGAGGTCCGCCAGCCTTTTCGCCCGCGCGTTGTCGGCCACTGGTCCGTCTCCCGTTCTTTCTTCTCTGCGTTTCGTGGGTCAGTCGTCTTCGCCGTGGAAGCGCCGTCTGACGGACAGCAGCTCCACCTCGGGCCGGCCGGCCACCAGCCGTTCGCACCGGTCGAGTACGTCGCCGAGGTGCCCGGCGTCGCCGGACACCATGGCCAGGCCGATGACGGCCCGGCGGTGCAGGTTCATGTGATCCACCTCCGCCGCGCTCACCGCGTACTTCCGCTGGAGTTCGGCGACGATCGGGCGGACGAGTGAGCGCTTCTCCTTCAGCGAATGTACGTCGCCGAGGAGAAGGTCGAAGGACAGCGTCCCCACATACATGTACGACCGGTTCACCCGCCGGTTCGGGATCGATGGCCCCGCCATCCACGGGCGGGGACATCAGAACCGTACAACGAACGGCCGGGGCCGATCGACGGATATTGCTCTCCGCCGACCGGCCCCGGGCCGCACCGTCTGAAGAAGTCGGGGTGTTACACCCGCGGCTTCTCGCGCATCTCGTACGTCGCGATGACGTCGTCGACCTTGATGTCGTTGAAGTTTCCGAGGTTGATACCGCCCTCGAAGCCTTCGCGGATCTCGGTGACGTCGTCCTTGAAGCGACGCAGACCCTCGATGTTGAGGTTCTCCGCGATGACCTTGCCATCGCGCAGGAGGCGCGCCTTGGTGTTGCGCTTGACCTCGCCGGAGCGGATGAGCACACCCGCGATGTTGCCCAGCTTGGACGAGCGGAAGACCTCGCGGATCTCCGCCGTGCCGAGCTCGACCTCCTCGTACTCCGGCTTGAGCATGCCCTTGAGGGCCGCCTCGATCTCCTCGATCGCCTGGTAGATGACCGAGTAGTACCGGACGTCCACACCCTCGCGTTCGGCCATCTGGGCGGCACGCCCGGCGGCGCGCACGTTGAAGCCGATCACGATGGCGTCGGAGCCCATCGCCAGGTCGATGTCGGACTCCGTGACCGCACCGACGCCGCGGTGCAGGACGCGGATGTCGACCTCTTCGCCGACGTCCAGCTGGAGCAGCGAGGACTCGAGGGCCTCGACCGAACCGGAAGCGTCACCCTTGATGATCAGGTTCAGCTGCTGGACCTCGCCGGCCTTGAGCACCTTGTCCAGGTCCTCCAGGGAGACGCGGCGCGTGCGCTTGGCGAACGCGGCGTTCCGCTCGCGGGCGGCACGCTTCTCCGCGATCTGGCGGGCCGTACGGTCCTCCTCGACCACGATGAAGTTGTCACCGGCGCCCGGGACGTTGGTCAGGCCGAGGACCTGGACCGGCGTCGAGGGACCGGCCTCGGCGACGTTGTTGCCGTTGTCGTCGAGCATGGCGCGGACGCGGCCGTAGGCGTCGCCCACCACCATCGTGTCGCCGACCCGCAGGGTGCCTCGCTGCACGAGGACCGTCGCCACGGCACCGCGGCCGCGGTCGAGACGGGACTCGATGGAGATGCCCTGCGCGTCCTGGTTCGGGTTGGCCCGCAGGTCGAGCGAGGCGTCCGCGGTGAGGACCACGGCCTCCAGCAGGGAGTCGATGTGCAGACCCTGCTTGGCGGAGATGTCGACGAACATGGTGTCGCCGCCGTACTCCTCGGCCACCAGGCCGTACTCGGTCAGCTGACCGCGCACCTTGGTCGGGTCGGCACCCTCGACGTCGATCTTGTTGACCGCGACGACGATCGGCACCTCGGCGGCCTTGGCGTGGTTGAGCGCCTCGACCGTCTGCGGCATGACGCCGTCGTTGGCCGCGACGACGAGGATCGCGATGTCCGTCGACCGGGCACCACGGGCACGCATGGCGGTGAACGCCTCGTGACCCGGGGTGTCGATGAAGGTGATCTTGCGCTCTTCGTCGTTGACCTCGGTCGCGACCTGGTAGGCACCGATGTGCTGGGTGATGCCGCCGGCCTCGCCCGCGATGACGTTCGTCTTGCGGATGGCGTCGAGCAGTCGGGTCTTGCCGTGGTCGACGTGACCCATGACGGTCACGACCGGCGGACGGACGACCAGGTCCTCCTCGGAGCCCTCGTCCTCGCCGAACTCCAGGTCGAAGGACTCGAGCAGCTCGCGGTCCTCCTCCTCGGGGCTGACGATCTGAACGTCGTAGTTCATCTCGCCGGCGAGGAGGTGGAGCGTCTCGTCGGAGACGGACTGGGTCGCGGTGACCATCTCGCCGAGGTTCATCATGACCGCGACGAGCGACGCCGGGTTGGCGTTGATCTTCTCCGCGAAGTCGGTGAGCGACGCACCGCGCGACAGGCGAATGGTCTCGCCGTTGCCGCGAGGCAGCATCACGCCGCCGACCGACGGGGCCTGCATGGCCTCGTACTCCTGGCGCCTCTGCCGCTTCGACTTGCGACCGCGACGCGCGGGACCGCCGGGACGGCCGAAGGCGCCCTGCGTGCCACCACGGCCACCGGGACCGCCGGGACGGCCACCGAAGCCGGGACGGCCACCGCCGCCGCCGAAGCCGCCGCCACCGGGACGACCGGCGAAACCGCCGCCGCCACCGGGACGACCGGCACCGCCGCCGCCACCGGGACGGCCGGCGAAGCCGCCGCCGCCCGGACGACCGCCGCCACCGGGACGACCGGCACCGGCCGGGCCACGGCCGCCGCCGGGGCCACCGCCGGGACGCGGGCCGGCAGCGGGACGCTGCGGCATCATGCCGGGGTTCGGACGCGGGCCGCCGCCGGGACGGGGACCGCCGGGACCGCCCTGCGGACGCGGCATCCCACCCGGGGTCGGGCGGTTGCCGCCCGGAGCCTGGGGACGCGGACCGCCGCCCTGGCCGGGAGCCTGCGGACGGGGACCGGCGCCGGGGGCACCGGGACCGCCGGGACGCGGGCCGCCCTGCGGACGGGGCGCCTGCGGGCGCGCCATGCCGGCGTT
>NZ_WWHX01000444.1 GCF_009862125.1 Streptomyces sp. SID5910
CAGCCGACCTGATCCAAACGACAGGCCCTAGCCCGCCTCGGTGCGCAGGCCCGGCAGTGCGGCGGCGGTCAGGGGCAGGGGGGCGTCGTCCGGGTCGACGAGGACGACGGTGCAGTCGGCGGCGTGGGTGAGGGCGCTGGTGAAGCTGCCGTCGGCGAACTGGGCGACGGGGCCGCGCGGGGAGCGGCCGACCGCGACCGTACGGGCGCCCACCTCGGCCGCGTGCTGGGCCAGTGCCCGGCCGGCCGCGGCGTGGTCGCCGACGCTGGTGAGGATCTGGCCGGTGGCGGCGATACCGAGGCCGGTCAGCCGTTCGAGGTGCGCGGTGACCGCCGCACGGGCCTCGTCGTCGGTCTCGGTGTCGACGGCCTGTTCCTCGACCACGGCGGTCTGCCGGACGTGCACCACTTCGAGGGGGCTGCCGGTGTCCCGGGCGAGGCGCGCGGCGGTGTCGACGACGGAGGCGGCCCTGTCGTGGGCGCCCACGGCGACGACGACGGGCGGTGTGCCGCCGGTGGTGGCCGGGGTGCCGACGGCGGTGAACGTCGGCGTGGCGGGCTCACTGTCCGCGGTGCCGGTCTCGGCGCGGCGCAGCAGGCCGTGGCCGCTGGCCAGCACGGGGATGGCGAGCAGGAAGGTCGCGGCGCCGAGGTAGAAGGGCACGCTCAGGTCGGTGGCGTCGGCGAGCTTTCCGGCGACGTAGGGGGCGAGGCCGCCGCCGATGAAGCGCAGGAAGCCGTAGGCGGAGGACGCCACGGGGCGCTCGACGGGCGAGACGAGCATGACGGCCTGCGTGGTCAGGGTGTTGTTGATGCCGATGAAGGCGCCGCTGACGATGACCGCGACGATGACCGTGGTGGGGCTCGCGACACCTGCCGCGATGACCGCCATGACGACGCCGAGGCCGAGCAGGTTGGCGTACAGCACCGGGGCGGTGCCGAAGCGGGCCTGGAGGCGCGGCGCGAAGAAGACGCTGAAGGCGGCGACCAGCAGGCCCCAGCCGGTGAAGACGAGGCCGAGCTCGTGGGCGTCGAGCTCCATGGGGTACGGCGCGTAGCCGAGCATGGTGAAGAAGCCCCAGTTGTACAGCAGGGCCATGATGCCCATGGTGAGCAGGCCGCGGTGGCGCAGGGCCTTGAGCGGGGCGAGCGCCGAGGTGCGCTGCTTCGGCCTCGGCAGGTCGGGCACGAAGGCGAGGGTGGCGATCAGCGCAACGGCCATGAGGGCGGCGACGCCGAAGAAGGGGCCGCGCCAGCTGATGCCGCCCAGCTCCCCGCCGAGCAGCGGGCCGACGGCGATGCCGAGGCCGAGGGCGGTCTCGTAGAGGATGATCGCGCCGCCGAAGCCGCCGCTGGCGGAGGCCACGATGACGGCGAGGGAGGTGGCGATGAACAGGGCGTTGCCGAGCCCCCAGCCGGCGCGGAAGCCGACGATGCCGTCGATGGAGTCGGTGGTGCCCGCGAGGGCGGCGAAGACGACGATGATCGCGAGGCCGATGACGAGGGTGCGCTTGGCGCCGATGCGGCTGGATATCCAGCCGACGATCAGCATCGCGACGGCGGTGACGATCAGGTAGCTGCTGAACAGCAGGGAGACCTGGCTGGGCGTGGCGTGGAGGCTGTCGGCCAGGGCGGGCAGGATCGGGTCGACCAGACCGATGCCCATGAACGAGATCACGCAGGCGAACGCGACGGCCCAGACTGCCTTGGGCTGCCGGAACGGGCTGGCTGCCTTTCCATGCGGTGCACTCATGTGCGGTTCTCTTTCGGGTGAGGGTGGGGACGGCGGGGACGGTGGGGACGTGCGGTCGGGACGGAGCGCCGTCAGGGCGTGTCCTGACGGCTGCGCAGCGCCCGGGCCAGGGCCAGGAGCGCGGTCCTGGTGGCCTGCTGCTCCGGTTCGGTGAGTTCGGCGATGAGCCGCTGGAGGGCCTCGGCGCGTTCGGCGCGGCGCCGGGCGAAGACCTCCTGGCCGGCGGCGGTGATCTCGACCAGCACGCCCCGGCCGTCGCTGCGGTCGGCGACCCGGCGGACCAGGCCCGCGCGTTCCATCCGGGTGACGAGCTGGGTCATGTTCGGCTGGGAGACGCCCTCGCCCCTGGCGAGGTCGGTCAGCCGCTGGGGGCCCTCGCGGCCCAGCCGGCCCAGCGCCGAGGAGGCCGCGATGCTCAGGCCGCCGGCGCGTGCGCTGTGGCGCACGTACCGGACCATCTGCTCGACGGCGATGATCAGGTCCTCCGAGGAGGCGTCGGGCCCTCCAGGACCCGTGACCGGCATGTCCATAAGCACATTATGCATTTAGATGTAGCGTGAAACAAGATGACCGGGCCCCGCCCCGCCGATCCCGGCGCTTTTGCCTCGGCCCGCTCCCGGGCACTCCTACGGGGTCGGCCGGGACATCGACGCGTCGGTCACGGCGGAACAGGAGGACGGGATGGACTGGCGAGGGTTCGCCGAGGAGATGGCCTCACTGGCGCGGGACCTGCTGGCCCAGGAGTCCGTGCGCGACACGCTGGAGCGGATCACCGCCTCGGCCACGGAGCTGGTCGAGGGCTGCGACGCCGCCGGCATCCTCCTGCTGCGCGACGGGCGGGTGCGGTCGCTGGCGCCCACCGAGCAGCTGGTGATCGAGAGCGACCGGCTCCAGGAACGCGTCGGGGAGGGCCCCTGCTTCGACGCCGCGCGCAACTCCGTGGGCGAGCGGCAGTTCCGGATCGCCGACTTCACCGCCTCGTCGGAGCGCTGGCCCGCGTACGTGCCCGAGGCCCGCAAGCTGGGCCTGGGCAGCATGATGGGCATCCTGCTGTTCACCGAGGACGAGGACCTGGGCGCGCTGAACTTCTACTCCCGCCGGCCGGGCGCCTTCGCCGCCGCCGACGAGACCGCCGGCTGGCTGCTGGCATCCCATGCCGCGGTCGCCTTCTCCAGCGCCCGCACCCAGGCGCAGCTTCAGGAGGCCATCGGCACCCGGCACACCATCGGCGAGGCCATGGGCATCCTGATGGGCAGTCACCGTCTCACCGAGGACCAGGCCTTCGCCGCGCTGCGCCGCTACTCCCAGGACCGCAACGTGAAGCTCCGCGACGTCGCGCGCCAGGTCTGCGAGCGGGGCGGCCTCCCCTAGGGCGGATCCGCGCCCCTTCCGGCGATCACGAACTCTCGTATAGTGATCGCCCGTTGAACGCCGCGCGAAAGCTTCCGGCTCACCCGTGCCGGCGACCGCTGCCCGGGGAGGCCACGCCAGCATGACGACCGGTACCGAAGAAGCCCGGATACCGCTGGACCCGTTCGTCACCGACCTGGACGGCGAGAGCGCCCGGCTGCGCGCCGCCGGTCCCCTCGCCGCCGTGGAGCTGCCGGGCGGTGTGCCCGTCTGGGCGGTCACCCGGCACGCCGAGGCCAAGGCCCTCCTCACGGATCCCCGGCTGGTGAAGGACATCAACGTGTGGGGAGCGTGGCGGCGCGGCGAGATCCCCGCGGACTGGCCGCTGATCGGCCTGGCCAACCCGGGCCGCTCCATGCTCACCGTGGACGGCACCGAGCACCGCCGGCTGCGGGGGCTCGTCGCCCAGGCGCTCACCGTGCGCCGCGTCGAGCACCTGCGGGGGCGGATCGCGGAACTCACCGGCCGCCTGCTGGACGAGCTTCCCGCGGAGGGCGTCGTCGACCTCAAGGCGGCCTTCGCCGGTCCCCTGCCGATGTACGTCGTCGCCGACCTCATGGGGATCGAGGAGGCCCGGCTGCCCCGGCTGAAGGTGCTGTTCGAGAAGTTCTTCTCTACCCAGACCCCGCCCGAGGAGGTCCTCGCGACCCTCACCGAGCTGGCCGGGATCATGGCGGAGACGGTCGCCGCGAGCGGGCGTTTGTGCCCTTCCCATCGGGTAACTCCGGAATTCCGGACGCCGGCCCGAGGCGGCATACGGCGTCGACGCTGCTGGACGGTGATTCCAGGAGGCGCGATGTGGAACCGTAAGCGCAGGAAGGGCCGTCGGACCGGGCGGGCCGTTCCCATGGAGCTGTGCGATCTGTGCGCCCGGGTGTTCCCGGAGAACGAGGCCGTGCGCGGCTATGTGCCGGACTCCTCCTCCGCGCCCGCCGCCCATGAGTGGTTCGACGGGCTCCGGCTCATCACCGCGTGCTGCGACGACCACTTCGACGTGGTCAAGGACGGCTATCAGGACCGGCCCTTCGTGGAGGAGGAGCTCTGGGCGGCGAAGCTGACCCGGGCGCTGACCACGGGCCCGCCGGCGCTCTCCATGGACCAGCTCGCGTGCCGGACCGGTCTGCACGAGCCGCAGATCCGCCGCGCGATCGCCTGGCACAACGAGCAGATGCGCCAGCGGCAGCGCATGGACCCCTGAGCGGGCCGGCGGCCTCTCCTTCGGCGAGTTCCGCGAGTTCCGCGAGCCGGGTCAGGACGGCCGCGCGCCGTGGACGCGGTAGGGCTCGGCGTCGGCCCACCTGACCTCCAGGCCGAGTCCCGGCCGGCCGGTGTCGGGCCGCAGGGCCCCGCCGGCGGGCGCCAGGGTGCCGTCGAACAGCAGGTTTTCGACGCGCACGTGGTCGTGGAAGTACTCCAGGTGCCGCAGCCTGCGTACGGCGCAGAAGGCGTGCGCGGAGACCGCCGGCGCGCAGTGCGCGGACAGGTCGAGGTGCCGGGCGGCGGCCAGTCCTGCGACCTCCAGCAGGCCGGTGATGCCCCCGCACCGGGTGACGTCGGCCTGGAGGCAGTCCACGGCGGGGCCGTCGGCGAGGTTGGCGAAGTCCTGCGCGGTGAAGGCGTACTCCCCCGCCGCGATCTCCAGGCGTTCGGGTCCCCGGTCGCGCAGCATCCGCAGTCCCTCCAGGTCGGCGGAGGAGACGGGTTCCTCGAACCAGCGCACGTCCCACTCGTCGTGGAACCTGCGCGCCCAGTACAGGGCCTCCTTGCGGCCGAGCGCGCCGTTGGCGTCGGTGAGCAGTTCGGGCCCGTCGCCGACCGCCCGGCGTACGGCGGTCAGGCGCCGGGGGTCGGCCTCCGGATGCCGCGAGGTCTTCAGCTTCACCCGCCCGATGCCCTGCTCGACCCAGTCGGCGAGTTGGCGGGTGAGGCGGTCCGGCGAGTAGTTGGTGAAGCCGCCGCTGCCGTAGACGGGCACGCTGTCGTGGCAGGACGGCAGGAGGTGCACCAGCGGCAGGTCCAGCAGCCGCGCCTTCAGGTCCCACAGGGCCACGTCGACGGCGGACAGGGCCATGGCCCCGACCCCGGGACGCCCGGCGTTGCGGATCCGTTCGCCCATCCGCCGCCACAGCGCGGGCGGCGAGGACACGGGGGCACCCCGGATCACCGGTGCGAGCTGCGTGTGCGCGAACGCGGCGGCCGACGCGTCCCCGTAGGTGTAGCCCAGCCCGGTCGTGCCGCCGGCGTGCACCCGGACCAGGACCATGGTCGTGGAGTCCCATTCGAGCGTGCCGTCCTGCTCCTTGCCCTCCGGCCCATCGGTGGGGACCTCGAAGGCGTGGACGTCGACCGCGTCGACCGTGCGGTCGCCCAGCGCCGTCGTGCCGTCCGGCATCAGTGACCCATGACGTGGTCGGCCATCGGCGTCATCACACACCCCTTCGCAGGCACTCCGGCCTCTCGCGGGCGGGTTTCCCGCTTCGGCCGGCCCATGCGGGGGCCGTCCGCGCGAACGTCCCGCATTCGGCGGCTCCCGGCGGCGCGGACGGGTGCGGGTACCCGCCGTCACGTTTGTCCCCGCCTCCCCCGGGTCACTCAGTCCGCAACGGCGAGCCAGTCCGAGGACCGCCCGAGGAGCACCCGTGAACCGGTACCGGCGCCCCTTCCTCCGTCTGTGGGACCGGTTGGCCGCGTCCGCGCTGGTGCGGCGCGGCCGTGAACTGGAGCTGATGCACCGGGCCATGGGCTTCGCCACGCTGGCCCTGGTCACGCTGGCGCCGCTGCTGATCGTGGTGGCCGCCGCCGACCCCCTGGGACGCGGCGGTTTCGCCTCCTGGCTGGCCGACGGCATGGGACTGTCCGGCCGGTCCGCCAAGGTGCTGACCGACATCATCAGCCCGCCGACCAAGGTGGTCGGCACCACGAGCGTGTGGGGCGGTATCGCCCTCGCCGTCTTCGGTGTGTCCTTCGCGGCGAGCGTGCAGAACGGCTACGAACGCATCTGGGGTCTGCCCTCCGGCCCCTGGCACCGCGTCTGGCGGCAGCTGACCTGGGTGATCGCCCTGACCGCGTATCTCTACCAGGAGGTGCAGACCCGGACCGCGCTGCACGGCTCGGCGCGGATCGCGCTGTCCACGGCGACCGGCATGCTGTTCTTCTGGTGGGGCCAGCACTTCCTGCTGGGCAGCCAGGTCCGCTGGCGCGACCTGCTGCCGGGGGCGCTGGCCACCATGGTGGGCCTGGTGGGGCTGCGCGGCTTCTCCTTCCTCGTCTTCACCCCGCTGATCCTCGACAACGCGATCAGTTACGGCACGGTCGGCATCGTGCTGGTGGTGGAGTCCTGGCTGATCGGGGTCGGGTTCGTGGTCTTCGGGGGCGCGATGGTCGGCCACTGGTTCTGCGAGCACCACTGGTGGACGCGCAACATCGACCGGGAACGCTGACCGGCGTCAGCCGCGCGGCGGCCCGCCCCGGCTCCTCACACCCGCCTCCCGGCCTGGGCACGCCCGCCGGCCAGCGCCGCCGAGACGACTCCGGCGGCCGCCGCGGCCAGCGCGAGCGGGCGGCGGTGGCGGGAGAGCCAGAACTGGAGGCTCCGCGGGTGCGACTCGTCGTCGAAGAGGCCGTGGGCGCCGTAGTCGGCGGGCGCGGCGGCGTCCACCGGCTCGTAGAGGTTGACCGGCCTGGACGGGTCGACGGGCTCGTCGGTCTGCTGCGCGTCGTAGCCGGTGCGGGCCAGATAGCGGTCCAGCAGGCCCGGGGCCAGTTTCTGCCCGAGGAGGGTCGCGACGGTGGAGCCGCCGACCCAGTACTCGCGCCGTTCGGGGTGGTCGGCCGCGTGCAGGACCGCCTCGGCGGCGACCTCGGGCTGGTAGACCGGGGCCACCGGACGCGGATGCCGGGGCAGCCGGGAGAGGACCCAGCTGAACTGGGGGGTGTTCAGGCCGGGCATCTGGACCATGGTGACCCGCACCCCGCTGCGGTCGTGCAGCAGCTCGCAGCGCAGGGACTCGGTGAAGCCCTGGATGGCGTGCTTGGCCCCGCAGTACACCGCCTGGAGCGGGACGCTGCGCCGGGCCAGGGCCGAGCCGACCTGCACGACGGTGCCCCGGTCGCGGGGCACCATCCGCCGGAGCGCGGCCTGGGTGCCGTAGACGAAGCCGAAGTACGTGACCTCCGTGGCCCGCTTCAGCTCCTCGGGCGCGACGTCCCGTACGGGCGCGAAGACGGTGGTGAAGGCGGCGTTCACCCAGACGTCGATCGGGCCGAGCTCGTCCTCCACGCGGGTCGCGGCGGCGTCCACCGCCTCCGGGTCGGAGACGTCCACCACCAGGGGCAGCGCCCGTCCGCCCGCTTCCCTGACCTCCTCGGCGGCCTGCTCCAGGGCGTGTTCGCCGCGGGCGAGCAGGGCGACGGCCGCGCCGCGTGCGCCGAAGGCGCGGGCCGTGGCCCGGCCGACGCCGGCGGTCGCGCCGGTCACGACCACCACCTGGCCGCCGTCCGCACCGCGACGCCGCCCGCCGCGCCCGAACCGGCCCGCGCCGGTCACTTCTCGCCCCGGTGCGGCAGGCGCTCGGCGGTCTTCTCGCCCTCCCCGGTCCTGTGGTGCGGCGGGATCGGCGCGGTCGGCGCGTCGACCTGGAACTGGGTCATGGGCTCTCCCCGGGCACGCGTGAACGACAGTGAGGCGTTCGAGTGCCTGCCCCGGCGGCCCGTAAACCGGGCGCACCCGCCCGGTCACCCGTCGCGAGGGCCGCGCGCAGGGGGCCCGCCGCACCTCCCGGGCGAGTCGGGTCGCCAGGGCTGCGCGCAAGGCGGCCCGCCGCGCTTCCCGGGCAAGCCGGGTCGCCAGGGCCGGGGGCAGGCCGGCCCGCCGCGCTTCCGGGGCCCGTCCGCGCGGGCGCACCCCGCCTCAGCGTGCGCGGGCCGGCGGCGGGGCCGTGCTCGTGCGGGGCACCAGCCGGGTGGGTACGAGCGTCGTGCCCCGCTCCGGGCCGTCCTGGCGCATCTTGCGCAGCACGGCCTGCACGCAGAGCCGGCCCACCTCGGCGAAGTCCTGGTGGACGGTGGTCAGCGGCGGCAGGAAGGAGCCGGCCTCCGGGATGTCGTCGAAGCCGATGACGCTGACGTCCTCGGGGACGCGCCGGCCGCGTTCGTGCAGGGCGCGCAGCAGGCCGAGGGCCATCTGGTCGTTGGCCGCGAAGACGGCCGTGCAGTCCTCGCGTGCGGCGAGTTCGAGGCCGGCCCGGTAACCGGACTCCGCGGACCAGTCGCCCCGGGTGAGCGGCGGCGGGGTGCGGCCCGCCTCGGCGAGCGTCCGGCGCCAGGCGTCCGTGCGGCGCTGGGCGGCGAAGGAGTCCTCGGGCCCGGCCAGGTGCCACACGGTGTCGTGCCCGAGGCCGAGCAGATGCCGGACGGCCGCACGGGTGCCGCCCGCCTGGTCGGTGTCGACGACCGTGTAGTGGTCGCCGGCGTCGGAGTCGACCACCACGACCTGCACATGGGGCGGCAGTTTCACGGTGGCCGCGTCCAGCAGGTGGACCTCCATGATGACGATCACCGCGTCGACGGCCAGCTCCTCCAGCCGGGAGAACGCGCCCCGCACCTCGTCCTGCGTGGGCACGGCGACCGGCAGCAGCGTCACCGCGTACCCCTCGCTCGCCGCGGAGGTCGCGATGGCCTCCAGGGTGCGCACGTTTCCCGTGGTGGACAGGGAGAAGGTGATGACGCCGATGGTGCGGAACTCGCCGCGCTTGAGCGCCCGGGCGGCACTGTTGGGCCGGTAGCCGAGCTCCTTCATGGCCGCCAGGACCTGCTGCCGGGTCTCCTCGGTCACCCCGGCGTAGCCGTTGGAGACCCGGGAGACGGTCTGCGAGGAGACCCCGGCCAGCCGGGCGACGTCCGCCATGGAGGCCGTGCGGTCCCGGCCGCGCCGGGCACGCGCGGGTGCGCTCGTCGGGACTTCCTCAGCCGTGCTCACTCGCCGTCAGCCGCCTTCCTGTCGCTGCCGGGCCCTGGTGCGGAAGGACCCTTGACCGTCGTCATCGGGGCAGTGTAGACATGCCGCCATCAGATGTTTACGTAAACATGACAGCCCGAGCGCCTTTTCGCGGCGCCCGATGTTTACGTAAACATCGGTGAAGTTCCAGGACGTGGACGAGCGAGGAACGACATGACGACGCTGCAACCGCCGGCCGCCGCCGAGCCGCGGCCGGCACCGCCACCGACGAGACGGGACCGCCGCTCCTGGACGGGGTGGGGCTTCCTCGGCCCGTTCGTGGCCGTGTTCGCCCTGGTCTTCCTCGCGCCGATCGCGTACTCGGTGTACCTCAGCCTCTTCCGCGACCAGCTCATCGGCGGGACCACCTTCGTCGGCCTGGACAACTACACGCAGGCCCTCCAGGACGACCGGTTCTGGGCCTCGCTCGGGCGGGTCTCGCTCTTCCTGGCCGTGCAGGTGCCGGTCATGCTCGGCATCGCGCTGCTGGTGGCGCTCGCCCTGGACAGCGGCCGCCTCTACGGCCGGGACTTCTTCCGCATCTCGATCTTCCTGCCGTACGCCGTGCCGGCCGTGGTGGCCACCCTGATGTGGGGCTTCCTGTACGGCACCCGCTTCGGGCTGGTCGGCGACATCGACGACGCGCTGGGCGTCACGCTGCCCGACCCGCTCTCCCCCGATCTGGTGCTGGCCTCCATCGGCAACATCGTGACCTGGGAGTTCATCGGCTACAACATGCTGATCTTCTACGCGGCCCTGCGCGTGGTCCCGCACTCGCTGTACGAGGCCGCCGAGATCGACGGGGCCGGACAGTTCCGCGTGATCACCGCCATCAAGCTGCCGGCCATCCGCGGGGCGCTGGTCATCGCGACGATCTTCTCGATCATCGGCAGCTTCCAGCTCTTCAACGAGCCGAACATCCTCCAGCCGCTGGCGCCCAACGCCATCACCACCGACTACACGCCGAACTCCTACACGTACTCGCTGTCCTTCAACGGGCAGCAGCACAACTACTCCGCGACGGTCGCCATCGTCATGGGGCTGATCACGATGGTCATCGCCTACGTCGTCCAGCTGCGCGGCATGCGCAAGGGAGTGTGAAGCAGCGATGACCAGTCCTGTCGTCACCGTCTCCGACCGTTCCGCGCCCGCGCCCTCCGGCACGCACCGCGCCGCGCCGAAGCTGCGCGCCGCCCGCCGCCGGCACTCCCCCGGCAAGCCCCGGCGCAGCGTCCTGCTGACCGTGCTCACCGGGCTGGTGGTGCTCTACAGCCTGGTGCCGTTGCTCTGGCTGGTCATCAGCGCCACCAAGACGCAGGAGGGCCTGTCGGACTCCTTCGGCCTGTGGTTCGACGGGGACTTCGCCCTGTGGGACAACATCAGGCAGACGTTCACGTACAACGACGGCGTGTTCACCCGCTGGCTGCTGAACACCCTGCTGTACGTCGGGCTGGGCGCGGGCGGCGCCACCTTCCTCGCGGTCCTCGGCGGCTACGCGCTCGCCAAGTTCGACTTCCCCGGCCGGCGGGGCGTCTTCGCCGTCGTCATCGGGGCCGTGGCGGTGCCGGGTACGGCGCTGGCGGTGCCGACCTTCCTGATGTTCAGCAAGATGGGGCTCACCGACACGCCCTGGGCGGTGATCGTCCCGTCGCTGATCTCGCCGTTCGGCCTGTATCTGATGTGGGTGTTCGCGAGCGAGGCCATCCCGGCCGAGCTGATGGAGGCCGCCCGCATCGACGGCGCCGGCGAGGTGCGCACCTTCTTCCGGGTCGCGCTGCCGCTGCTGGCGCCCGGCATCGTCACCGTCCTGCTGTTCACCATGGTGGCGACCTGGAACAACTACTTCCTGCCGCTGATCATGCTCAAGGACCCGGACTGGTATCCGCTGACCCTGGGCCTGAACAGCTGGAACCAGCAGGCCCAGACCGCGGGCGGCGAGGCCGTCTTCAACCTGGTCGTCACCGGTTCACTCATCACCATCCTGCCGCTGATCGCCGCGTTCCTGCTGCTCCAGAAGTACTGGCAGTCGGGACTGGCCGCCGGAAGCGTCAAGGAATAGCCCGGACACCCCGGGCAGCCCCTCCCCCACGCCCGTCGCACCCCGTCTCCCCCCATGTCCCGCCCTGTTCCTCCGACCCTCGACTGTGCCGGTCCCCGGCCACGAAGAAGTGGAAGCTCGCCCATGCACAAGCACTCGCGCCGCCTGCTGCGCGGCATCGGTCTCGTCTGCGCCCTCGCCCTGGGGGCGACCGCCTGCGGTGGTGACGACGGCGGATCGAGCGGGAAGTCGGTCTCCCAGGAGGACGTCCAGGAGGCCCTGAAGAAGGGCGGCACCGTCACCGTCTGGGCATGGGAGCCCACGCTCAAGCAGGTGGCCGCCGGCTTCGAGAAGGAGCACCCCGGCGTCAAGGTGAACCTGGTCAACGCGGGCACCAACAACGACCAGTACACGGCGCTCCAGAACGCCATATCGGCGAAGAAGGGCGTGCCCGACGTCGCCCAGATCGAGTACTACGCGATGGGCCAGTTCGCCCTGACCGAGCAGCTCACCGATCTCAAGGGCTTCGGCGCCGAGAAGCTCGCCACCCGCTACTCGCCCGGCCCCTGGAACGGCGTGAAGGCCGGCGGTGACGGCGTCTACGCCCTGCCCATGGACTCCGGCCCGATGGCGCTGTTCTACAACAAGAAGGTCTTCGACACGTACGGCATCGAGGTGCCCACCACCTGGGACGAGTACCTCACCGCAGCCCGCGACCTGCACAAGAAGAACCCGAAGGCCTACATCACCGCCGACACCGGTGACGCCGGCTTCGCCACCAGCATGCTGTGGCAGGCCGGTTCGCACCCCTACACGGTGAACGGCACCAAGGTGAAGATCGACTTCTCCGACGCGGGCGCCGGGAAGTTCACCGCCGTCTGGCAGAAGCTCATCGACGAGAAGCTGCTCGCTCCCGTCACCGGCTGGAGCGACGAGTGGTACAAGGGCCTCGGCGACGGCAGCATCGCGACCCTCGCCATCGGCGCCTGGATGCCCGCCAACCTGGAGTCGGGCGTGAAGAACGCCTCCGGTGACTGGCGCGCCGCCCCGCTCCCGCAGTGGACGGCGGGTGACAAGACCGGCGCCGAGAACGGCGGCAGCGCACTCGCCCA
>NZ_WWHX01000045.1 GCF_009862125.1 Streptomyces sp. SID5910
CCGGGACACCACGACCGTCCGCTTTCGCGCGGAGTGTCGCGTTATGAGTGTTTACGTCTGATCCGTAAAGATGTCCGGACATCGCGGAAGTCTGTCAGTGGATCGGGCGAAACAGGGGTTCCGGCATGAGCAGCGCATCGGCGTCGCCGCACGGTTTCGTGACCGTACGCGGGCGTGGTTACCGTCCCGAACAGGTCGACGCGTGCGCCGAGGCCCTCTCGCGGGAGCGCGACGCCGCGTGGGAGCGGGCGGCCCGGCTGACCGTGCTGGCCCGCGAGATGGGGACGGAGCTGGACCGGCTGCGGGAGACGGTCGCCGGGCTCGCACCGCAGGACTACGCGTCGCTCGGGGAACGGGCGCACCGCCTCTTCCGGCTCGGCCAGGAGGAGGCCGACGCCGTGCGGGAGGGCGGGCGGCGCGGGGCCGAGGAGCTGGTCGAGCGGGCGCGGGCCCGAGCGGCGGAGGTCCGGGAGTCCGCGCGGGCGGACGCCGACGCCGTACGGGCCGGGGCCGACGAGTGGGCCCGGCAGCGGCTGCACGCGGCGCGGGCGGAGGCCGACGAGGCGCGGATC
>NZ_WWHX01000445.1 GCF_009862125.1 Streptomyces sp. SID5910
CGGCACGTCCATGGTGCGCCGGCCGAAGCCGGCCAGGTCGCGGTAGGACACCTGGGCCCCGATACGCACCCCGCGCTCGGCGGCGAGGTCGCAGACGCGCCGCATCACCGAGGGGTCGCCCGCGTGGAAACCGCAGGCGACGTTGGCGCTGGTGACGACGGAGAGCAGGGCGTCGTCGTCGGTGAGGGTCCAGCGGCCGAAGCCCTCACCGAGGTCTGCGTTGAGGTCGATCACCCTTCGAACGTAATGGATTGTTGAACGATTCGACAAGAGGTGGGCGAAGTGCGGGCCGCTGGTCCGGATGTGAAAGTCACCTCTTGTTAGATCGTTGAACGATCGTCTAGGGTCCGTGCATCTGCCACGCATCCGGAGTTATGGTCCGAGGACCGCCGAAGCGCCGACTCCGAGACTCCCGGGTCCGTGCCCTGCCCCCAACGCCTGAAGAAGGCCACCGAATGATCGTTCTTCTCGGTGTGGTCGTGGTGATCCTCGGATTCGTCACGCGCCGCAATCCCGTCCTCGTGGTGGGTGTCGCCGGTATCGTCACCGGACTGCTCGGCAAGATGGACCCGCTGGAGGTTCTCGCGGCCTTCGGCCGGTCCTTCGCCGACAGCCGCTCGGTCACCGTCTACGCCATCGTGCTCCCGGTGATCGGCCTGCTGGAGCGCTACGGGCTGCGCGAGCAGGCCCGCAACCTCATCGGCCGCCTGGGCAAGCTCAGCGCCGGCCGCTTCCTCACCGTGTACCTGCTGGTCCGGCAGGTCACGGCGGCCTTCGGCCTCAACAGCATCGGCGGCCCGGCGCAGACCGTGCGGCCCCTCGTGGCACCCATGGCCGAGGCCGCCGCCGAGCGCTCCACCGGGGCCAAGCTGCCCGACCGCCTGCGCGAGAAGGTCCGCTCCTACTCCGCGTCGGCCGACACCGTGGGCGTCTTCTTCGGCGAGGACTGCTTCATCGCGATCGGCTCCATCCTGCTGATCACCGGCTTCGTGAACTCCACGTACCACCAGGACATCGAACCGACCCAGCTGGCCCTGTGGGCGATCCCGCTGGCCGTCTGCGCCTTCCTCATCCACGGCGCCCGCCTGCTGCTCATGGACCGGCAGCTGGAGCGCGAGATGGCGCTCGCCGCGGCCGAACACGACCTGCCGTTTCCCGAGGGGGCCGAGAAGTGATCAAGGTCGAATGGCTGTACTGGCTGATAGGCCTCGTCTTCGTCGTCATGGCCGTGCAGATGGCCACCGACCGCAGCAACCCCAAGCGGTGGACGTCCGCCGCCTTCTGGGGCCTGCTCGGACTCACCTTCCCCTACGGCACCGGCGTCGCCAACGCCACCGCGAACAACGGGGACTGGACCCTGCCCGCCGAACCGCTCGGCGTCGCCGTCCTCGCCCTGATCGTGCTGGCCGGGTTCAACTTCCTCGGCAAGGGCGTCCCGGTCACCACCACCGGCGAACAGCGTGAGGCGTCCGCGGCCCGGCTCGGCAACAAGATCTTCATCCCGGCCCTGACGATCCCGCTCGTCGCCATCGTCTGCGCCTCCGTGCTGGACGAGTCCGGCCTCTTCGAGACCGGCAAGGCGACCCTCCTCGGACTGGGCCTCGGCTGCATCGCGGCACTGGTCGTCGGCATGCTGGTCACCGGCGAGAAGAAGGTCTCTGTCCCGATCCACTCCGGCCGCTCCATGCTGGAGGCCATGGGCTCCGCCCTGCTGCTGCCCCAGCTGCTCGCCGTGCTCGGCTCGATCTTCGCCGCCGCCGGCGTCGGCGACCAGGTCGGCGACCTCGTCAACAAGGTGCTGCCCGACGACTCCAAGTACCTCGCGGTGATCGCGTACTGCGTCGGCATGTTCCTGTTCACCGTCATCATGGGCAACGCCTTCGCCGCCTTCCCGGTGATGACCGCGGCGATCGGCTGGCCCGTGCTCATCCAGCAGATGCACGGCAACGAGCCCGCCGTCCTCGCGATCGGCATGCTGGCCGGTTTCGCCGGCACCCTCTGTACGCCGATGGCCGCCAATTTCAACATCGTCCCGGCCACCCTGCTCGAACTGAAGGACCAGTACGGACCGATCAAGGCCCAGCTGCCGACCGGCGTCGCGCTCCTGGCCTGCTGCACCGTGATCATGGCGGTCTTCGCCTTCTGAGGCGCCCGCCGGTCGCCGTGCCGCCCGCCCCGTCACCGTAAGGAAGTGCCTTGACCCGCGTCCTCATCACCGGCTTCGCCCCCTTCGGCGGCGAGCGCGTGAACCCGTCCTGGCAGGCGGCGTCCCTGGTGGCCGCCGAACCGCCCGCCGGCCTCTCGGTCACCGCCGCCGAACTGCCCTGCGTGTTCGGCGAGGCCCTCGACGCCCTGCGCGACGCCGTCCAGGCCACCGCCCCCGACCTGGTGCTCTGCCTGGGCCAGGCGGGCGGGCGCCCCGGCGTGACCGTCGAGCGCGTCGGCATCAACGTCGACGACGCGCGCATCCCCGACAACGGGGGCCGGCAGCCCATCGACGAACCGGTGGTGCCGGGCGGCCCCGCCGCCTACTTCTCCACCCTGCCCGTCAAGGCCTGCGTCGCCGCGATGCGCGAGGCCGGTGTCCCGGCCGCCGTGTCCAACACCGCCGGAACCTTCGTGTGCAACCACGTCGCCTACGGCCTCGGCCACCTCATCGCCACGCGGTTCCCGCACGTCCGGGGCGGCTTCGTCCACGTCCCCTGGGCGCCGGACCAGGTCCCCGACGGCCAGGCGCCGTCGCTGCCGCCCGCCACCGTCGCCCACGGCCTGCGCGCCCTGCTGGCCACCGCCGCCCGCACACCGGCCGAACACGACCTGAAGGTCACCGAGGGAGCCACCCACTGATGCCGCTCAGCACCCACGCCGCCCCCTTCGCGCGGCTCGCCCTCGCCAACATCACCCGGGAATACCCCAACTTCCCGGCCCACCTGACCCTCTCCGCCGACGAGCGCGTCGAGCCCCGCTCCCTGCACCCGGCTTTCTACGGCGCCTACGACTGGCACTCCTCGGTGCACATGCACTGGCTGCTCGTCCGCCTGCTGCGCCGGCACGGCGGCACCCCCGCACTGCCGGACACCAGCCCGGCCGTCGACGTGCTCGACCGGCACCTCACCGCCGAGAACCTCACGACCGAGGCCGCCTACCTCCGCGACCACCCGTCCTTCGAGCGGCCCTACGGCTGGGCCTGGCTGCTCGCGCTCGCCGCCGAGTGCCGCGCGCACGAGGGTCCTGAGGGCGCCCGCTGGACCCGGGCGCTGGCACCGGCCGTCGCCGTCGTCGACGGGCTGCTGGCCGACTGGCTGCCGAAGGCCACGTACCCGGTGCGCCACGGCAACCACCCCAACAGCGCCTTCGCGCTGGGCCTCGCCCTCGACTCGGGCGAACTGTCGGCCACGACCGAACAGGCCGTACGGGAACGGCTGTTGTCCTGGTTCGCCGACGACCACGACGCGCCCGCGCACTGGGAACCCTCGGGGCAGGACTTCCTGTCGCCGGCGCTGAGCGAGGCCGACGCGGTGCGCAGGGTGCTCCCGGAGGACGCCTTCGCAGCGTGGCTCGACCGCTTCCTGCCCGCGCTCGGCTCCGGCGCCCCGTGCCCGCTGCTGGACGTCCCGGTCGTCTCCGACCACGCCGACCCGCAGATCGGCCATCTGCTCGGCCTGACCCTCAGCAGGGCGGCCGCGCTGCGCTCCCTCGCCGACGCCCTGCCCGACGGGCCGGTCCGCGGACGCCTCGGCGCGGCGGCCGAGGCACACCTCGCGGCGGGCCTGCCGGCCGTGGAGCGGGGCGACTTCACCACCGATCACTGGCTGGCGACCTTCGCGACGCTGGCCCTGGACCCGGTCGCGGCGCGCTGACACCTGCCCCGGGCGGCATTTGTACGCGGCCCGGGGCGGTTCAGGCGACGGCGCGGCGGGAGCGGGACAGCGCCAGCGCGCCGAGGACCGCGCCGGCCAGTCCCACCACCATGGCCACGACGGCGCCGCCCGTGCCGGAGCCGTTGCCCACACCGCCGTCCGCCGTCGCCAGGGCGATGCCGCCGATGATCACGCCGACCGCTCCCACCGCCACTCCCGCGACGGCTCCGCCGCGCGCGTTGCCGGCGCCTCGGCCGGCCGCCCGCAGGGCCCGTACGCCGAGCACCACGCTGACGATCGCCACGACGAGGGCCGCGAGGGAAGGGCCCCGCCCGGAGCCACCGTCGTCCCCGTCGGCGGCCATGACGTGGGCGGCCGCCGGAGCGGCGAGCACGAGTCCGGAGGTCACGGCGGCTGAGGCGGCGATGAGCAGGCGACGGACGGACATGGGGTTCCCTTCGGTTCTCATGACGGTGGACGGGCTTCAGCGTAGGTATCGGCCGGCCGCAATTCGTCATGCCGGAGTATTCGTTCCGCCTACCGTCGGAGCGGTACGGACCGGGGGCGGAGTCTGCCGCCGGAGCAGTCGACTACCGCGAACGCAGCATGCCCGCTCGGCCCCGTTCATTCGAGGCGCTGATCGACGGATTCATTTTCTGCGCGATCGTTGACCCGCTCGAATTCCGCGGGCTATCGTCCAGGCAGTAATTTTCTGGTCGTACCCCTTTACCGAGAGAATCGGGGTCCTGGATGAGCGGACCGGAAACCTCATCGGGTGACGGAGCGGGACAGGCCGCGCGCATCGGCCTCTGGGTGTGTCAGGCGCTGTTGGGGCTCGTATTCCTCGCCGCCGGCTCCGCGAAGCTTTTCGGCGCCGCGGAGATGGTGGCCGCCTTCCACGACATCGGAGCCGGGCAGTGGCTCAGGTACTTCGTCGGTGTCGTGGAACTCGTCGGCGTGCTCGGGCTGCTCATCCCGCGTCTGGCCGGGCCGGCCGCGCTGGGACTGGCCGGTCTGATGACCGGCGCGGTGATCACCAACCTGGTCATCGACGCCTTCTCGCTGCTGGCGGTGGTCCTCCTCCTGCTCAGCATCACGGTCGCCTGGGGACGGCGGGACAGCGTCCGGGCGGTGATCCGTCCCGCCACCGCCCGCTGAGGACCGCGCGGAGGGAGTCAGATCCAGCCGGCCCGCGACGCGGCCAGCACGGCGCCGACCCTGTTCCTCGCCTCCAGTTTGTGGATGGCGGAGTGTATGTGGTTGCGGACCGTGCCGGGGCTCAGATGGAGCTGGGACGCGATGGCGCTGAGGGGGCGCCCGTCCTCGGCCACCTTCAGGATCTCGGCCTCGCGGACCGTGAGGGGGTTCTCCCCGGCGGCCACCATCTTCTCGATCAGCTCGGGCGGCAAGTGGCTTCCGCCGGCGTGCACTTCACGGATCACCCGCCTCAACTCGCGGATCGAGGTGTCCTTCGTCAGGATGCCGCGTACGCCGGCCTTCAGCGCCCGTTGCAGATGGCCGGGCCGGACTTCGCAGGTGAGGATCACCAGCGGAAAGCCGGGCCGCTCCCGGTGTAACTGCTCGGCGACCTCGATCCCGTTCATTCCGGGCATGTGCACGTCAATCACGGCGATGCCCGCGCCATGCTCCCGCACCAGCCCGGCCACCCTGTCGCCGCGCCCGGTGTGGGCGATCACGTCGATGTCCTCGGACAGTTGGAGAAGCTCGGTGAGGGCTTCCCTGGTGAGCGCCTCGTCCTCGGCCAGGACCAGCTTGATCGCCATCTTCCCTCCAGAAGTCGCTGTAACTGATCGGTGCGGTCGCCGCGGCGCGGCAGGTCGCGGGCGCGAGCAGGGCGCAGGTCCGCGCTGCCGCAGGACACGGGCGGGCGGATGCCGTCGGCTCGCCGGCGAAGAAGGCCCGAGTCGAGAGCCG
>NZ_WWHX01000446.1 GCF_009862125.1 Streptomyces sp. SID5910
CCGCCGGCGCCCGCCGCGGCGGTGCCACCTGCCCGGCGGCCGCCACGGGCCGGCTCGGCCGCCCTTCGGCGGCCCCCTCCACTCCGTTGTGCCGCGCGCCGGGCCTCGGCGCGGCCCCCGTAGGGGCGCTCCTCGTCCTCCGGACCGTACGAGCCGGACGGAGACCCTGTGGCGCCCCGCGGTGCCGCACGGCGGCCGGAGGACGAGCCGGACTGGCCGCGTCGGGCCGCGGCACGTCCGCCTCCCTGCGGCGGCGGCGGTTTGCGACGGTGCTCGCTCATCGAACGACTACTCCTCGGGCAGGCGCACCTTTGCGCGCCTGGAAAAGGCGGCTGGTTTCCGGTCCCCCCGAAGTACGGATGCGGCCCCTACCGCATTCACCCGTACTGCACCGGGGACGAGGACGCCCCCACGCGTCACTCGGTTCCCGGCAGTCTGCATGGCGCACAGACTACGCACCGCCAAAACCCCCGAGGTCCGAAGTTCACCTCAAATCAGGCAACTTGCTCACCATGAATCGTCGATGTGATCCCGTTCACCAGTGCGCCCCTTGTCGCGTGCGGCAGGTCGTTCTATCGTCGTGATGTATCGAGCCGATACATCAGCGCGGCATAAGGACGAGAGGAGGCGACGATGAGCCGGCGTTCCGGCATCCTCGAGTTCGCCGTACTCGGCCTGCTCCGCGAATCCCCGATGCACGGCTACGAGCTGCGCAAGCGGCTCAACACGTCACTCGGTGTGTTCCGCGCGTTCAGCTACGGGACGCTGTACCCCTGCCTCAAGACGCTGGTCGCCAACGGCTGGTTGATCGAGGAGCCGGGGAACGTCGACGAGGCCGCCGCCTCCCTCACCGGACGGCGCGCCAAGATCGTCTACCGGTTGACGGCCGACGGCAAGGATCACTTCGAGCAGCTCCTCTCGCAGACCGGCCCCGACGCGTACGAGGACGAGACCTTCGCCGCTCGCTTCGCGTTCTTCGGGCAGACGTCGCGTGACGTGCGCATGCGCGTACTCGAGGGCCGACGCAGCCGGCTGGAGGAGCGCCTGGAGAAGATGGGGGCCTCCCTGGCCCGCACCCGGGAGCGCCTCGACGACTACACGCTTGAGCTCCAGCGCCACGGAATGGAGTCCGTGGAGCGCGAAGTGCGCTGGCTGAACGAGCTCATCGAGAGCGAGCGGGCGGGGCGGGACCTGCGGGGTTCCGCCGCCGAGGGGACCGCTCAACAGGACACGACATCTGGAGCGACGGGCGGCCTGCCCCGGCCGGGGGACGACCTCCGGCCGGATACGCCCGGCGACACCGCCACGTGAGCGCCCAGTCAGGGCCTCACTCGTACACACAGGGAGCAACCGGAATGGGTTCGGTTCGCGTAGCCATCGTCGGTGTGGGCAACTGCGCCGCATCGCTGGTGCAGGGCGTCGAGTACTACAAGGACGCCGACCCGGCGTCCAAGGTCCCGGGCCTGATGCACGTCCAGTTCGGCGACTACCACGTCCGTGACATCGAGTTCGTCGCCGCCTTCGACGTGGACGCCAAGAAGGTCGGCCTGGACCTCGCGGACGCCATCGGCGCCTCCGAGAACAACACCATCAAGATCTGCGACGTGCCGAACAGCGGCGTCCAGGTCCAGCGCGGCCACACGCTCGACGGTCTCGGCAAGTACTACCGGGAGACCATCGAGGAGTCCGCCGAGGCCCCGGTCGACGTCGTCCAGATCCTCAAGGACAAGCAGGTCGACGTCCTCGTCTGCTACCTGCCCGTCGGCTCCGAGGACGCGGCGAAGTACTACGCCCAGTGCGCCATCGACGCCAAGGTCGCCTTCGTCAACGCCCTCCCGGTCTTCATCGCCGGCACCAAGGAGTGGGCGGACAAGTTCACCGAGGCCGGTGTGCCGATCGTCGGTGACGACATCAAGTCGCAGGTCGGCGCCACGATCACGCACCGCGTGATGGCGAAGCTGTTCGAGGACCGGGGCGTCGTCCTGGACCGCACGATGCAGCTGAACGTCGGCGGCAACATGGACTTCAAGAACATGCTCGAGCGCGACCGCCTCGAGTCGAAGAAGATCTCCAAGACGCAGGCCGTCACCTCCCAGATCCCCGACCGGGACCTCGGCGAGAAGAACGTCCACATCGGCCCGTCCGACTACGTGGCCTGGCTGGACGACCGCAAGTGGGCCTACGTGCGCCTCGAGGGCCGCGCGTTCGGCGACGTCCCGCTGAACCTGGAGTACAAGCTCGAGGTCTGGGACTCCCCGAACTCGGCCGGTGTCATCATCGACGCCCTGCGCGCCGCGAAGATCGCCAAGGACCGCGGCGTCGGCGGCCCGATCCTGTCGGCGTCGAGCTACTTCATGAAGTCCCCGCCGGTCCAGTACTTCGACGACCAGGCCCGCGAGAACGTCGAGAAGTTCATCAAGGGTGAGGTCGAGCGCTGAGCTCGCCCGGCTGAAGTCCGCTGAAGGTCCCTGGGTCGCACGACCCGGGGACCTTCGCGTATGTGAGGCTGTGCCCCATGGCCGTCGTCCGTGACCTGCGCGTCCTGCTGCGCCTGAAGGGGTTCCGGCGCCTGCTCGCCGTGCGTGTGCTCTCCCAGGGCGCCGACGGCGTCTACCAGGTCGCGCTCGCCACCTACGTCGTCTTCTCGCCGGAGAAGCAGGCCTCGGCCGCCGCGATCGCCTCCGCGATGGCGGTCCTCCTGCTCCCGTACTCCCTGATCGGCCCCTTCGCCGGCGTCCTGCTGGACCGCTGGCGCCGCCGCCAGGTCTTCCTGTACGGCAATCTGCTGCGCGCCCTGCTCGCCTCGGTGACCGCGGTGCTGATGGTCGCCTCCGTCCCGGACTGGCTCTTCTACGTCTCCGCCCTGTGCGTCACCGCCGTCAACCGCTTCGTCCTCGCGGGCCTGTCCGCGGCGCTGCCGCGCGTGGTCGACGCCGAGCGCCTGGTGATCGCGAACTCCCTCTCCCCGACGGCGGGCACCCTGGCGGCGACGGCCGGCGGCGGTCTGGCCTTCGTCGTGCGCCTCGTGGTCGCGGACTCCGACGCCGCCGTGGTGCTGCTCGCGGCCGCCCTGTACCTGTGCGGCGCGCTCGCGTCGCTGCGGATGGCGGCGGAGCTGCTGGGGCCCGACCGGGCACTGGTGCGGCCCCGTATCGCGTCGGCGCTCGCCGGCACGGCCCGGGACCTGGTGGCCGGGGTACGCCATCTCCTCGCGCCCGCACGCCGGGGAGCGGCCTGGGCGCTGGCCGCCATGACGCTGATGCGCTTCTGCTACGGCGCCCTGCTCGTCCTCCTGCTGATGCTGTGCCGCTACGCCCTGACGTCGGGCCCGGACGAGGGGCTCGCGCTGCTGGGGCTGGCCCTGGGGGTCTCCGGCGCCGGGTTCTTCGCCGCTGCGGTGATCACGCCCTGGGCGGCCGGGCGGCTCGGTGCCGGCCACTGGATGGCGGTGTGCGCGGGAATCGCCGCGGTGCTGGTACCGGCTCTCGGGCTGCCGTTCGCCACGGCACCTCTGCTCGCCGCGGCGTTCGTGCTCGGGCTGACGACCCAGAGCTCGAAGATCGCGACCGACACGATCGTGCAGTCGTCGGTCGACGACGCCTTCCGTGGCCGGATCTTCTCCGTTTACGACGTGCTGTTCAACGTCGCCTTCGTCGGTGCCGCCGCGGTGGCCGCGCTGATGCTGCCGCCGGACGGCCGATCGGTGCCGCTGGTCGCCACCGTTGCCGCTGTCTACGGAGCGGTTGCGGTCGCTATGGCCCGTTTTGACGACCAGTAAGTGTCACATCAATGCCACAGAGGCCCTCCGGGCTACAGAGATGTCGGTGGGGCCCGGTAACTTACGTGCGTCTTACTCGCGCCATGTTCGCGTCATGCACCCATGTTTAGGGGGACCCCCAAGTGACCACTCCGCCGCCCCAAGGCAACCCGTACGCGCAGGGCCAGCCGCAGGCCCCGCAGCAGCCTCAGGGGCAGAACCCCTTCGCGCAGGGCCAGCCGGGCTTCCCGCAGCAGCCCGGCCAGCCCGGCTTCCCCCAGCAGGGTGCACCGTATGCCCCGGTCCCGCCGCAGCCGGCCCGCCGCAAGCTCAGCTTCAAGACGATCAAGAACATCGTCATCGCCGTGATCGTGGTCGGTGTGGCGATCGGCGGTTACATAGCCAGCCGCGACGACGCCAACACGGCGGCGGTCGGTGACTGCATGCACCGCGGAAGCACCGACGACAACGACCCGGACCTCGAGGTCGTCGACTGCGCGGACTCGAAGGCCCAGTACGAGGTGCTGGCCAAGATCGAGGGCTCGTTCCTCACCGACACGATGGCCCAGAGCAAGTGCGAGGCCCAGGCCAAGGACTTCCAGTACGTCTACACCGAGAGCGGTGACGGCAAGGACTTCCTGCTCTGCCTGAAGGACTACAAGAAGTAAGCGCAGACGCGCTGAGGCGTGAGGGGCGGTGTTTCACGTGAAACACCGCCCCTCCGTCTGTCCTGGTCGTGTTTCACGTGAAACACGACCCGGTTCCCCGTCTCACGACTGCTGGCCGGCCCACCACTCCTTGAGCGCCGCCACCGCGGCCTCGTGGCCCATGGGCCCGTTCTCCAGGCGGAGCTCCAGCAGGTGCTTGTACGCCTGACCGACGACCGGACCCGGCCGGACGCCCAGGATCTCCATGACCTGGTTGCCGTCCAGGTCCGGGCGGATGGCGTCCAGCTCCTCCTGCTCCTGGAGCTTCGCGATCCGCTCCTCCAGCCCGTCGTAGGCCCGCGAGAGGGCGGCAGCCTTGCGCTTGTTTCGGGTCGTGCAGTCGGAGCGCGTCAGCTTGTGGAGACGGTCGAGCAGCGGACCGGCATCCCGGACGTAGCGGCGGACCGCCGAGTCCGTCCACTCGCCCGTGCCGTAGCCGTGGAAGCGCAGATGCAGCTCGACCAGGTGCGAGACGTCCTTCACCAGGTCGTTGGAGTACTTGAGCGCGGTCATGCGCTTCTTCGTCATCTTGGCCCCGACCACCTCGTGGTGGTGGAACGAGACCCGCCCGTCCTTCTCGAACCGGCGCGTGCGCGGCTTGCCGATGTCGTGCAGCAGGGCGGCCAGCCGCAGGACCAGGTCGGGGCCCTCGGTCTCCAGGGCCATCGCCTGCTCCAGGACGATGAGCGTGTGGTCGTAGACGTCCTTGTGCCGGTGGTGCTCGTCCCGCTCCAGGCGCAGGGCGGGCAGCTCGGGCAGGACATGCTCGGCGATGCCGGTGTCCACGAGCAGGGTCAGCCCCTTGCGCGGGTGAGCGGAGAGGACGAGCTTGTTCAGCTCGTCCCGGACCCGCTCGGCGGAGACGATCTCGATGCGCCCGGCCATGTCCTTCATGGCCGTGACGACCTCGGGGGCCACCGTGAAGTCGAGCTGGGCGGCGAAGCGCGCGGCCCGCATCATCCGGAGCGGGTCGTCCGAGAACGACTCCTCGGGCGTGCCGGGAGTGCGCAGCACACGGGCGGCGAGGTCGTCGAGTCCGCCGTGCGGGTCGATGAACTTCTTCTCCGGCAGCGCGACGGCCATGGCGTTCACGGTGAAGTCGCGCCGGACGAGGTCCTCCTCGATGGAGTCGCCGTACGACACCTCCGGCTTACGGGACGTGCGGTCGTACGCCTCCGACCGGTAGGTGGTCACCTCGATCTGGAAGCCGTCCTTCTGCGCCCCGACCGTGCCGAACGCGATCCCGACCTCCCAGACGGCGTCCGCCCACGGCCGCACGATCTTCAGGACGTCCTGCGGCCGGGCATCGGTCGTGAAGTCCAGGTCGTTGCCGAGCCGGCCGAGCAACGCGTCCCGGACCGAGCCGCCGACCAGGGCGAGAGAGAACCCGGCCTCCTGGAAACGGCGCGCGAGGTCGTCGGCGACAGGCGCTACCCGCAGCGGTTCGCTCACCGCGCGAGGCTGCGCCTGACTCATGGCACTGGGGGTGACTTCGTTGGCGTTCGGCACAACAGGACAGGTTACGTGGCCCGGGCGGACACGGTCGCCTCCCTTGTCCGCGCACCGGCCCGCCCGCCTTTGTCAGTCCGCTCCTCTATATAGGGGCACATACGGGGCAGCCCGCCTCGCTACCGATCTTGTGGCGTACTCCGCGGCACTTCCCCTCGGCGCGCATCGTTACCATGCGTGGACGCACATTCCGACGACCACTGACACGACGAGGGACGGGCGAGCGCGTGGCCGAGGCGGCAGACTTCCAGGGGACCAGTCCCTCACCTGCCCGCCGGTGGCTCCGGCGCACCGCGGCACTGTTCGCCGGCGCGCCCTTGCTGGCCGGCCTGCTCCAGCTGCCCGCCGGCTCCGCGCACGCCGAAGAGCGGGCGACCGCGGAGGCCGACTCGGACTCCGGCGCGGTGGCCGTCGCCGTCGACTCGCTCACGCCGTCCGCCCCGACCACGGGGGACACGGTGACCGTGTCCGGCACCGTGACCAACAACGGCAAGCAGCCGGTCACCAAGGCCCACGTCGGACTGCGGGTGGGAGCGGAGATCAACACCCGGTCGTCCGTCGACGCGGTCGCCAAGGACGGTACGGATCTGTCGGGGTCCGTCCCTCCGGAGATCGACGACAAGTACACGGCGAAGTTCGCGAAGCTCGCCCCCGGCGTCGCCGAGCACTTCAACATCTCCGTCCCGGTCGACGACCTGGACCTCGGCGAGGACGGCGTCTACGAATTCGCCGTCTCGCTGTCCGGGCAGACCTCGGCGCAGCCGTGGGAGCAGGTCCTCGGCATCCAGCGCACCTTCCTGCCCTGGAAGCCCGACGCCGCCGACCCGAAGACGAAGACGACGTATCTCTGGCCTCTCGTCTCGACCACGCACATGGCCGCCGAGACGGGACCGAACGAGGAGCAGACACCGGTCTTCCTCAATGACGACCTGGCCAAGGAGATCTCCCCCGGAGGCCGCCTGAGCCAGATGGTCACGCTGGGCAAGGACCTCGACGTCACCTGGGTGGTCGATCCCGATCTGCTCGCCTCCGTCGACGCGATGACGGGCAGCTACCGGGTCCGCAGCGGGGACGACACCGTTCGCGGCACCCACCAGGCGGTCGCCAAGCAGTGGCTGGCCGACCTCCAGGACGCGGTGGCCGACAAGGAAGTCGTCGCGCTGCCCTTCGCCGACCCCGACCTGGCCTCCCTGGCCCACAACGGCACGGACACCGCCGGGTCGCTGAGCCAGCTGAAGGAAGCCACGGACGTCGTCGGCAACACGGTCCCGCCGATCCTCCACGTGAAACCGAACACGGACTTCGCCTGGCCCGTGGAGGGCGCGGTCGACCGGTCCATCGTCAAGGTCGCCACCTCGGCGGGGGCCGACAAGGTGATCGCCCGCAGTGACAGCCTCCAGGAGACCAGCGGCCTGCCGTACACCCCCTCGGCCGCGCGTCCCATCGGCGGCGGGACCACCGCGGTCGTCGCGGACGCCCGGCTGTCCACGGCGTTCGAGGGCGACCTCTCGAACGCGTCCTCGTCCACGCTCGCGGTGCAGCGATTCCTCGCCCAGAGCCTCGCGCTGGGGCTCCAGACCGGCAAGCAGCGCAGCATCGTCGTCGCACCGCAGCGCACCCCTTCCGGCAGCCAGGCCCGCGCGATGGCCGAGGCGCTGAAGGCGCTCCAGGACGGCACCTGGTCCCAGTCCCAGAAGCTGACGGACGCCGCCGCGGCCAAGCCCGACCCCGAGGCCACCACCAGCGTGCCGGGCACCTCGTCGTACCCCTCGGCGCTGCGCAGGAAGGAACTGCCCCGGTCGGCGTTCACGGAGATCGCGCAGACACAGGACAAGCTCGACAACTTCAAGGTCGTCCTGTCGGACCCGTCCCGCGTGGTGACGCCCTTCGGGCGGGCCCTGAACCGGGAGATGTCCGCGTCCTGGCGGGGCCGGGCCGCGGAGGCGGAGTCGTTCCGGGCCGGTGTGCGCCTGTACCTCGACGGGCTGACCGGCCGGGTCAGACTGATCGACAAGTCGGAGACGAAGCTGTCGGGCCGCAGTGCCACGATTCCCGTGACGGTGCAGAACAACCTGGTGCAGGACGTCGGCCCCCTGGTGCTGCGGCTCACCTCGACGAACCCGACACGCCTGGAGATCGGCGGCGCGGCCTACCAGGAGCAGCCGGTGTCCGTCTCCGGAGGCCACAGCCAGTCGGTGAAGTTCACCACGTCCGCCAACGCCAACGGCCGGGCCACGGTGATCGCCCAGCTGTACACGCTGGACGGACGGCCGTACGGCGACGCCGTCACGTTCGACGTGAAGGTCACCGAGATCACGGCCACGGTGATGCTGGTCATCGGCGGCGGTGTCCTGCTCCTCGTCCTCGCCGGCTTCCGGATGTACACGCAGCGCAAGCGGGCCGCCGCCCGTGCGGCCGACCGGGGCGACGGTGGCGAGGACCAGGAGTCCGAGGGCGGCGAGGACGGTCCTGAGAACCCCGGCGCCCTGGGGAACCCGGGTGCCTCCGAGGCGCGTCCCACGGAGTCCGAGGAGGGCTCCCGGGCAGGTGAACCGGAGCAGCCGAGTGACCCGGCGCCGGACACCGCAGCGGAAAACGCCGACCCGTCCGGCACGGGTGAGAGAGTGGACCGTTGAGGATGTCGTGGCCGGTCGGCCCGGGACGATGAGGTGGGGTAAGGATGAACGCGCCGTACGACGGTGACCGCGGTCAGGCCGTGGACGGCTCGGGCCACCCCGAGGGCCCGGTGCCCGACCAGGGCCGGACGCCGCCGCAGCCGCCCGCGGACATGTACCTCCAGGACGCCTACGACCAGGATCCCTACCGGGCGCAGGACCTCTCCGCCCAGGACCCGGTCTCCGAGGCGCTCTACGACCGCGCCGCGCACCCGCCGCCGCCCCCGGGCACGTACCCGCAGCAGCCGCTGTACGGTCAGCCGTCCCAGTCGCCGTACGCCCCCGACCCGCGCGTCTGGGCCCAGACCCCGGCGCCCGAGCCGGAGGGCCCCACCCAGTACCTGCCGTACGGCGACGACCCGCGCACGACCCAGTTCGTCGGCGTGGACGACCTGGTCACGCAGGCCGGCGAGCAGCGCCACGAGCCGGACGCCTTCGCCCACCTGTTCCGGGACCAGCAGCAGGGCGGCGGCCACCCCTCCTACGACGACCAGGCACAGGTTCCCTCCCCCGCGCCCGCCCCCGGGCAGTACGGCGCGGCACCGGGGCCGGACCAGTACCGCGACGCCCAGGGCCCCGGCCCGTACGCGAACACCCCGGCCCCGGGCCCCTACGGCGGCGCCGCTCCGGCGCCCGGCCAGTACGCGGCGCCCGCGCCGGGCCAGTACGCGGCGGCTCCCACCCCGGAAGCGGCCGGGGCTCCCGTCCAGGAGGCCGAACCCGACGCCACGCCGCCGGCCGCTCCCAAGAAGGGCGGCCGGGCGGGCGGCCTGCTGAAGTCCAGCGCCGTGATGGCGGCGGGCACGATGGTGTCCCGGCTGACCGGCTTCATCCGCTCGGCACTGATCGTCTCGGCGCTCGGCGTGGGCCTGCTCGGCGACACGTTCCAGGTCGCCTACCAGCTGCCGACCATGATCTACATCCTGACCGTCGGCGGCGGCCTCAACTCGGTCTTCGTGCCGCAGCTGGTGCGGGCCATGAAGGACGACGAGGACGGCGGCGAGGCCTTCGCCAACCGTCTGCTGACGCTGGTCATGGTGGCGCTCGGCGCACTCACCGCGATCACCGTCTTCGCCGCCCCCCTCCTGATCCGGGTCCTGTCCAACCCCGTCGCCAGCAACCCGGCCGCGAACGAGGTCGGCATCACCTTCGTCCGCTACTTCCTGCCCTCGATCTTCTTCATGGGCCTGCACGTGGTGATGGGGCAGATCCTCAACGCCCGCGGCCGGTTCGGCGCGATGATGTGGACCCCGGTCCTGAACAACATCGTCATCATCGTCACCCTGGGCATGTTCATCTGGGTCTACGGGACCGCGGAGACCTCCGGCATGAAGGTCACCAGCATCCCGCCGGAGGGCCAGCGCCTGCTCGGCGTCGGCGTGCTGCTGGGCCTCGTGGTGCAGTCCCTGGCGATGATCCCGTACCTGCGCGAGACCGGCTTCCGGCTGCGGCTGCGCTTCGACTGGCGGGGCCACGGGCTGGGCAAGGCCGTCACCCTCGCCAAGTGGACGGTCCTGTTCGTCCTCGCCAACCAGGCGGGCGCCATGATCGTCATCCAGCTCTCCACGGCGGCGGGCACCGCGTCCCCCGTCGACGGCACCGGCTTCGCCGCCTACGCCAACGCACAGCTGATCTGGGGCCTGCCGCAGGCCATCATCACGGTCTCCCTGATGGCCGCCCTGCTGCCGCGCATCTCGCGCTCGGCGTCCGAGGACGACGGCGGCGCGGTCCGCGACGACATCTCCCAGGGCCTGCGCACGACGGCCGTCGCCATCGTGCCCGTCTCCTTCGGGTTCGTCTCGCTCGGCATCCCGATGTGCACGCTCATGTTCGGCTCCTCGGGCACCAGCGAGGCCACCAACATGGGCTACATGCTGATGGCCTTCGGCCTCGGCCTCATCCCCTACTCCGTGCAGTACGTCGTCCTGCGCGCCTTCTACGCCTACGAGGACACCCGGACGCCCTTCTACAACACGGTCATCGTGGCCGCGTTCAACGCCGCCGCAGCCGGTCTGTGTTACCTCCTGCTGCCCGCCCGCTGGGCCGTGGTCGGCATGGCCGCCGCCTACGGCCTGGCCTACGCGATCGGCGTCGGCGTCGCCTGGCGCAGGCTGCGCAAGCGGCTCGGCGGCGACCTGGACGGCGCCCGGGTGCTGCGCACGTACGCCCGGCTGTGCATCGCGTCCGTCCCGGCCGCCCTGCTCAGCGGCGCCGCCTGCTACGGGATCGGCCACACCCTCGGCCAGGGCGTCGTGGGGTCCCTCGCCGCCCTCCTGGCCGGTGCGGCGGTCCTGTTCGGCGTCTTTTTCGTCGCCGCACGCAGGATGCGGATCGAGGAGGTCAACTCACTGGTCGGTATGGTGCGCGGACGCCTGGGACGCTGAGACCGGGGGTAGGCGCACAACCATCGTCCGCCGCCGTGTGTCGTGCATAGCGGCGGACTGTGGGCACAATTGGGTTCGGCGTCGGGCTGCGCGCATCGGGAGCCGGCCGGCGTGCATCGAATGGGGAGGCAGGAACGACGGTGGCGGAACGGAGCACAGCTGCCGTCGACGTGGCAGACAACAGCGGTGAGAAGCCGCTGACCGCACAGGCGGACCAGTCCACGGCCGACGGACCGGCCAACAACCGGGAGCGGGACACGGACAGCGACGAGGCACAGGGGAGCCCCACGAGCGAGGATTCCGGCAAGGCCTCGCCTCCCGAACTGCACAGCGGGCACAAGCTCGCCAGACGCTACCGCCTCGAGGAATGCGTCACCCGTCTGGACGGCTTCAGCAGCTGGCGGGCCGTCGACGAGAAACTCCGCCGTGCCGTCGGAGTCCACGTCCTGCCCGCGGTCCACACACGGGCCCGTTCCGTGCTGGCCGCCGCACGCTCCGCCGCACTGCTCGGCGACCCGCGTTTCGTCCAGGTCCTGGACGCCGTCGAGGACAACGACCTCGTCTACGTCGTCCACGAATGGCTCCCCGACGCCACCGAACTGACCGCGCTCCTCGCCGCCGGCCCGCTCGACGCGTACGACTCCTACCAGATGGTGAGTCAGATCGCGTCCGCGATGGCCGCGGCCCACCGCGAGGGCCTCGCCCATCTGCGGCTGAACCCCAACGCCGTGCTGCGTACGTCGACGGGCCAGTGGAGGATCCGCGGACTGGCCGTCAGCGCCGCCCTGCGCGGCATCAGTTCCGACACCCCGCAGCGCACCGACACCGAGGCCATCGGCGCCCTGCTGTACGCCACGCTCACCCAGCGCTGGCCGTACGAGAGCGACGCCCACGGCATGGCGGGCCTGCCCAAGGACATCGGCCTGATCCCGCCGGACCAGGTGCGCGCCGGAATCCACCGCGGCCTGTCCGAGCTGGCCATGCGGGCGCTCGTCAACGACGGCGCCACCGCTTCGCGTCACGAGTCCCCGTGCACCACGCCGGAGGAGCTGGTCAAGGCGATCGGCGAGATGCCCCGCATCCGGCCGCCGGAGCCGACGTTCACCGCGCCGCCCGCGTACCAGCGCACGTCGTACCAGAAGGGCACGTACGGCCACCCGGCCCCGCACCCCGGCATCACCCAGCCGGTGCAGGTCCCGCCGCCCCCGCTGCAGAGCCGCACCGGCAAGGCGCTGAAGTGGACCGTCTCGGCGCTGCTGATCGCCGCCCTCGGCCTCGGCAGCTGGCAGCTGGCCGACGCGCTCATGGAACGGGGCGGCAAGACCGACGACCAGAACCAGACGCAGACGACGGACGGCGACGACAAGAGCCCGATGATTCCGGTGGCCGGCAAGCCGGTCACCATCAGCGGTGCCCGGGACTTCGACCCCTTCGGCGACCAGTCCGAGAAGCCGTCCGAGATAGAGAAGGTCTACGACGGCAGTCCTGCCACGTACTGGCAGACGGACTACTACCTCAGTTCCGACTTCGGCCGCCTCAAGTCGGGGGTCGGCGTCATCCTGGACCTCGGCAAGGCCCAGCGGGTCGGGAAGGTGACGGTCACCTTCGTCGGAAGCACGTCCGTCGAACTGCGCGCCGCGAGCGCGGACACCACTGCGGAACCGACGTCGTTCGACGCCTACGACAAGGTCGCCGAGGGCTCCGGGACAACGGTGGAACTCAAGCCCGGCAAGGCTCTCCAGAGCCGGTATCTGCTGGTGTGGCTCACCGATCTGCCCAAGCAGGCCGACACCGGGGAGTGGCGCGGCAGGCTGGCGGACGTCAAGGTGACCAGCTGACGGCATCTGCCGCGAGGAGAGGGTGTGATGGCGGACGCCACGAGTGGTGAGGGCCTGACCGATCACGAGCTGCTCGCCCGTCACGTCGAGGGCGATCCCGACGCCTTCGGGGAGATCGTCCGCCGTCACCGCGACCGGCTGTGGGCGGTGGCCCTGCGCACCCTGGGGGACCGCGAGGAGGCCGCTGACGCCGTCCAGGACGCCCTCGTCTCCGCCTACCGGGCCGCACACACCTTCCGCGGACAGGCGGCCGTCACGACGTGGCTGCACCGGATCACCGTGAACGCCTGCCTGGACCGGGCCCGCAAGGCCGCCTCCCGCAAGACCGCACCGGTCGACGACGCGGAACGCCTGGAGCAACTGCTGGAGCCGCACGAGTCGGCATCGGCCCCCGCCGAGCGCAACGACCTGCACCGTCAGCTCATCGAGGCCCTGGGGACTCTCCCGGCCGACCAGCGGGCGGCTCTCGTCCTGGTCGACATGCAGGGTTACCCCGTCGCCGAGGCGGCCCGGATCCTCGATGTGCCCGTCGGCACGATCAAGAGCCGGTGCGCCCGTGGCAGAGCCAGACTCCTGCCGCTGCTCACCCACCTGCGTCCGGACGGCGACGGCGACGACGAGAAGCCCCACCCCGAGCGGAACCGGACGCCCGGCGCATCCGTCCCACCCGCGGCGGGACCGCACCGGACGGGTCCGCCGGCAGCGGGCCAGAGCGATTCAGCCGCAGTGAAGGGCGGAGGTGGACGAGCGTGACGTCGTCGACGACAGACATGGCCGGGCATCCGGACGTGGCGGAGATCTCCGACCTCGCCGAAGGCCTGCTTCCGCCCTCCCGGACCACGGACGTACGCCGGCACCTGGAGACCTGCGAGCTCTGTGCGGACGTCTACGCGTCGCTGGAGGAGATCCAGGGGCTGCTCGGGACGCTGCCGGGACCGCAGCGCATGCCCGATGACGTGGCGGGGCGCATCGACGCCGCCCTGGCCGCCGAAGCCCTGCTGAGCGCGGCAGCCCCGGCACACCCGGAAGACCCGGAAAACTCGGAAGACCCGGCAGGGACGGCAGCCGACGAGCGCGAGACGCACGACGGCGGCACGCATGTTTCACGTGAAACATCGGCGGCGGACCGACCCTCCGGTCGCGCCCGCACGTCCACCACCGGCCCGGGCCGCAAGGACCGCAGGCGCATCGGACGGCGCAGGATCGCCGTCCTGGGTGCCGTGGCCGCGGCGGCCGCCCTGGGAATCGGCTCCGTGATCGTGTCCTCCGTGACGGGAGGCAACACAGCCGACGACACGGCCCAAGGACAGAAGGCCGCCCCCGTGGACACCTTCTCCGAGAGCAAGCTCCAGAAGCAGGTCACCGAGCTGGTCGCCGACGGGCAGGACACTCGCAGCGGCTCGCGGACGCCACACAGCTTCGGCACGGAGTCCGGGACCGAGAACCACGTCCTCACCCAGCCGACGACCGTTCCCGAGTGCGTCCAGAAGGCCATCGGCCGCGACGACGCGGCGCTCGCCACGGAAGAGGGCGTCTACAAGGGCAGGGAAGCACTGCTCGTGGTGCTGCCCGACGCGCTCAACGACACCCGGGTCACCGCCTACATCGTCGACTCGGCCTGCGTGGACCAGCCCGCCGCCGGCAAGGCCACGGTGCTGCTGAAGCACACCTACACCCGGCCCTGAACTCCACGTCCTCGTCGCCCGCCGTGTGCCCGGACACAACGGGAATGCGCGCCCCTTAGGATCCGTTGGGTGGGGTGAGAGCTCCGACAAAGCTCCACCCGGACCTGAAGACGCAGTCCAGAGACGAGGAATGAAGCCGTGAGCGACGTCCGAAACGTGATCATCATCGGCTCCGGGCCCGCCGGCTACACGGCGGCGCTCTACACCGCGCGCGCGTCGCTGAAGCCGCTGGTGTTCGAGGGCGCCGTCACCGCGGGCGGCGCGCTGATGAACACCACCGAGGTGGAGAACTTCCCGGGCTTCCAGGACGGCATCATGGGCCCCGAGCTCATGGACAACATGCGTGCCCAGGCCGAGCGCTTCGGCGCCGAGCTCATCCCGGACGACGTCGTCGCCGTCGACCTCACCGGCGAGATCAAGACCGTCACCGACACCGCGGGCACCGTCCACCGGGCGAAGGCCGTCATCGTCACCACCGGCTCCCAGCACCGCAAGCTCGGCCTGCCGAACGAGGACGCCCTGTCCGGCCGCGGCGTCTCCTGGTGCGCGACCTGCGACGGCTTCTTCTTCAAGGACCAGGACATCGCCGTGATCGGCGGCGGTGACACCGCGATGGAGGAGGCCACGTTCCTCTCCCGCTTCGCCAAGTCCGTGACGATCGTCCACCGCCGCGACACCCTGCGCGCCTCCAAGGCGATGCAGGAGCGTGCCTTCGCCGACCCGAAGATCTCGTTCGTCTGGGACAGCGAGATCGCGGAGATCCAGGGCGACCAGAAGCTGTCGGGCCTGAAGCTGCGCAACATCAAGACCGGCGAGCTCGCGGACCTGGCGGTGACCGGCCTGTTCATCGCCATCGGTCACGACCCGCGCACCGAGCTCTTCAAGGGCCAGCTCGACCTGGACCCGGAGGGCTACCTGAAGGTCGAAGCCCCCTCGACCCGCACCAACCTGACCGGTGTCTTCGGCGCCGGTGACGTGGTCGACCACACCTACCGGCAGGCGATCACCGCCGC
>NZ_WWHX01000447.1 GCF_009862125.1 Streptomyces sp. SID5910
CGGATCCTCGAAGTGCGTATCCGCCCCGTGCTGCGTCACCAGCACCTGCGGCCGGAAGTCCGCGATCAGCTCCGGCACCACCGCGTGGAACGCCCGCACCCACCCGGCGTCCCCCGTCCCCGCCGGCAGCGCCACGTTCACCGCCGACCCCTCCGCACAGTCGGCCCCCGTCTCCTCCGGCCACCCCGTCTGCGGGAACAGCGACCGCGGATGCTCGTGCAGCGAGATCGTCAGCACCCGCGGGTCCTCCCAGAACGCCGCCTGCACCCCGTCCCCGTGATGCACGTCCACGTCCACGTACGCGACCCGCTCCGCCCCCAGCTCCAGCAGCCGCGCGATCGCCAGCGCCGCGTCGTTGTAGACGCAGAACCCCGACGCCGCCCCCGGCATCGCATGGTGCAGCCCGCCCGCGAAGTTCACCGCGTGCAGCGCGTCCCCCCGCCACACCGCCTCCGCCGCGCCCACCGACTGCCCGGCGATCAGCGCGGACACCTCATGCATCCCCGCGAACGCCGGATCGTCGATCGTCCCGAGCCCGTACGACCCGTCCGCCGCGCCCGGATCCGCCGACGCCGCCTTCACCGCGTCGATGTAGTCCTCCCGGTGGACCAGCCGCAGCGTCGACTCCCCGGCCGCCTTCGCCGCGACGACCTCCACCTCCCGGTCGAGCCCGAGGGCACCGACCAGCCCTCGCGTCAGCGCGAGCCGGACCGGATCCATCGGATGGTCCGGACCGAAGTCATAGCCCGTTACTGCCTCGTCCCACATCAGCTGTGCGCGGCCGCTCATGCCCGCCACCGTATCGGTCCGGTTGAGCCTCGAACGACCTGGCGTACACCAGTGTCACCAGCACCAACACCATCGGCACGAGCATCGCCCCGCGGTAGCTCCAGGCGTCCCCGAGCGCCCCCACCAGCGGCGAACCGACCAGGAAACCGACGTAGTTGAAGACGTTGAGCCGCGCCACCGCCACATCGGACGCCCCGGGGAACAGGCGTCCCGCCGCCGCGAACGTCTGCGGCACCAGCACGCACAGTCCCAACCCCAGCAGCGTGAACCCGAGCATCCCGATCCACGCCCCCGGTGCCACGGCCACCACCGCGAACCCGCCGGCCGCGACCACCGCACCGCCCCGCACCACCGCCGCGGCCCCCAGCCGCCGCACCCCGAAGTCCCCGACGGCCCGCCCCACCAGCGTCGTCACCATGTACACGTTGTACGGAACGGTCGCCAGCTGCTCGGAACTCCCCAGCACGTCCTGGAGGTACTTCGCGCTCCAGTTGGAGACCGTCGAGTCCCCGATGTACGCGAACGTCATCACCAGACACAGCGGCAGCAGCACCTTGAACCCGACACCGGCACCACCGCCCCCGCCCGCCGGCGACGCCGCCGCTCCCGCGTCCGCCCGCTCCCCGTCGACGTACCACAGGCTCCCCACCAGCGCGGCCGGCAGCAGCACCGCCACCGCCGGGAGGTACGACACCCACAGCTCCAGCTCCCAGTGCGCCCCCACCCACGCCAGCGAGGCCCCCAGGATCCCGCCCAGGCTGTACGCCGCGTGGAACCCGAGCATGATGCTGCGCCCGTACGCCCGCTGGAGGCTCACCCCGAGCATGTTCATCGAGGCGTCCAGCGCCCCCACCGCCAGCCCGAACACCGCCAGCGCCGCGGCCACCGCCGCGATCCCGTCCCCCGCGCCGGCGCCCAGCAGCGCCAGCAGCACCACGGGCTGGGACCAGCGCAGCATCCGGCTGGGCCGTACCCGCCGCACCAGCCGCTCGGTCACCACGCTCCCGACGCCGGCGAGGATCGGCACGGCGGCCAGGAAGACCGGCAGCAGCGCGTCGGAGATGCCGTACCGGTCCTGGATGGCGGGAATGCGCGTCACCAGCAGCGCGAAGGCCACACCCTGCGCGAAGAAGCCGAACGCCAAAGAGGCCCTGCCGCGCCGCAGCACATCTGTCATGGCGGCGAGCGTAGGGCCCCGGCTTACCGGTGGGTAGATCCCGCCAAAGATGAATTCTTCTCAACTTCGCCGAGCAGCCCGACGGAGACGGAAGAGGAGACGGGCGAGGAGACGGGGCCGGCGACGGGACCACCGCAGTCAGCGGCGACGGCGGCCCCGACCATGTGCGCCATCGGCGCCGCGCCCAGAGCACCGCTCACCACGAACGCGAGCACCATCGTGGCGACCATGACGACCGTCCCCAGCCAGACCATCGTGTCGACCGGCACCGTGTAGGCCCCCACGACCCGCACCGCGCACTCCACGACGAACGCCGCACCCCACACCGTGGTGAACGCCAGCTCCGCCCTCCGGAACGCCGGCGACTCCCGCCGCAGCCGCTCCCAGGCGGCCTCCCGCCGGTCGTCGCCCTTGATCAGCCACGGCTTGAGGTTGGCCGTCATCATCGGCCGCCGCGTCAGCACGGACGCCAGCAGCACGATCCCCACCACGCTGGTGACGGCACTGTCCTTCACCAGCAGCAGCCGGGCGTCCCCCGTGCCGAAGCTGAGCAGCAGCCCGGCGAGGTTCGCCAGCAGGATCAGCACGGGCAGCCCGTTCACCTCCCGGTGCCTGCGCAGACCCCACCCGGTCCGCAGCACCGGCACGACGCTGCTCCAGCCGAGCGCGGCGACGGAGCTCATCCCGAACGCGCCCTTCAGGAGGTAGTACGACCCGACCGGTACCCCCACGTCCAGGAGGACGGAGACGAAGGTACGACGCTTGCCCTGCCGCTGGTTGCCCGTGCCCGTGTTCGTCGTCATGCACACAGCTTCGCGGCCGGACCCGGTCCCGCAGTAGAAACAACCGTCCGGAGCTACGCATGACAAATGTCAGCGCGGTCCCGCTGCCTCGGGTCATACGAGCAGGTCAGCCAACTCCCCCATGTCGCCGAAGAGTCGAGTGGCCCCGGCGAGCTTGGCGGCGGGCGTCATCCCGGTGTACCCGTACACGTCCATCCCGGCCGCGACGGCCGCCCGCACACCGAGCGCGCTGTCCTCGACCACCACGCACCGCTCCGGCGCGACGCCCATCCGCTCGGCCGCGTGCAGGAAGAGATCGGGCGCCGGCTTCCCCCGGCCCACGTCCTCGGAGCTGAAGATCCGCGCGTCGTCGAACCACCGGTCCAGCCCGGTCTTCCGATGCCCCACCCGGATCCGCTGATGGCTCCCGGAAGAGGCCACGCAGTACGGCACGTCGTCCGCGGCAAGCTTCTCCAGCACCCCGACGACCCCGGGAACGGCCTCCAGGCCCTCCTCGAAGGCCGCGAACACGCGTCCGTGGAAGACGTCGTCGAAGTCCTCCGGAAGCCGCCGGCCGGACCGCTCCAGCACGGTGTCGTGCACCCGGTGCATCGCGGCCCCCATGTAGTCCCGCAACGACTCGTCGTACGACGTCGGGTGCCCCAGTTCGGTCAGATAGGCGGCCAGCAGCCGGTTGGAGATCGGCTCACTGTCGACGAGGACACCGTCATTGTCGAAGACAACCAGTTCGTAGCGCATACAAAGACCCTAAACGCAGAAAACCCCGCACCGTGAGGTGCGGGGTTTCCCGAAATGATTGTTCGGCGGCGTCCTACTCTCCCACAGGGTCCCCCCTGCAGTACCATCGGCGCTGTAAGGCTTAGCTTCCGGGTTCGGAATGTAACCGGGCGTTTCCCTAACGCTATGACCACCGAAACACTATGAA
>NZ_WWHX01000448.1 GCF_009862125.1 Streptomyces sp. SID5910
GCAGAACCAAGGGACGTAGTCCGCACCCCGGACGCGAAGGTCGCCCTGTCGACGGCTTCCGTCTACCCGGAGTCGACGGCGACGGCCTTCGAGATCGCCGCGCGCCTCGGGTACGACGGCGTCGAGGTCATGGTGTGGACCGATCCGGTCAGCCAGGACATCGAGGCCCTGCGCCGGCTCAGCGACTACCACCGGATGCCGATCCTGGCCGTGCACGCGCCCTGCCTGCTCATCACCCAGCGGGTCTGGTCCACCGACCCCTGGACCAAGCTCCAGCGCGCCCGGGCCGCCGCCGAGAGGCTGGGCGCGAGCGCCGTGGTCGTGCACCCGCCGTTCCGCTGGCAGCGCCAGTACGCCCGGGACTTCGTCAGCGGCATCTGGCGGATGGCGAACGAGACGGACGTGCGGTTCGCCGTCGAGAACATGTACCCCTGGCGCTACCGGGACCGCGAGATGCTGGCCTACGCGCCCGACTGGGACGTGACGAAGGAGGACTACCGTCACTTCACGATCGATCTCAGCCACGCCGCCACGGCCCGCACGGACACCCTCGGCATGATCGAGCGCATGGGCGACCGCCTCGGCCACGTCCATCTCGCCGACGGCAAGGGCTCCGCCAAGGACGAGCACCTCGTCCCCGGCCGCGGCGACCAGCCCTGTGCCGAGGTGCTGGAGAGCCTCGCGCACACCGGTTTCGACGGGCACGTCGTCATCGAGGTCAACACCCGTCGCGCCATGTCCAGCGCCGAACGTGAGGCCGACCTCGCCGAGGCGCTGGCCTTCACGCGTCTGCACCTGGCGCAGTCGGCGGCCCCGGTGCCGGGGGCCCCCGGGACGAGGACGGACCGCCGGTGAGCGACGAAGCCCACGCGGCCACGCGCCGCCGGGGCCGCCCGCGGCGCACGGAGTCCGCGGACACCCGCGACCGCATCCTCACCACCGCCCGCGAGGAGTTCTCCGAGCGCGGCTACGAGAAGACCTCCGTGCGCGGCATCGCCAAGGCGGCGGGCGTGGACCCGGCGCTGGTGCACCACTACTTCGGCACCAAGGAGCAGGTCTTCGAGGCGGCCGTCGAGGTCGCCTTCGCACCCGCCCTGGAGGCCCCCGGGGCGGTCGCCGACGGGCCCCTGGACGGGGTGGGCGAGCGCCTGACCCGCTTCGTCCTCGGTGTCTGGGAGAACCCCGCCACCCGGGCCCCCCTGCTGGCCGTCTTCCGCTCGGCCGTGAACAACGAGACCGCCGTCACCGTCTTCCGCCGGCTGATCGCCGCCCAGCTGCTGCGCCGGGTCGCCGCCCAGCTGAACGTCCCGGACGCGGAGCTGCGCGTGGAACTGGCGGCGGCGCAGCTGGTCGGGTGCGCGATGCTGCGCTACGTGATCAAGGTGGAGCCGCTGGCCTCGGCGGACCCGGAGGAGCTCGTCGCCCGTCTGGCACCGGTCGTACAGGGCCACCTCACCGGCCCCTGACCCCGCCGCCGGCACGGCCGTACGCGAGACACGCGTCCCGCATTCCGGACACCCCGTCCCGGTCCCTGGATGACGGGCGTACGCTCGACGGCAGTCAGAAAACTGTCAGCGTTTCCTGACAGAACTCTCCGAAGGAGCGAGCGACGATGCCCGAGCTGAGGTCCCGCACAGTCACCCACGGCCGCAACATGGCGGGCGCCCGCGCCCTTATGCGTGCCTCCGGTGTACCCGGTGCGGACATCGGGCGGAAGCCGATCATCGCGATCGCCAACAGCTTCACGGAGTTCGTGCCGGGCCACACGCACCTGGCCCCGGTCGGCCGGATCGTCAGCGAGGCGGTCGTCGCCGCCGGCGGCATCCCGCGCGAGTTCAACACGATCGCCGTCGACGACGGCATCGCCATGGGCCACGGCGGCATGCTCTACTCGCTGCCCTCCCGCGACCTGATCGCGGACAGCGTGGAGTACATGGTCGAGGCCCACTGCGCCGACGCCCTGATCTGCATCTCCAACTGCGACAAGATCACCCCGGGCATGCTCAACGCGGCGCTGCGCCTGAACATCCCGACGGTCTTCGTCTCCGGCGGCCCGATGGAGTCCGGCCGCGCCACCCTGGTCGACGGCACGGTCCGCACACTGGACCTGGTCGACGCGATCTCGGACGCCGTGAACGACAAGATCTCGGACGAGGACATCCTCCGTATCGAGGAGAACGCCTGTCCGACCTGCGGCTCCTGCTCCGGCATGTTCACCGCCAACTCGATGAACTGCCTGACCGAGGCCATCGGCCTGTCCCTGCCGGGCAACGGCTCGGTCCTCGCGACCCACACGGCGCGCAAGCGGCTGTACGTGGACGCGGCGAACACGGTCATGGACATCACCCGCCGCTACTACGAGCAGGACGACGAGACCGTCCTGCCCCGCAGTGTGGCGTCCTTCGCGGCGTTCGAGAACGCCATGGCCCTCGACATCGCGATGGGCGGCTCCACCAACACGATCCTGCACCTGCTGGCCGCCGCCCAGGAGGCCGGCGTGCCCTTCGGCCTGGAGCAGATCGACGCCGTCTCCCGCCGGGTGCCGTGCCTCGCGAAGGTCGCGCCGAACGTCGCCAAGGACCGCACGTACTACATGGAGGACGTGCACCGCGCCGGCGGCATCCCCGCCCTCCTCGGCGAGCTGCACCGCGCCGGCCTGCTGAACGAGGACGTCAACTCCGTCCACAGCCCGTCCCTGGCCGACTGGCTGAAGACCTGGGACGTGCGCGGCGGCTCCCCGTCGCCCGAGGCCGTCGAGCTGTGGCACGCGGCGCCGGGCTGCGTCCGCTCCGCCGAGGCCTTCTCCCAGTCCGAGCGCTGGGAGGCCCTGGACACCGACGCCGAGGGCGGCTGCATCCGCTCCGCCGAGCACGCCTACTCCAAGGACGGCGGCCTCGCGGTCCTCAGGGGCAACCTGGCCGTCGACGGCTGCGTCGTGAAGACCGCCGGCGTCGACGAGTCCATCTGGACCTTCGAGGGCCCCGCGGTGGTCTGCGAGTCGCAGGAGGACGCCGTCCAGAAGATCCTCACCCAGCAGGTCAAGGAGGGCGACGTCGTCGTCATCCGCTACGAGGGCCCCAAGGGCGGCCCCGGCATGCAGGAGATGCTCTACCCGACCTCGTATCTGAAGGGCCGCGGCCTGGGCAAGGCGTGCGCGCTGGTCACGGACGGCCGGTTCTCCGGCGGCACGTCCGGCCTGTCCATCGGCCACGCCTCCCCGGAGGCGGCCTCGGGCGGCACCATCGCCCTGGTCGAGGACGGCGACCGCATCCGCATCGACATCCCGAACCGCGCCATCGAGCTGCTGGTGGACGACGCCGAGCTGGCCCGCCGCGAGCAGGCCCTGAACGGCGTGTACGCCCCGAAGAACCGCGAGCGCAAGGTCTCCCAGGCGCTGAGGGCGTACGCCGCGATGGCGACGAGCGCCGACAAGGGCGCCGTCCGCGACGTGAGCAAGCTGGGCTGACCGCCCCCGACAGGCCCCTACGGACCCGGCCCCCGCTACCAGGCGGCCGGGTCCCGCCCGTCCACGCCGAACACGGTGCCGTCCGGCGCACCGGCGTAGACGTGCCCGCCCGCGAGCACCGGCGCGGGCAGCGAGGCGGGCACCCGGTCGGAGTCGGCACCGAACCTCGGCGACGTCTGCCCGAGCAGCCTGCCCGTGCGGGCGTCGACCCCGAGGAGCCGTCCGTCGGGTGCGGTGACGTACACGTGCCGTCCGTCCGAGACGGGCGCCGAGCCCCGGCTCACCCCGGTCTCCAGCCGCCACCCCTGCGTCCCGGACGCCATGTCGACGGCCACGAGCGAGCCGCCCGCGCCCATCAGGTGCACGGTGGTCCCGTGCACCCCGGCCTGCGCCTCGGCGACCGGCACGTCCAGCGTCACCCGGCGGGTCGCCCCGCTGCTCGGCGTGTAGCGCACGACGGCCGTCGCGTCGCCGTAGGCCATGCCGCCGACCAGGAAGTACACGGACCCGTCGGCCGCGCCCACCGGCGTCACCGTGCCCTCCATGTCGGCGTCCCACCGCACGTCCCCCGTCGCCGGGTCCACCGCGGTGACCCGCGTCCGCGACCCGTCGTCCGACACGGTCGCCGCGTAGGCCGTCGCGTCCCCGGCGAAGGAGGTGAAGTACGGCACGTCCTGCCCGGCGATCCGGTGCGACCACAGGGTCTTGCCGGAGGCGCTGTCCACCCCGGTGACCCGTCCGTCGGCGGCGGTGAGCAGGAGCGCGCCGCCGGCCCAGCGCAGCCCGTTGTACGGGGGCGCCTTCTCGTGCCACGCCACCTTGCCCGTGGCGGGGTCGAGGGCCTCCAGGTCGCCGATCAGGTCGGGCGAGGGGTACAGCAGGCCGCCCGACATGACCGGCGGTTCGCTCCGCGTGGTCCCGGGCACGTCGTGCCGCCACAGGGTGCGGCCGTCGGCCGGATCGAGGGCGAAGACCACGCCGGGCCGCCCGCACATCAGCTTGCCCGCCCCGTAGGAGCACTGGGGCATGCCGCCGCCCGAGCCCGCCTCGGCCTCCCAGGCGCCGAAGCCGTCCGGCGCCTGCTGCGCGGCGGCGGTCTTCGGCGCCGGCTCGGTGTCGCCGCTCCACCCGAGGGAGGCGAGCCCGCCGAGCACGGCGAGGCAGAGCACCCCGGCGACGAGCACCGTC
>NZ_WWHX01000449.1 GCF_009862125.1 Streptomyces sp. SID5910
CCAGGGCGGGCCGGCGGAGAGGTTGTACGCGGCGGTCACCGCCGGCGGCGCCGGTGCGAACAGCTCGGCGCGCACGGTGCCGAAGACGGCGGTGGCACCGAGCACCAGCGAGGTCAGGCAGCACAGCAGGACCGTGGCGACCAGGCACTGCCACACCCACAGCGCGACGACGGGATCCCGCTCGGGCCACGAGGACCGGGTCAGCGCGCGCGGCACCGGCACGGCGGCGGTCACGGCGACGACGAACAGCAGGAGCAGGCAGACGGTCATGCCACGGGCTCCGGATCCTGGTCGGAAAGGCGGCTCTGGCTGTGGTGCGTAGTGCGTGGTGCTGTGGTGCTGCGCGGCGGTGCACACCGCCCGACGCCAGTATGACGGGGCCGGGCGGCGTGAGTCAGCCGCCGACGGACATCGGATTCCCGCACGGGGGGGCAGGCGCACGGCGGATCAGGCGGCCCGCGCCCGGCGAACCGCGCGGCCCGCCCCGCCCCGGGCCTACCGTCCGACCACCCGGCCCGTCACCTCGCCCAGTCCCACCCGCAGGTCGCCCGGGCCCGGGGCCCATGCCGACAGGGTCACCACGTCCCCGTCCTCCAGGAACGTCCGCTTGCCGTCGGGGAGTTCCAGCGGGTCGCGGCCGTTCCACGTCAGTTCCAGCAGCGATCCGCGTTCCCGCTCGGTGGGTCCGCTCACCGTGCCCGAGCCGTAGAGGTCGCCGGTGCGCAGGGAGGCGCCGTTGACGGTCATGTGGGCCAGTTGCTGGGCGGCGGTCCAGTACATGGTGGAGAAGGGCGGCTCGGAGATCACGTGACCGTTGACCGCGACCGAGATCCGCAGGTCGAAGCCGCCCGGCTCCTCCTCCGCGTCGTCCAGGTAGGGCAGCAGCCCGTGGGTGCGCTCCGGCGGGGCCACCCGGGCCTCGTCCAGGGCGTCCAGCGGCGTGATCCAGGCCGACACCGACGTGGCGAAGGACTTGCCGAGGAACGGGCCGAGAGGGACGTACTCCCAGGCCTGGACGTCCCGCGCCGACCAGTCGTTGAGCAGGCACAGCCCGAAGACGTGCTCGCGGAAGTCGCCGAGCGCCACCGGGCCGCCCAGCTCGGACGGCGTGCCCACCACGAAGCCGACCTCGGCCTCGATGTCGAGGCGGACGGACGGGCCGAAGACGGGAGCGGCGTCGGTGGGGGCCTTGCGCTGCCCGGAGGGCCGTACGACGTCCGTGCCCGAGACGACGACCGTGCCGGCGCGGCCGTGGTAGCCGATCGGGAGGTGCTTCCAGTTCGGGGTGAGGGAGTCCTCGGCGTCGGGGCGGAAGATCTGGCCGACGTTCCGGGCGTGGTTCTCGGAGGCGTAGAAGTCGACGTAGTCCGCCACCTCGAAGGGCAGATGCAGGGTCACCGACGACAGGGGGTGGAACAGCGGCTCCAGGGCCTCCCGGTGGGACGGGACCGTCACCCACGCCGTCAGCGCGCGCCGCACGTCCGACCAGGCGGTGCGGCCGGCCGCCAGCAGCGGGTTCAGGGTGGGCCGCGCCAGCAGGGACGCGTACGGCGATCCGAGCGCGTGGGCCGCCGCGCCCGCGTCGAGGACGTGGTCGCCGAGCCGGACGCCCACCGTCCGCTCCTGTGCGCCGCGGATCGAGAACACGCCGTACGGAAGGTTGTGCGGGCCGAAGGGATCGCCCTCGGGGACATCGAAGGGGGGCATCGGGTGCTGCCTCGCTCTCGTGCTCGCCGTGCGCCACGTGATCCGTGGCCGCGCCACACGTTACGGGTGGCACACGGGTCTTGGGCAGTGCCCGAAGAGGTGGCGGCGGCCGGCGCGGCATGGCGGGGACGGGCGGGCTGACGTGCGGCGGGTGGTCGAGGAGCCGGTGCGGACGGCGAGGGGAGTGGCCCCTGCGGCGGGGCGCGACGGCCGCGGGCACGCGCCGGGTCGTGGCGCTGTGCCACCGTCCGTGTGCGGGAAGTTGTCCACAGGCCGGTACGCAATCTTGACGGAGCGGTGCGAACGGGGCGACTCTGGGCGGGTGCCGGAAGGCCTCGGGGAGGGGGCGTTCCGACGGCACCTCAGGGGGACGGATGGCCACAGGGGAGGCCGGTCCGGGTCCGGCGCGGTCTGGTTCGCAGCCGAGAGAGCGGCTCGAAGAGACCATGCGCGGCCGACTCGGCCGGGAATGCGTGTATGTACCGTCGTGCCGTTTCGGGCTGTTCGCGGCACTGCGTCACTGGTGCCCGCCGGGCGGCCGGGTGCTGATGTCGCCGGTCAACGACGACGTCATCTTCTTCGTCGTGCTCGCCGCCGGACTGCGGCCGGTGCAGGCGCCGCTGGATCCGCTGGACGCGTCCATCGACGTCGACGCCGTGCCGGAGGAGGTGTGGGGCTCCCTGTCCGCCGTCCTGACGACCAACCTGTACGGCAATCCGGACCCGGCGCCCCGGCTGCGGGAGCGCTGCGACGCGCTCGGCATCCCGCTGTTCGAGGACGCGGCGCACGCCATCGGCAGCGAGGTGGGCGGGCGGCCCGTCGGCACGTGGGGCGACGCGTCCGTGTTCAGCCTGTCCAAGCACGTCGGCGCCAAGGCCGGCGGCATCCTCTCGGTCGCCGACCCGGGGCTGCGGGAGGCACTGGCCAAGTCCTGCGACGACCTGCTGCTGCCGCGCCGGGCCACGGCCGAAGTCGCCTACGCGGTACGGCCGTACGCGGAGGCGGCGGTGCGCGGGCTGCGGCTGAGGCGGGCTGCCTGGGCCACGCTGCGGCTCCTCGGGCGGATGGAGCGCGAGGAGATCCGGATGCCGCTGCGGCCCGGCGAACTGGCCTGGGCGGTCGCCTCGGCGCCGGACCTGGAGGCGCACGACCCGTGGGTCCGCGTCGACATGCACGAC
>NZ_WWHX01000450.1 GCF_009862125.1 Streptomyces sp. SID5910
CGGTCGTCACGACGCTCGAAGGAACGGCCACCACGGTCGTCACGGCGGTCGTCACGGCGGAAGCCGCCACGGTCGTCACGACGCTCGAACGAACGGCCGCCACGGTCGTCGCGACGCTCGGTCCGCTCCGGACGCTCGGTCTGCTCGACCTCGCGCGGGGCCGTCGCCTGCGCCGGCACCGAGACCTCGGCCTCGGCGGCGGCGGTGGCCACCTCGGCCAGGACCGTCTCCGGGTCCTCGCCACGCTCCCGCGCGACCCGGGAGACCAGGCGGTCCGCCTCCTCGCGCAGCTCGGTGGCGCGGCGCTGGGCGCGCTCCAGCTCCTTGGTGAGCTGGGCGACCTCACGCTCGGCCTGCTGCGCGGCGTTGCCCGCGGACTCGGCCTGGACCTCGGTCATCGACCGGGCGCCGGTGATCTCGGCGACCTCCGGCTCGAAGGCCGCGCCGCCCTGGATGATGTGGCGCGTGGCGTCGACGCCCGCGTCCTCCATCAGCCGGAAGATCTGGCGGCGCTGGTGCGGCAGGGACAGGGAGACGACCGTGCCGGTGCGGCCGGCGCGGGCCGTGCGGCCGGCGCGGTGCAGGTAGTCCTTGTGGTCGCCGGCCGGGTCCACGTTGAGGACCAGGTCGATGCCGTCGACGTGGATGCCGCGCGCGGCGACGTCGGTGGCGACGAGGACGTTGACGTAGCCGTCCTTGAAGTCGGCCAGGGTGCGGGTGCGCGCGCCCTGGGTCATGCCGCCGTGCAGCGCGTCCGCCTTCGCGCCCGCGTCGCGCAGCTGCTCGGCGACGCGGTCGGCGCCCAGCTGGGTGCGGACGAAGATGATGGTGCGGCCCTTGCGGGAGGCGATGGCCGCGGTGACCGGCGCCTTGTCCTTGGGCTTCACGACCAGGATGTGGTGCGACATGGTCGTCACCGCGCCCTGGGCCGCGTCGACCTCGTGGCTGACCGGGTTGTTCAGGTACCGGTCGACGAGGGTCTTGATCTCGTTCTCCATGGTCGCGGAGAACAGCATCCGCTGACCGCCCGCGGGCACCTGGTCGAGCAGCTCGGTGACCTCGGGCATGAAGCCCAGGTCGGACATCTGGTCGGCCTCGTCGAGGACGGCGATCTGCACGTTCTCCAGGGAGCAGGCGCCGCGGTTGATGATGTCGCGCAGCCGGCCCGGCGTGGCGACCAGGATGTCGACGCCCCGCTCCAGGGCGTAGATCTGGTTGCCCATGGACGTGCCGCCGCACACGACCTTCATCTTCAGCCCGAGGACGTCGCCGTACGGCTGGAGGGCGTCGGCCACCTGCATGGCCAGCTCGCGGGTCGGCGTCAGGATGACGGCGCGCGGCTTGTGCTTCTCGGTGCGGCCGCCGGCCAGCGTGGCCAGGGTCGGCAGACCGAAGGAGAGGGTCTTGCCGGAGCCGGTGCGGCCCCGGCCGAGGATGTCCTTGCCCTCCAGCGCGTCCGGGATGGTCGCGGCCTGGATCGGGAAGGGGGTGGTCACGCCGTTCTGCGCGAGCTTGCGCACGATGCCCTCGGGCAGGCCCAGGTCGGCGAAGGTCGTCTCGGGGGCGGCGGCCTCGGAGGTCTCGACGACCTCGGGAGCCTGCTGGTCCTCGGAAACGCCCTCGGCGTTCTCGGGCACGACGACGTGATCAGTACTGATGATGGACATGCGAATGCGAAACCTTCCGGAGTCTCTCAGTCGGCACGCGCCCGTCAACTCCGTGAATCGCGATTCGCAATACGACCGCCTCGATGCGGTCCATCACGGCAAGGGAGAGTACGCGCCACACGGCGCGCTCTGCGGTGGCGCCGGGCAAATGGGATCAAACGATCTACCACCATACGCACCCACCACCCCTGAAGGCAAACCGGCTAGCACATGCCCAGGTCAGCCCGCCTTCCGGCCCTCCGTCCGGGCCCCTGACACGGGGGCGGCGGTGCCCGTCGTACGGCCTACACCGGCACCCCGGCCTGTGGTGCCGGCTCCCGCTGCGCGAGCTGCGTCCCGGGCGGCTCGTGCGCCGACGAGGACGGTTCCGGCGTCGGTTCCGGCGTCGGGGAGGCGGGCGGCTCCGGGGGCGGCGTCGGCTCCGGGTCCACCGTGCGCGGCGGCTCCGGGTCGGCGGTCCGCGGGGGCGTCGGCTCGTCCGGCCCGCCCTTCGGCGGAGTGGAGCCGGTCGCGTGCGCGGACGGCGGGCCGGAGGGGGCCTTGTCCTCGCCGTCGTCGTCCTTGCCGCGGCCCTTGCCCTTCCCCTTGCCGCGGTCGTCCTCGCCCTTCTCGCCCTTGCCGTGTCCGCGTCCCTCGCCGGCCGCCGCCGGGCCGTACCCGGCCGCGCCGCCCGACACCGCGGGCCCGCCGCCCGGCGCCCCGCCACCTCGCTCCCCGGCCGAGTGCGAGGGCCGGGCGTCCCCGCCGGACTCGTCGCCGACGCTCATGCAGCCGGCGGCAGCGGCGACGGCCACCACCGTGGCGGCCAGACGGACGGGTACGTACAAGGGGCGCACGGGCGGCCACCTCCGGGGATCAGGAGTCGCCGTGCCCAACTCCCGTCACCCGCAGGAGGACACGCGCCGCGCGCCGGGGGACCGTCACCCGGGCCCCGGAGACCTCACCCGTACCCGAGGGCGTGCAGCCGCGCGTCGTCGATCCCGAAGTGGTGCGCGATCTCGTGGACCACCGTCACCTCGGTCTCCGCGACCACGTCCTCACGGGTGTCGCAGAACCGCAGCGTCGGCCCCCGGTAGATGGTGATCCGGTCCGGCAGCACCCCGGCGTACCACTCGCCGCGCTCGGTCAGCGGGGTCCCCTCGTAGAGCCCGAGCAGCTCGGGATCGTCCGCCGGCGGCTCGTCCTCCACGAACACCGCGACGTTGTCCATCAGCCGCGTCAGCTCCGGCGGGATCCGGTCCAGCGCCTCGGCGACCAGTTCCTCGAACTCCTCGCGCGTCATCTCCAGCACAGGCCCATTGTCGGGTACGACACATCAGGTACGACACCGCCACCCATCACGCACGACACCGCCACCGCCCTCCGACCACCCCTCGCATATACGCCCCGGGTCATGGGCATACGGGACCAATGGCCCGCGTCCCCGCCGCAGTCCTGCACGTCCTGGCCGAGGTGATGAACCGCATCCGCAGCGCCCCGCGCGCCCTCACCAGCCGCCACCGCGCCCGTCCGGCGCCCCCGTCGGCGGAGCTCGTCCCCCGTTCCCGCCCCTGGACCCGCGCCCTCGGACTCGTCGCCGTCGTCCTGCTCGGGGCCTGGCTCGGCCTGCTGATCGTGGGCGACGTGCGCGTCCCGGTCGGCCCCATGAACACGACGATGACCCTGCGCCCCTCCCTGACCGGCGGCACGAAGATCAACATCTCGCCGCTGGGCGCCCTCCAGCTCGACAGCCACGTCGCCCCGGTCCGCCTCGACGTCAACGTCGACCAGCTCGACCCGGACCGCGCCCAGGCACTCGTCGACCACCCCGAACGCCTCTCCGGCCTCCAGGACGAGGTCGCGAAGGACGTAGAGCACGGCACCCTCGACCTGGCCGCCCGCTCCTGCGTCGCCGTCGTCACCGGCGCCACCGCGCTCGGCCTCGCCGTCTACCGCCGCCCCCGGCGCGCCATGGCCGCCGGCGGCCTCGCGCTCACCCTGCTGGTGGCCTCGGGCGGCACCGCGTACGCGACCTGGAACCCCGACTCCGTCCTCGAACCGAAGTTCTCCGGCCTGCTCTCCTCCGCGCCGTCCCTGGTCGGCAACGCGCGCAGCATCGTCACCGAGTTCGACGTCTACCAGAAGGAACTGGCCCGCCTGGTGACGAACGTGACCAAGCTCTACGACGTCACGTCCACGCTCCCCGCCTACCAGCCCGACCCCACCACGATCCGCGTCCTGCACGTGTCCGACATCCATCTGAACCCGGCGAGCTGGAAGATCATCGCCTCGCTGGTCCAGCAGTACAAGGTGAACGTGATCGTCGACTCCGGCGACACCATGGACCACGGCACTGCGGCCGAGAACGGCTTCCTGGACCCCATCGAGGACCTCGGCGCCCCCTACATCTGGGTCCGCGGCAACCACGACTCCCGCGTCACCCAGGACTACCTGAAGGGCCTCAAGAACGTGCAGGTCCTGGACGACGGCCGGGCCCGCACGGTCGCAGGCCTGCGCTTCGCCGGCATGGGCGACCCGCAGTACACCCCGGACCGCTCCTCGAAGCCCGGCGCCGAGGCCTCCCAGGAACTGGCCGGCGCCCGCCTGGCCTCCGCCCTGCGCGACCAGACCAGGGCCGGCACCCCGGTGGACGTCGCCGTCGCCCACGAGCCGTCGGCGGCCCGCGAGGTCGACGGCACGGTGCCGCTGGTGCTTGCGGGCCATGTCCACCACGAGGACATGGAGGTCATGAAGTACGGCACCCGGCTCCGTATCGAGGGCTCCACCGGCGGCAGCGGCCTGCGCGCCGTCGAGGGCAAGCACCCCGACCCCGTCCAGGCGTCGATCCTCTACTTCGACCGGGACAGCCGGCGCCTCCAGGCCTGGGACCAGATCAAGCTCGGCGGCCTGGGCCTCACGACGGCCGAGGTCAGCCGCCATCTGCCGAAGGAGAACCAGCCGGGCGCGACACCGTCCCCTAGCGGCACGGGCCCGTCCCCGACGGGCTCCGCCGGCACCCCGAGCAGCCCGGCTCCCTCCACGCCGTAAACCGTTTTGGCGATACCTCCCGCCATCCCATATGCTTCTCACGTCCCCGACGCGCTGAGAAGCGCGCAGGCGGGCCGATAGCCCTCATCGTCTAGCGGCCTAGGACGCCGCCCTTTCAAGGCGGTAGCACGGGTTCGAATCCCGTTGGGGGCACAGAGCTTACAGTCCCCCTGACCAGCGGAAACGCCGGTCAGGGAGTCAGCTTTCGGTTCAGGCGCCAACGCCGAAAACCACCCCTCAACATCACGTATCCTTTAGTTGGATGCGCGATGCGCAAGGTCCTGTGGAGCAGTTTGGAGTGCTCGCCAC
>NZ_WWHX01000451.1 GCF_009862125.1 Streptomyces sp. SID5910
GTCGTCACGGCGCTGCGGGCCGCGCGGAGCGCCGACGCCGCCTACCGCCTCACCGACCTCGCCGCCGCGCTCCGCGACGTCCTGCGGCTCGCCCACCGCCTCCCCGCCGCCGGCGGACAGGAGCTGGCCGAGCTGCGCGGCAGCGCCCGGCAGCCGTACGCCCCGAACGGTTCGCTGCGCCTGTACGGGCTGTTCTCCGAGCCCGTGCTCACGGCGACCGGATACGCGGGCGCCGTCACGTGGACCGCCGACGCCACGGGCCGGCTCCACACCGTCTCCGACGTCGCGCCGGGCGGCGCCGGCCGGGCCACGGGCGCCGCCGACCGCGGTGTCCGCATCGGCGACACGACACTGACCCACCGTGAACTGTCGCGCGCGGGGCTCGTCGTGTCCGGCGCGACCGTCTCCCCGACGGGCCGCCTGGGCGCGGGGGCGGGTGTCCGGGCGGTCCGCGCGTCGGGTGCCGCGTGGCACGCCGAGCCGCTCGGCCGGCTGTGGGCGGTTCCGGTGGCCGAGCAGTTCTCCCGTGCGCTGACGACCGACCAGGACCTGCTGTTCCTCGACGTGACGCTCACCGGCACGGTGCGCGAGGCGGCGGGCGAGTGCCTGGTCGCCGACTGCGCCGGGCTGACGGTGCGTCTCGCCGCGGCCCATGACGATCCCGCGCTGCCCCACCGCGACAACCTGCGCCTCCTGGCGTCCGCCCGGGGTTCCCGTCTGCGGGTCGTCGCCCGGCTCACGCCGGCCCCGCTCCCCCGCGCGCTGCTCCTGGCCGTCAGCCACCCCACCGACTCCGACGCGCACGTCGACCTGGGTCTGGACCGGCTCCTCCGCGCGGATCTGCCCGCGCACGTACCGCCGGCCGCCGCGCCCGTGGCCCTGCCCGAGGCCGACGAGGCCCCGGTGCATCTGCTGCGCCGCCGGGTCCATCAGGCCGTCTCCGGCGGGCGCCGCGTGCTGGCGTTCCCCGGCGGCCGCGACGCCGACGGTTCGCGACTGCGCCGGAACGGCCTGGTCACCGCGGCCGAACTCCTCGACGGGCTGCACGCCGCCGCCGCGGACCGCGCCCGGGACCACTTCGGCCGGCTCCTTCCGGCGGACACCGGCCGCTTCGCCCGCGCCTGGCTCGCCGCCGCGGTCTGCGCGGAGGAGCTGGACCGCGCCCTGTGCGCCGCCGCGTGGGAGGTGGAGCCGGGACGGCGTGACGCGTCCTGAGCCGGTCGTCCGGGATTCCACCTCACGTGCCGGTTACGAAACGCTCAACCCCTGGTTGCGGCGCGGTGATCCGGCGACGATGGGGGCATGACTCTGGCCCAGCGCGCCTTTGAGCGGCTGCACGCCTGGCCCGACCTCACGTCGGGTCCGGCCAGTTGCGGAACCGGGCGGGCCCTGCGCTCCGTCCAGGACGAGATCGTCCACTTCCACTCGGACCGGGACGTGGACCTCCACCTGACCCAACGGGCCATCCAGCGTTTCCAGTACGACCTCGGCGGCTCCAGCGCCATACACCTGGTCCCCGGCTCCCGTTGGGTGACCGTGCACCTGGACTGCGACGCGGACGTCGACCTGCTGCTGAGCCTGGTGAGCATCGCCCTGAAAGCCCATCAGTCGCGGCCCGCCGCGGACCTGCCGTCGGAGTGCAACTTCCACCGCGTCACGGTGCTCCCCCGCTCGGCGGCCGGGGAGATCTGAGACCCGCCGGGCTCCGCAACGCACTCGCAACCTTGCGCGTGCTGCCATGCACGGCATGCGCGACACATACGAGGAGACCCCACGCGTCGAGCTCACCGCCTCGGCGGCCGATCTGCTGCGGCGTCTGCACGGGGCGCACGGGCCGCTGATGTTCCACCAGTCCGGCGGGTGCTGCGACGGCAGCGCCCCCATGTGCTACCCGGCCGGCGAGTTCCGCACCGGCGCCGCGGACGTCCTGCTCGCGGAGCTGGTCGTGGAGGGCGTCGAGGAGCCGGTGGCGTTCTGGATGTCCCGCAGCCAGTTCGCGGTGTGGAGTCATACCCGGCTGATCGTGGACGTGGTCGAGGGGCGGGGCAGCGGCTTCTCGCTGGAGGCGCCCGAGGGGGTGCGCTTCCTCATCCGCTCCCGCCTCCTCGACGCCTAGCCGACGCCCCCCCCCGTCCCCAACTACCGGGCGCCGCCCCGGCCGTCCGTCACGGTCTGAGGCTGCCGACGATGTCCGCCGTGGCCATGAGACCGCTGTGGATGGTCGGGGCGATGCTCGTGCCGGCCAGGTAGAAGCCGAGCAGCAGGCAGACCAGCGCGTGCGAGATCTTCAGCCCGCCGTTGCGCAGGAAGAGCACCGCCAGGATCGTCAGCAGCAACACCACAGAGATGGAAATGGCCATCGTCAACCTCCTCCGCCACGTCCACTTCGCGGCGTTCGGCCGTAAGTGTGGCGTAACGGAGGGTTTCTCCGGGCGGCTGACCTGTCCTCCGAACGTGTGATGTTCCGGCGGGTGCCTACGCGCCGCGGCGGGCGTCGAGGAACGCCTCCAGCCCTGCGAGGTCGTCGGTGTTGAGGTGGTCGACGCCCGCGGCGAGCAGTTCGCCCCACACCGCGTCCCGGGCGGCGCCCGGCAGATCGGGGGTGGCCCAGAAGCGCACCCGCTGCCCGCGCGCGTGTACCGCGCCGACGATGTCCCGCAGCTTGCTCCGCTCGGCCTCGGGGAAGGCGCCGACGCCCTGCCAGGTGAAGTTGAGCGTCCAGTTGTCGCTGATCAGCGGGACGAACGAGGCCGGGGCGGAGGTGCCGAGGTCGGTGAGACGGCCGTCGTAGAAGGCCGGGCGCGTCTTCTGGGCGGCCATGGGGGCGCGGGCGGCACGGTCGCCGGAGACCACGACGGTGACCGCACCGGGGTGGACCCGGCCGTGGGCGTAGGTGGTGAACAGGTGCCGGTAGCGGCGCAGCCGGCGGTCGAGTTCGAGATACGTCGCCGCCCCCTCGGTCTTGATGTCGACGAGGAGTTGCAGGGGGCGCCTGTCGCCCCGGTACACCCGGCCGTGGTGGGCGCGGACGCGGGCGGCGAGCGGGTCGAGGTAGAGGGACTCCAGGGTGCGGGCCGGGTCGAGGTCCTCGGGGTCGTGGGCGACCAGGAGCCGGCCGCCGACCAGGTAGATGTCGGCCTCGACGCTGCCGAAGCGGTGGTCGAGGGCGTCGAGGAGGGGACGGGGGTGCTCGTAGTCGTTGTGGGCGTGCGCGCGCCACAACGGGCGGGGTCCGCGCCTGTCTTCGCCCGCCAGCGCGGTGCCGGCGGGCAGGGCGACCGCGCCCGCGAGGGCGGCGCCGAGGGTGGTGAGGGCTCTGCGTCGGGTGGTGCGGGCCATGCTCTGCCTCCCTGGGGGTGCCGTACGGGACGCCTGTGAGTATGGGGTCCCGGGGCACTCAAGGAGCAGAGGCGTGCGGTGAGTTGGCCGGACCGCCGCCGGTGGTTCACCTCACGGGCGATCCGCGGAAGGGCGGCGCACAGGGAGATGCCCGCCCCCGAGGGGACGGGCATCTCTCTTGTCCGACGGCCTGTCAGGGTGCGCGCAGGTCGGCCAGTTCGGCCAGTGCCTCCCGGTGGGCGCCCGCCGTGCCGTGGGCGATCGAGTCGGCCTTGGCCCGCTTCAGGTAGAGGTGGACCGGGTGCTCCCAGGTCATGCCGAGGCCGCCGTGCAGTTGCAGCGCCTCCTCGGCGACGTGGACGGCGACCTGGGACGCGTACGCCTGGGCCACGGCGACGGCCACGTCGGCGTCCGCGCCGGTCGTCAGCGCGTCGGCCGCGTTGCGCGCGGCGGCGCGCAGGCCCGCGACCTCCAGCCACAGCCGGGCCAGCCGGTGCTTGAGCGCCTGGAAGCCGCCGACCTGGCGGTTGAACTGCCTGCGTTCCTTGAGGTAGCGGACCGTCTCGGTCAGCAGCCAGTCGGCGAGGCCCAGTTGCTCGGAGGCCAGCAGTCCGGCCCCGGCCCGCAGGGCACGGCGCACGGCGGGCCCGGCGTCGCCGAGCCGGCGTCCCGGCGCCCTGTCGAGGGCGACCGTCGCGACCGGACGGGTCAGGTCCAGGGACGCGCGCGGGGTGACGGTCGCCGCGGCGGCGTCCACCGCGTACAGGGCGCCGTCGTCCGCCGGGACGAGCAGGACGTCGGCCACGGTGGCGTCCGCGATGCCGGTCAACTCCCCGTGCAGCAGCCCGTCCTCCACCCGTACGGCGGGGTGGGCGGCGCCGGGAGCGGTGTGCAGGCCGACGGCGAGGACGCCGATGCGGCGTCCGGAGGCCAGCTCGCCGAGCAGGTCCTCGGCGCCGCAGGCCAGCAGGGCCTCGGTGGCGACGACGGCGCTCGTCAGATAGGGCACGGGCGCCACGGACCGGCCCAGCTCCTCCAGGGCGACGGCCGCCTCCCGGTAAGTGGCTCCCTGGCCGCCCTGCGCCTCGGGCACCAGCAGCCCCGCGAGACCCATGCCCTCGGCCAGCGCCTTCCACAGCGCGCGGTCGTGGGGCGCGTCGGACTCGGTGCGCGCGATGACGCCCGTCGGGTCCGAGTGGTCGGTGAGCAGGCCCCGGACGGCGGCGCGCAGCGCCTCTTCCTCCTCCGAGTACAGCAGGTCGGGCTGTGCGCTCATCGGGCCAGGTCCTTCCAGGCGACGTCCTTGTCGGTGCGCGGTTCGGCGGGCAGGCCGAGGACGCGCTCGGCGACGATGTTCAGCAGGACCTCGCTGGTCCCGCCCTCGATGCTGTTGCCCTTGGAGCGCAGGTAGCGGTACCCGGCGTCGCGGCCGGTGAAGTCCACCAGCTCGGGGCGGCGCATGGTCCAGTCGTCGTACAACAGGCCCTCCTCGCCGAGGAGTTCGACCTCCAGGCCGCTGATCTCCTGGTTGAGGCGGGCGAAGTTGAGCTTCATGCCGGCGCCCTCGGGGCCGGGCTGGCCGGCCGCCAGCTGCTGGCGCAGCCGTACGCCGGTGAGCCGGGCGACCTCGGCCTCGACCCACAGGCCGAGCAGCCGCTGGTGCAGGTCGGGGGTGCGCAGGTCGGGGCGTTCCCGCCAGGTCTCGGCGATCTTGCCGATCATGCCGCCCTCGCGGGGGATCGGGGTACCGCCGATGGCGACGCGCTCGTTGTTGAGCGTGGTCTGCGCGACCCGCCAGCCGTCGCCGATGTCGCCGAGGCGCATGGCGTCGGGGATGCGGACGCCGGTGAGGAAGACCTCGTTGAACTCGGCCTCGCCGGTGATCTGGCGCAGCGGCCGGACCTCCACGCCGGGGTCGGTCATGTCACAGAGGAAGTAGGTGATGCCCCGGTGCTTGGGCACGTCCGGGTCGGTGCGGGCGATGAGGATGGCCCAGCGGGCGAGGTGCGCGCTGGAGGTCCACACCTTCTGCCCGTCGACCACCCAGGTGTCGCCCTCGCGGACGGCGCGGGTACCGAGGGCGGCGAGGTCGGAGCCGGCGCCGGGCTCGCTGAAGAGCTGGCACCAGACCTCCTCGCCGGTCCACAGCGGGCGCAGCAGGCGGCGCTTCTGCTCGTCGGTGCCGTAGTGGAGGATGGTCGGGGCGGCCATGCCGAGGCCGATGCCGATGCGCCGGGGGTCGTTGTCGGGGGCGCCCGCGGCGGCCAGTTCGGCGTCGACCACGGCCTGGAGGGAGCGGGGGGCGCCGAGGCCGCCGAGGCCTTCGGGATAGTGCACCCAGGCGAGTCCGGCGTCGAAGCGGGCCCGGAGGAAGTCGAGGCGGTCGGTGCCGGCCGGCGGGTGGGCGGCCAGCAACTCCTGTGTGCGGCGGCGCAGTTCGTCGGCGTCGGTCATGCGTCGGCTCCCTTCTCCAGGACGACGGCCACGCGGCCGGTCGTCTTCCCGTCGGCGACCCGCTGCACGGCGTCCGCGGCCCCGCCGAGCGGCACCCGCTCGCTGATCAGCGGCTTGATCGCGCCCCGGGCGGCGAGGTCGGTGAGCTGCTCGTGGCAGTGCTGGACCAGCTTCGGGTTCTTGGTGTTGTAGAGGCCCCAGTGCAGGCCGAGGATCGAGTAGTTCTTCACCAGGGCGTGGTTCAGCGCGGGGCTGGGGATCGTGCCGCTCGCGAAGCCGACGACGACGATCCGGCCCTCGAAGGCGACGGTCTTGGCGGACTGGGTGTAGGCGTCGCCGCCCACCGGGTCGTAGATCACGTCGGCGCCCCGGCCGCCGGTGGCCTCCTTCACGGCGGCGACGACTTCCTCGCTGCGCCGGTCGATCACCACGTCGCAGCCCAGCTCGCGGGCCACGGCGGCCTTCTCGGGGCCGCCGACGACGCCGACGACCCGCGCCCCGGCGGCCTTGCCGAGCTGCACGGCCGCGCTGCCGACCCCGCCGGCGGCGGCGTGGACGAGCAGGGTCTCGCCGGCCTCCAGGCGGGCCCGGCGGTGCAGGCCGAACCAGCCCGTCTGGTAGCCGATGTGCAGCGCGGCGGCCTCGGCGTCGTCGAGGGCGTCCGGCGCGGGCAGCAGGGCGCGGGCGTCCGCGACGGCGTACTCGGCGAAGCCGCCGTGGGGCAGCGCAGGGTTGGCGAGGACGCGGCGCCCGTCCTCGGTCTCGCCGCAGATCTCCACGCCGGGGGTGAAGGGCAGGGGCGGCCTGACCTGGTACTGGCCCCGGCACATCAGCGCGTCCGGGAAGTTGATGTTGGCGGCGCGGACCCTCAGCAGGACCTGGCCGTCGCCGGGCGTCGGGGGCGGCACGTCGCCGAGGCGCATCACCTCGCTCGGCTCGCCGTTCTCGTGCACCTGCCATGCCTGCATGCGGGGCCTCCACGCGACTGTCGGTCCGGGTCCCCCGCATACTAAGCGGTCGCTTGCCGATCAGGGAACAGGTGGCGGCGGGTCGTCCGTCACGGCCGGGCGGGCCGTGCGCGGACGTGCATGCGCTCCCCCTGCGGGCCGAACAGGCTGAGGAACTCGACCGGCCCCTCCCCCGTCGAGCCGAACCAGTGCGGGACCCGGGTGTCGAACTCGGCCGCCTCGCCCGCGCCGAGCACGACGTCGTGCTCGCCGAGCACCAGGCGCAGCCGGCCGGAGAGGACGTACAGCCACTCGTACCCCTCGTGGGTCCGCGGGTCCGGCTCCTCCTGGCGCTGCGGCTCCAGCACCTTGAACGCCTGGAGGCCGCCCGGCTGGCGGGTGAGGGGCCAGTGGGTGCGGCCGTACCGCACGATGGGCCGGGCGCGCACCCGGGGGTCGCCGACCGGCGGGGCGCCGACCAGTTCGTCCAGCGCCACCTGGTGGGCCTGGGCGATCGGCAGCAGCAGTTCGAGGCTCGGCTTGCGCAGGCCCGACTCCAGCCGGGACAGGGTGCTGACCGAGATACCGGTCGACTCGGAGAGGGCGGCGAGGGTGACCTCGCGCTCCTTGCGGATCTGCCGGAGCCGCGGT
>NZ_WWHX01000452.1 GCF_009862125.1 Streptomyces sp. SID5910
CCCCCGCCCCCACGCGTCGCCGCGCTCCGATCCCCGAGCTCGGTATGACCCCCGACCCCGAGTCCGCGCCCAAGCCCACTCCCACCCCCGCCCGCGGCTTCGATGCCGTGGCCGAGGCCGTGCTCGGGGACGCGCCGCTCACCGTGCCCGGGGACGCCACCACGCCCGCCCTCCTCGCCGGGCCCACGGCGCGGATCAACGAGGCGGTCAAGGAGGGACGTACCGAGGACGCGGCCCGGCTCGCGGAGCGCTCCGTCGCGGAGGCCTCCGGGACGCTGGGCCCGGAGCACCCGGAGGTGCTGCGGCTTCGCGAACTCACCGCGTACATCGCCTACCTGTCCGGTGACCCGGAGCTCGCCTTCCGGCTCTCGCTGGACCTCGCCGGGATCCACCGCGCGGCCGGCGACGCGGAGGCCGCGTACGGCAACGTCCAGAGCGCGGCCACGGCCTGGCGGGCGGTGCGCGACCCCGAGCAGGGCCTGGACCTGGGGCGCGAGCTGGTCGGCCTGTGGAGCGAACTCGCCGCCGAGGAAGGCCCGGCCGCCGACGACGCCGAACAGCTGGAGTCGGCCCGCACCCGCATGGGCCGCCTCACCGAACGCGCCCGCGCCCACGCGGCCGGCTGACCGGGCGGGCCGGCGCTACTGCGACAGCTGCCAGACCGCGTAGGCGATGGCGTCGCTGTTGCGGTTCAGGGCCGTGTCGTTGATGTTGGCGGTCGTGTCGCACGACGAGTGGTAGCACCGGTCGAACGGCTGGCCCACGGTGCCGCCCCACTTGGCCGCCTGCGCCGACGTCTTGCGGTAGTCGGCGCCGCTGAAGAGACCGCCGACGGGCACGCCCGCGTTCTTGAACGGCGCGTGGTCGGAGCGGCCGTCGCCCTCGGTCTCGATCTCCGTGGCGACGCCGAGCCCGGCGAAGTAGTCCTTGAAGGTCTTCTCGATGACGGGGTCGTCGTCGTAGACGAAGTAGCCGGGGTTGGGCGAGCCGATCATGTCGAAGTTCAGATAGCCGCTGATCTTCGCGCGGCCGGCGGACCCGAGGCTGTTGACGTAGTAGCGGGAGCCGACCAGCCCCAGTTCCTCCGCGCCCCACCAGGCGAAGCGCAGGTGCTTGGTGGGCTGGTAGCCGGAGCGGGACACCGCGAGCGCGGTCTCCAGGACGGCGGCCGAGCCGGAGCCGTTGTCGTTGATGCCGGCGCCGGCGGTGACACTGTCCAGGTGTGACCCTGACATGACAACCTGATTCGGGTCGCCGCCGGGCCAGTCCGCGAGGAGGTTGTAGCCGGTGCGGCCGGAGGCCGTGAACTGCTGGACCGAGGTGGTGAACCCGGCGGCGTCCAGCTTCGCCTTCACGTAGTTGACCGACGCCTGGTAGCCGGGGCGGCCGTGCGCGCGGTTGCCGCCGTTCGCCGTGGCGATCGACTGGAGCTGGGTGAGGTGTGCCTTGACGTTGGCCACCGGTATGTCGGGCGCGGCGGCCGCGGCGGTCCCGGAGGCGGGCGCCGCGCCCGCCAGGGAACCGCCGGTCAGCAGGGTGGCGACCGCGACGGCACCGGCCGCCAGCGCACGCCCGGAAACGGAGAGCTTCATGTGGGGGCTCCGAATTCCTTGGGAGTCCCTGGGGAGGACTCCCGGTGAATGGGGTGCCTGGATGGTGTGGCCCTGGCTGACACCGCGTCAAGACCGCTATTCGGCCACCGCGTCACGCATATCGGTCACGGCTTCCCGGTCCGGGCGTCGACCTGCGCGGACGCGGACGCAGGCGCGGACGCGGATTCGGGTGCGGTCGCGGGATTCGGCGCGGCCGACTCCGCGGCGGTCCCCCCGGAGGCCACGATGCCCGAGTCCCGCGCGGCGTCCCCCTTCTCCGCCGGCACGCCCCCGCCGGCCCGGTCGAGCTGGGTCCGCAGGGCCCGGGCGGAGCGGTGGGCGGTGCGCAGCGCGTCCCAGGTGAGCAGCGTGAGCGCCAGCCAGACGAGCGCGAAGCCGGCCCAGCGCTCGGGCGGCATGGCCTCGCCGAAGTAGAGGATGCCGAGCAGGAACTGGAAGACCGGCGCCAGGTACTGGAGCAGGCCCAGCGTGGACAGCGGCACGCGGATCGCCGCCGCGCCGAAGCAGACCAGGGGGATCGCGGTGACCACGCCGGTCGCGGCGAGCAGGGCACCGTGGCCCACGCCCTCGCCGGTGAACGTGGAGTCGCCCTGCGAGCCCTGCCACAGCAGGAAGGCGAGCGCGGGCAGGAACTGGATCGCCGTCTCGGCGGCCAGCGACTCGACGCCCCCGAGGTTGACCTTCTTCTTGACCAGCCCGTAGGTGGCGAAGGAGAAGGCGAGGCAGAGGGAGATCCACGGCGGCCGGCCGTAGCCGACGGTGAGGACGAGGACGGCCGCGAAGCCCGTCCCGACCGCGGCCCACTGCACGGGCCGCAGCCGCTCCTTCAGCAGCAGCACGCCCATCGCGATGGTGACCAGCGGGTTGATGAAGTAGCCGAGCGAGGCCTCGACGACATGGCCGCTGTTCACGGCCCAGATGTAGACGCCCCAGTTGACGGTGATCACGGCCGCGGCCACGGTGATCAGGCCCAGCTTGCGCGGTTGCCGCAGCAGCTCACCGGCCCACGCCCAGCGCCGTACGACGAGCAGGGCGACGGCGACGAAGGCGAGGGACCACACCATCCGGTGGGCGAGGATCTCCCCGGCCCCGGCCGGCTTGAGCAGCGGCCAGAACAGCGGGACGAGCCCCCACATCCCGTACGCCGCGATGCCGTTCAGCAGACCTATGCGCTGTTCGTTCCCGGACGACCCGGCCACGGGCACCTCCCTACTCGCCTACGGCACGCCGGGGACGAGGCATGCCAGGACGAAGGTAACGCCGCACCCGGCCGCCTGTCATGCCCGTATCGCCATACGGTCATGACAGGCGGGGAGGTGCCGGGGTGCCGGTGTCACGCCCGCAGCGCGGCCTCGATCGCCTCGGTGACCGGGGTGGTCGGGCGGCCGATGAGGCGGGACAGGTCGCCGCCGGTCACGACCAGCTCGCCCTTCTCGGTGGACGCCTCCACGCCGCCGAGGATCTCCGCCATGGGCACGGGCACCCCGGCGGCGACGAGGGCGCCGACGTACTCCTCGACGGAGACGGCGCGGTAGGCGATCTCGCGGCCCGCGAGCCGGCTCACCTCGGCGGCGTACTCGGCGAAGCTCCACGCCTCGTCGCCGCCCAGCTCGTACCGCTTGTTCTCGTGCCCCTCGCCGGTCAGCACGGCGACGGCGGCGGCCGCGTAGTCGGCGCGCGAGGCGGAGGAGACGCGGCCGTCGCGGGCGGCCTGGACGACGGCGCCGTGCTCCAGCACCTGGGCGAGGTGCTCGGTGTGGTTCTCGTGGTACCAGCCGTTGCCGAGGATCACCCAGGGCAGGCCGGAGGCGAGCAGGACCTTCTCGGTGGCGCGGTGGTCGTCGGCGAGCGCGGCGGTCAGGCCGCTGGGCGCGCTCGTGTACGCGAGCAGCGCGACGCCGGCCGCGGCGGCGGCGTCGATGACCGCCCGGTGCTGCGCGGGACGGTCCTTGGTGACCTCGTTGCCGGAGATCAGCAGCACCTTGTCGCCGGCCGCGAACAGCCC
>NZ_WWHX01000453.1 GCF_009862125.1 Streptomyces sp. SID5910
GTCCTCCATCGGCTCGTTGCGCGAGCGGAAGCGCCCGGCGGCGTAGCGGACCAGCGGGAGGTTGGCCTCGATGAGCGCCGCGCGCACGCGGTCGTGCTCCGGCGTACCCGGCTCGAGTCCCTTGAGCTCCCCGAAGAGCACCTGGGTCAGGGCCCGGGTGTCGGCGCCCCGGCTGCGCTGCTGCGCTGCGGGCCGCGCGGGCGCCTCCTGGGCCTGTGCGGGGGGTGCGGGCGGTGCCTGAGGCGCAGTACTGGCCGGCACGGTCAACTCCACCTCGTGATCCGTCAACTCATCCGTCAACTCTCCGTCAAAAGCGGTCATAGCATCACAAGACATCCGCACGGTGTGCAAGCACCCCATAACGCCGTGTTGGGGATATTTGGTGCATGCGGGGTGGGGTCGCCCCCGGACGCGGACCAGCCCCCCGACGTTTCCGGCGGGGGGCTGGTGCGTGTGCGGTGCCTCAGAACTCGTAGTCGGCGATCACCCAGGTGGCGAACTCGCGCCACAGCGCGACGCCCGCCTGGTGCGCCGGGTGGTCCACGTAGCGCTTCAGGGCGTCGGTGTCGTCCACGGCGGAGTTGATGGCGAAGTCGTAGGCGATGGGGCGGTCGCTGATGTTCCAGGCGCACTCCCAGAAGCGCAGCTCCTCGATCCGGCCGCCGAGGGCCCGGAAGGCCTCGACGCCCTTCACGACGCGCGGGTCGTCCCGCTCGACGCCCTCGTTCAGCTTGAACAGCACCAGGTGACGGATCATCATTTTCCTCCGTTGGCGGCCCAGGTCATGAAGTCTCCGACGGCTCCCGCGGCGTCGGATATGCCCTGGAACCCGATCTGGACATAGTCGGCGGCCTTGGCCGGGTCCGTGATGATCACGTACAGCGCGAAGACCACGAGCACGTAGACGGCGATCTTCTTCGCGTTCACCGCCACGCGGCCTCCCCCTGGGACTTCCTCGGACTCTGCGCTACCGGCGGTGAGTGTAACCGTCCGCTCCCGTGTGCGATCAATGCCTCTTTCCGGTGGCGCGTCCCGCCGGCGCCCCGCCGTGGCCCCGGGAAAAGGCGAAGGGCCCAGTCCTCGGACTGGGCCCTTCTGTGGCGGTAGCGGAGGGATTTGAACCCTCGGTGACTTGCGCCACACTCGCTTTCGAGGCGAGCTCCTTCGGCCGCTCGGACACGCTACCGAGAGAGACCTTACAGCACAGTGCGGCATGCTCCGAAATCGATATCCGGCGGCGCCGGCGCGGGCGTCAGCGGTCGCGGAAGAAGTCGGTGAGCAGCGCGGCGCAGTCCTCGGCGAGCACGCCCTCGATCACCTCGGGCCGGTGGTTGAGCCGCCGGTCGCGGACGACGTCCCACAGGGAGCCGGCCGCGCCCGCCTTGTCGTCGCGGGCGCCGTAGACGACGCGGTCCACGCGGGACTGCACCAGCGCGCCCGCGCACATCGTGCACGGCTCCAAGGTGACGACGAGCGTGCAGCCGGTCAGCCGCCACCGGTCGCCGAGCCGCGCGGCGGCCCGCCGGATCGCCAGCACCTCGGCGTGGGCCGTCGGGTCGCCGGTGGCCTCGCGTTCGTTGTGCCCGGACGCCAGCACGGTGACGCCGTCAGGAGCGAGCACGACGGCGCCGACGGGGACGTCCCCGGCCCGGGCGGCCTGACCGGCCTCGGCCAGGGCGAGCCGCATCGCGGGCCGCCACCGGTCGCGCACCGGGTCCACCGTGGCCGAGTCCTGGTCCGGGCCCGGCGGCAGGTGCCCCGGGCCCTCGTCGATCGGTGCGGTCAGCGGACCGTCTCCAGTACCTCGGAGACGCCCAGCGCCTCGGCGATCTCGCCGACCGCGTCCCCGGACATCGCCCGCAGCTCCTTCTCGCTCACGCCGAGGTCGTCGAGGACCTCGGCGTCGCCGACCGGGCCGTGCGGCACGGACGACTCGCCGGCGTCCCCGTCGTCGTCGCCGTCGGCGTCGTCGTCGGGCTCACCGTCCTCGGTGCCGTCGAGGTCGAGGGCGTCGAGGTCGGCGACGTCGTCACCGGGGTCCCGGCCGAGCAGTTCGTCGGTGAGCAGGATCTCCCCGTAGCTGCTGCGGGCGGCCGCGGCGGCGTCCGAGACGTAGATGCGGGGATCCTCCTCGCCGTCCACGCGGACGACTCCGAACCACGCGTCCTCCTGCTCGATCAGCACGAGCACCGTGTCCTCGTCGGGAGAGGCTTCCCGGGCCAGGTCGGTCAGATCCGACAGGGTCTCCACATCGTCGAGCTCCGTGTCGCTCGCTTCCCACCCGTCTTCGGTGCGCGCGAGCAGTGCGGTGAAGTACACCGTGACTCTCCCACTGGTCGTAGGCGTGCCGGTTGGGGGTCCCCCCGGCGGAGGTCGTGGACGGGGCAAGCGGTCCTCCGAGCCCCACCCACTCGGAATCGTGGCAGAAACAAGGCCCTCGGGGGACGTCTTCGGCGCCCTGTGTCCCGCTGTTTCGATCGCGGGTCCGTGCAGGTGTGTCCCAGCCGGACCCGGCGGCGCGGTCTTGCGCCACTCGCGGATCGTACGCGGCTTTTCCCCGGGGCCGTGCACACCCGTTCCCGCGCCGTCGGCGCGGCGCGCGATCTTCCCCCGACGGGCTCTGGAACGGGCCCCGCGCCACCGACGGGCTCTGGAAAGGTCTCGCCCCACGGATGGGATCTGGAAGGCCCCGCGCTACCAGCGGGCTCCGGAAGGGCCCGGCGCCACCCACGGGCTCCGGAAGGGCCCCGGCCACCGACGGGCTCCGGAACGGGACCCGGGCTACCGACGGGCTCTGAGAAGGCCCCGCGCCACCGACGGGCTCCGGAAC
>NZ_WWHX01000454.1 GCF_009862125.1 Streptomyces sp. SID5910
ACGGGTGGGCGCAGCGGCACCCCGGCAGCGCCGGGCCACGCGACCCACCCCCGGCAGGCTCACACCCCGCGCACAACTGCGGCCGACACGGCTACGGCTACGGCAGGCTCGGCGGCGTCTTCGCCGGCGTAGCCTCCAACGCCTCCAGCGCCATCCGGATCGCCTCGTCCAGCTGAGGATCCCGCCCCGCCACGTAGTCCTGCGGCCGCTGCGGCACCTCCACGTCCGGATCGACGCCGTGGTTCTCCACGCCCCACCCGTACCCCTCCAGCCAGAACGCGTACTTCGGCTGCGTGATCAGCGTCCCGTCGACCAGCCGGTAGCGGCTGTCGATGCCGACGACGCCGCCCCACGTACGCGTGCCGACCACCGGCCCGATCCCCAGCGCCTTGATCGCCGCGTTGACGATGTCGCCGTCGGAGCCGGAGAACTCGTTGGCGACGGCGACGACCGGCCCGCGGGGCGCGTCCATCGGGTAGCTGAACGGCCGCATGCCGCGCGGCAGGTCCCAGCCGACGATCCGCCGGGCCAGCTTCTCCACGACGAGCTGCGAGGTGTGCCCGCCGCGGTTCTCCCGCACGTCGACGACCAGGCCCTCCCTGGCCACCTCGACGCGCAGGTCGCGGTGGATCTGGGCCCAGCCGGGCGCCTGCATGTCGGGCACGTGCAGATAGCCGAGCCGGCCGCCGGACTTCTCGTGGACGTGGGCACGCCGGTCGGCGACCCAGGCGTGGTAGCGCAGCGGCTCCTCGTCGGCGAGCGGGACGACGACGGCGTGCCGCAGCTCGCCGCCGCCGGCCGGGGAGACGGTCAGCTCGACCGGCTTGCCGGCCGTGCCGACGAGCAGCGGTCCCGGCCCGGTGACCGGGTCGACGGGCTGTCCGGCGACCGCGACGACCGCGTCCCCGGCCCGCACCGCGACGCCGGGCGCGGCGAGCGGGGAGCGGGCGTGCGGGTCGGAGGTCTCGGAGGGCAGGACGCGGTCGATGCGCCAGGTGCCGTCCTCGTGGCGGGAGAGGTCGGCGCCGAGCAGGCCCTGCCGGGCGCCGCCGCCGTGGCCGCCGCGCGGGGTGACGTAGGCGTGCGAGGTGCCGAGCTCGCCGTGCACCTCCCACAGGAGGTCGACCAGGTCGTCGTGGGTGGCGAGGCGGTCCAGGACGGGGCGGTAGCGGTCGAGGACGCCGTCCCAGTCGACGCCGTTCATGTCGGGCCGCCAGAAGTTGTCCCGCATGACGCGGCCGGTCTCGTCGAACATCTGGCGCCACTCGGCGGCCGGGTCGACGGTCTGCCGGACCCGGCCCAGGTCGACGGTGATGTTGGTGTCGCTGTCCTCGTCGCCGGAGGCCCGCCGGTCGCTGGGGACGACCTTGAGGCGCCCGTCGGTCCACAGCAGCACCCGCTTGCCGTCGCCGCTGACCTCGAAGTGGTCGGCGTCGCCGGCAAGGTGCTCGACGCGCTGCTGGGCCAGGTCGTAGCGCTCCAGCTCGGTGCGCGGGTCGGGGTCCTCCGGGTTGGCGCGGGAGGCGCCGAGGACGCCGATGACGGGGTGGCGCAGCCACAGCACGCCGTCCTTGGCGGCGCGCAGCCGGGAGTAGCGGGCGGCCTCCACCGGGAAGGGCACGATGCGGTCGGCGAGGCCCTCGATGTCGATCCGGGTGGTCGGGGTGCCCTCGCTGTCGGGGGTCTCCTCGCGGTCCGGGGTCTCGAAGGGCCGGCCGTGGCGCTGCGGGCCGAAGGGCGAGGGGGTGGTCGCGGCCAGGGTGATCAGGTACGGCCGGGCGCCCTCGACGAAGGCCAGGTCGAAGACGTGCTCGTCGTAGACCGGGTCGAAGGAGCGGGTGGAGAGGAAGGCCAGGTGCTTGCCGTCCAGGGTGAAGGCGGGCGACCAGTCCTTGAAGCGCAGCGGGGTCGCCTCGCTCACCGACAGGTCGGTGGTGTTGGCGAGCTTGAGCTGGCGCAGCGGGTCGGGGCCGGGGTGGGACCAGGCGAGCCAGGCGGAGTCGGGCGAGAAGACGAGGCCGGAGGCGTCGCCGTCCTCGCTGCGGTCGACCTCGCGGACCTCGCCGGTCTCGCGCTCGACGAGCAGGACCCGTCCGTCGTGCGAGGCGACGGCGGCCCGGCTCCCGTCGGGCGCCATGGCCAGGGCCAGCACGCGGCCGAGCTGTCCGGCGGCGAGGCGGCGCGGGGTGGCGCCGGGCGCGAGGCCGGTGGCCGGCGCGAACTCCAGGGCGTCGTCGCCCTCGGCGTCCGTCACCCACACCACCCACTCCTCGCCGTCGGCGCGGAAGGTGCGCGGCAGCCGGGTG
>NZ_WWHX01000005.1 GCF_009862125.1 Streptomyces sp. SID5910
CTCGCGCCCGCCGCCCACCCGCTGTGGACGGCCACCGAGGAGCCCGCGCCGGTGGAGGAGGCCGACCGGATACTGGCCCTGCCCGCACCCGGGCTGCTGGTGCAGTCGACGCGCGGCGACGGGATCGTACGGCTGCACAACCACGGCAGCGACCATGTCCGGCCGCACGAGGGCGAGTCGGCCGCCGAGGACGACCCGCACTACGGCCGGCAGGCGTACTCGACCCGGACCGGCCCGACGGCACCCGGCAACGTCGCGGACAACCATCTGTCGGTGGAGGTGAACGGCCGGCGCAGTGTGCGCCGCCGGATCCACCCGCTCGGCGCGGGGCACGGCGACGGCTGGGGCTGGGCGGCGTCCTGGCACCGGCCCGTCTTCGCCGGCGGCCCGCCGATGGTGCCGGGGCTGCGGGTGGAGAGCGTGACCGTGGCGCGGGGACCGTACGAGCTGCGCGTGCACCGGGTGACCGGCGCCCCGGCCGGGGCCCGCCTCACCCACACCGGGTGGGCCACCGGCCCCGACGAGCCGCTGGTGTCGGCACTGCACGGACTGCACGGCTGGGATCCCGCCCCGGAGACGGTCCGCGCCCCGCAGGGCACCGCCTACACGCCGTGGGCGGAGCTGCCCCGGCTGTCCGGCGACGCGGGCGGCACCTCGCTGCACGTGTGCCTGGCCGCGCTCACCGGCGAACCGGGCCCCGGCCCGCTGGCCGACGCCGTCACGGAGGTCGTGCCCGACGGCACCGGTGTCGAGGTGGTCTGGGCGGACGGGGGTGCGCGCACGCGGGTCTCGTTCGAGCCGGTGCGGGTCACGCACGGCTGAGGCACGGGCGCGGAAGGGAGGCCCCCGGGCGGCACGACGCCGGCCGGGGGCCTCCCTCGTGCGCGCGTCTCCGGTGGCGCACCGTGCCGGGCCCGGCGACGCTGATACGGCCACCGGCGAGAAGGAGTCCCCCATGTGCCAGGCGTCGCGCGCGGTGCCCGGGCCCGCCGGACGGGCCCGGGCCGTGTGCCGCGCGGGCGGACTCCGCCGAGGTCCGCGCCTCGCGCCGTACGGGCGGGGTGACGGCGACGGGGTGCGACGGGGGCGAGGGAGCGGTCGTCGTCCTCGCGATCGGAGTCCCCGCGTCCCGCCGCAAGCGCGCATGCCTTGAGTCCCGGTGGCTGGGTACGCGGTCACGGCCCACCACGGCAGTCGGTACTCGAGGACGACCGGCCGCGTGAAGCGGCCCGCCCAGAACGGAGATAAGGCTGATGAGCGAGGCCAACCCCCTCAAGCGGGTAGCCCACAAGGTCACCGAGACCCTCCAGGGGGAGGGCGGCGGTCCGCCGGACGGCGTGCCCGGCAAGCCCGGCCCCGAGTCGCCGCCGGTCGCCGAACCGACCACGCCCCGCGAGCCGCTGCCCCCGAAGCCGGACCAGAGCGGTCCTGACACGGTGTCGCCGACCGGACAGCCCACCGGCGCCGACCAGGCCCGGGTCGCCCAGTCCGGGGCCTATCTGACGAACGCGCAGGGCACGCGGATGTCCGACACGGACCATTCGCTGAAGGCCGGGCCGCGCGGGCCCGTGCTGCTCCAGGACCATCACCTGCGCGAGAAGGTCATGCACTTCGACCACGAGCGCATCCCGGAGCGCGTGGTCCACGCCCGGGGCGCGGGCGCGCACGGCGTGTTCCAGAGCTACGGCACGGCGGCCTCGGTGACGAAGGCGGGCTTCCTCGCGGCGGACGTGGAGACTCCGGTGTTCACCCGGTTCTCCACGGTGGTCGGCTCGCGGGGGTCGGCGGACACGGTGCGCGACACCCGCGGGTTCGCGACGAAGTTCTACACCAGCGAGGGCGTCTTCGACCTGGTCGGCAACAACATCCCGGTCTTCTTCATCCAGGACGCCATCAAGTTCCCCGACGTCGTGCACGCCGCGAAGCCGCACCCGGACCGCGAGATCCCGCAGGCGCAGAGCGCACACGACACCTTCTGGGACTTCGTGTCGCTGCACACCGAGGCGACCCATCACACGATCTTCTTCATGGGCGACCGCGGCATCCCGCGCTCGTACCGGATGATGGAGGGCTTCGGCGTCCACACCTTCCGGCTGGTCAACGCCGCGGGTGAGACGACGCTGGTGAAGTTCCACTGGAAGCCCAAGCTCGGTGTGCACTCCCTGGTGTGGGACGAGGCGCTGACCATCAACGGCGTCGACCCGGACTTCCACCGCCGCGACCTCGCCGACGCCATCGAGGCGGGCGCGTACCCGCAGTGGGAGCTGGGCATCCAGACGTTCCCCGACACCCCGGAGCAGACCTTCGAGGGCATCGACCTGCTGGACCCGACGAACCTCGTGCCCGAGGAGCTGGCCCCGGTGCAGCCGGTCGGGCTGCTGACCCTGAACCGCAATCCGTCCAACTACTTCGCCGAGACGGAGCAGGTCGCCTTCCACGTCGGTCACCTGGTGCCCGGCATCGACGTCACGGACGACCCGCTGCTCGCCGGGCGGCTGTTCTCGTACCTGGACACGCAGATCACGCGGCTGGGCGGCCCCAACTTCCCGCAGCTGCCGATCAACCGGCCGCAGGCGCCGGTCAACGACATGCTGCGCGACGGCATGCACCAGACGGCGGTGCACCGGGGCGTGGCGCCCTACAGCCCCAACACCCTGGACGGCGGCTGTCCGTTCACCGCCGGCGCGGACATGGGCGCGTACGTCGAGGCACCGGTCCACATTCCGGCGGCTTCGAAGGTGCGTGAGGCGCCGGAGACGTTCGCGGACCACTTCAGCCAGCCGCGCCGGTTCTGGCTGAGCATGAGCCCGGTGGAGCGCGAGCACATCATCGGCGCCTACACCTTCGAGCTCGGCAAGTGCTACGAGCAGGCCATCAGGGAGCGCACCCTCCAGGTCCTGGCCAACATCGACCCGGAGCTGTGCGCGGGCGTCGCCGAGGGCCTCGGCCTGCCCGCCCCGCAGCCCACGGTGCCGCTGGCGGACGTCGCGCCCAGCCCGGCGCTGTCCCAGGTCGGCGGTACCTGGCCGACCGAGGGCCGCGTCGTCGGCATCGTGACCAGCGGCGCCGACCTGGAGGGCGTGGCGGCCGTGCGGGAGGCGGTGCTGAACGCCGGGATGGTGCCGCTCGTGGTGGCGCCGACCGGCGGCCACCTCGGCTCGGGCGACGCGGCGTTGACCGTCCAGCGCAGCTATGTCACCGCGCGGTCCGTGGAGTTCGACGCCGTCCTGGTGGCGGGCACGCCCGCGATGGGCGGCGACGCGTACACGCCGCGGGACTACAAGGCGGCGCCGGCGCCCACGGGGCCGGGGTCGATCGACCCGCGGGTGAGCCTGCTGCTGTCGGAGGCGTTCCGGCACGGCAAGGCGATCGGCGTCTGGGCGGGTGGCGAGAGCGCCCTGGAGGCCTCGGGCGTGCCCGCCGACGCCGCCGGTGTGGTCGTCGCCGACTCCGGCACGGCCGCGCTGGAGCAGGTCACCGGGCTGCTGGGCTCCCACCGGGTGTGGGAACGCTTCACCACGCCCCGGGGCTGAGCCTCGGTCGGAAGGGCCGGTCGCCGAGGTCGGCGGCCGGCCCTCCCGCGTGTCTCAGCGCAGGACGTGCAGCGCCCCGGGCAGCACTCTGGCCGTGACGGGGACGACGGCCTCCACCTCGCCGTCGGCGCCGTAGGGGACGGGCCGGTCGGCCTCGATGCGGACCTCCTTGCCGCGCAGGACCCGCACCTGGGGGCGGTGGACGTGGGCGCCTGAGGCGAGTTCGTTCATGAGGGCGAAGAAGAGCCGCCGCGGCGCATGGTGGATCATCACGACCTCCAGCAGGCCGTCGTCCACCTCTGCGGCGGGGGCTATGAGCCGGTTGAAGCCGTAGTAGCCGGAGTTGGCGGCCACCACGGTGTAGCCGGTGAAGGCGTGCTCCTGCCCGTCGACGGTCACCCGGTAGCGGGTCGGGCGCCAGGTGGTGATCGCGCGCAGGGCGCCCGCGTAGTAGGAGGCGGTGCCGCGCAGCAGCCGCGCGTGGTTGGCGTGGCGGTTGGCGAGGGCGTCGACGCCCGCGTAGACGCTGCCGAGCACGACGGTGCGGTCGTGGACGGCGGAGGTGACCTCGATGGTGTCGACGGGGCACGGCTCGCCGTTCAGCAGCAGCTCGGCGAGGGCCTCGGGCCCGGTGGGCAGGCGCAGCGCGCGGGCGAAGTCGTTGCCGCGGCCCGCCGGGACGAGGCCGAGGACGGCGCCGGTGCCGCTGAGGGCGCCGCCGATCCCGCCGGCCATCCCGTCGCCGCCGACGGCGAGCACCACGCGGCCCCGCCGTCCGGCCTCGCGGGCGACGTCCCGGGCGTGCGCGAGGCTGCGGCTGTACTCGGTCTCCAGTCCGGCGCCCGCCTCCCGCAGCAGCCGGGCCACCCCGAGCAGCGCGGCGGCCGAGGTGGCGCCGCCCGCGGTGGGGTTGACGACGGCGGTGAACTGTCGCATCGATGTGCCTCCGGGCTGACGGGTGGTGCCGGACTGTTGTCTCACGGGACGGTCGGTGACCGGCCGTCGGGGGGGCGCGCGGACCTGCGCCTAGTCGGCGGGCAGCAGGACGCCCGGGTTGAGCAGCCCGGCCGGGTCCAGGGTCCGCTTGACGGCGCGCAGGGCCTCGATGCCGAGGGGGCCCGCCTCCCGGAGGTACCAGTCGCGGTGGTCGGTGCCGACCGCGTGGTGGTGGGTGATGGTGCCGCCGGCGGCGAGGATCGCGTCGTTGGCGGCGTGCTTCGCGCGGGTCCAGTGGGCCACGGGGTCGTCGCCCTGCGCGGAGACGACGGTGAAGTACAGGGAGGCGCCGTTCTCGTAGACGTGCGAGATGTGGCACATGACCAGCGGCGGGGTGCCGGCCTCGGTGAGCGTCGTGGTGAGCGCGTCGCGGACGGCCGTGTACAGGGCGGGGATCCGGGACCAGTAGGCCGCCGTCTCCAGGGTCTCGGCGAGCGCCCCGGCGTCCAGCAGGGAGTCGCGCAGATAGGGCGCGGAGTACCGGCCGTGCGCCCACCGCTCCCCCGGTTCCGCGCCGGCGGAGGTGCCGCCGCACTCGGCGAGCACGGCCGCCGCCCTCTCGCGGCGGTGCGCGGTGTCCTCCTCGGTGCCCTCGAAGCCGACGACCGCGAGGCAGCCGGCGCCCTGTTCGGCGAGGGAGGCGCCGATGGCGTCGGGCTGGGCCAGGCCGATCAGGGTCTCGGTCTCGTCGGACAGCCGCAGCACCGTCGGACGGGGGCCGTCCTGGGCGAGCCGGCGCAGGGCGGCGGCGCCCGCGTCGAAGGAGGCGAAGCGCCAGCCCTCGTAGCGGCGGACGGCCGGCACGGGACGGACGCGCACGGTCACGGAGGTGATGACGCCGAACGCGCCCTCCGAGCCCAGCACCAGTTGGCGCAGGTCGGGTCCGGCCGCCGAGCGCGGGGCGCGGCCCGTGTCGAGGGTGCCCTCGGGGGTGGCGAGGGTCAGGCCCAGCACCATCTCGTCGAAGCGTCCGTACCCGGCGGAGGCCTGTCCGCTGGAGCGGGTCGCGGCGAAGCCGCCGACGGTGGCCCACTCGTAGGACTGGGGGAAGTGGCCGAGTGTGTAGCCGTGTTCGGCGAGCAGCGCCTCGGCCTCCGGGGCGCGCAGGCCGGGTTGCAGCGTGGCGGTGCGGGAGACCGGGTCGAGGTCGAGCAGGCGGTTCATGTGCCGCAGGTCGAGGGCGACGAAGGGGCCCGGCCGGGCGGGGGCGAGCCCGCCGACGACGGAGGTGCCGCCGCCGAACGGGACGAGCGCCAGGCCGTTGCCGGCGCAGGCCCGCAGGACGGCGAGGACCTCGTCGTGAGTGCCGGGCAGGACGACGGCGGCCGGGGTGTCGTGGACGTCGCCGGCGCGCATGCGCAGCAGGTCGGGCGTGGACTTGCCGCGGGTGTGCCGGACGCGCGACTCGGCGTCCGTGCGCACGCGGTCGGCACGGTCGCCGACGGCGGCGAGCAGCGCCTCGCGGGCCGGGTCGTCCAGGACGGCGGGGAGGTCGATCTCCGCCAGGCCGACGGGCGCCGTGCCGTTCTCCTTGACGCCGAGCAGATCGCGCAGCAGCCCGGTCACGGTGTCGGGCAGCGGCGTCGCCCGGGCCGGGTCGCCCCAGCCGTTCCACAGCATGTCCATTGCCTGTCGTCCTCACCGGTCGTTGCGGGGGATGCCGCCCGCGCGGCCTCACTGGCGTTACACTGTTACACATGGCGCCCAATCGTCACAACCACGCGAGCCGGCCGAACTCCTCGGACAACGACACGGTGCTCGACGCCGTACGCGACTGCGTCCTGGCCGTCGGTGTCCGCCGCACGACCATGACCGACGTGGCCCGCCGCGCCGGCGTCTCCCGGATGACGCTCTACCGGCGCTGGCCCGACGTCCGGTCGCTGGTCGGCGATCTGATGACCCGGGAGTGGATCGCCGTCGCCACGGGCGCCATCCCCGCGCCCCGGCCCGGACTGGACACCCGCACGCGCGTCGTCGAGGGGCTGGTGACGGGGGTGGAGGCGTTCCGCGCCCACCCGCTCTTCCGCAAGATCGTCGACGTCGACCCCGAACTGCTGCTGCCCTACGTCCTGGACCGCCGCGGGGCGAGCCAGGAGGCCCTGCTCGACCTGCTGGCCGCCGCCCTGCGGGAGGGGCACGCCGACGGGTCGGTGCGGGCGGCGCCGCCCGGGCGGCAGGCGCGGTCCGTGCTGCTGGTCGTGCAGTCCTTCGCCCTGTCCCTGCGGACCATGACCGACGAGGACGACCCCGACCTGACCGCCGCCGCCTTCCTCGCGGAGCTGCGGACCATCCTCGAGAGGACCCTCACCCCATGAGCCCCACCAGCAGCCCCGCCGCCGGTGCCGCCCTGTCCGCCGCGCGGCGCTCGCGGGAACTGACCGACACCGCCGGCGGCCCGGTCGTCGACGTCCTGGTCGTCGGCCTCGGCGCGACCGGCGCCGGCGCCGCCCTGGACGCCGCGGCCCGAGGTCTGAGCGTCGTCGCCGTGGACGCCCACGACCTGGCCTTCGGCACCTCCCGGTGGAGCTCGAAGCTCATCCACGGCGGCCTGCGCTATCTGGCCTCCGCCCAGCTCGACGTCGCCCACGAGAGCGCGGTGGAGCGCGGCGTGCTGATGGAGCGCACCGCCCCGCACCTGGTGCGCGCCCAGCCGTTCGTGCTGCCGCTGACGCCCCTGGTCTCCCGCTCCCAGGCCACGCTCGCCTGGGCGGGCTTCCGGGCCGGCGACACGCTGCGGCTGGCGGCGCGCACGGCCCGGGCGACGCTTCCCGCGCCGCGCCGGCTGTCCGCCGTGGAGACCCGCCATCTCGCCCCGGCGCTGCGCCCGGCGGGGCTGCGGGGCGGGCTGCT
>NZ_WWHX01000046.1 GCF_009862125.1 Streptomyces sp. SID5910
GACGTCGTCCTCATGGACGTCCGCATGCCCGGCCTGGACGGCATCGAGGCGACCCGCCGCGTCGTCTCCGCCGGCCACCGCACCCGCGTCCTCATCCTCACCACGTTCGACCTGGACGAGTACGCCTACGCCGGTCTGCGTGCCGGTGCCTCCGGCTTCCTGGTGAAGGACGCCCAGCCGGAGGAACTGCTCTCCGGCATCCGCGCGGTGGCGTCCGGCGACGCGGTGGTGGCCCCGAGCCTCACCCGCCGTCTCCTCGACGCCTACGTCCACCACCTCCCGACCGCCACGGAAGCGCCCGGCGCCCCGGATCCCCGCCTGGCCTCCCTCACCGACCGCGAGACCGAGATCCTCCGCGTCATGGGCCAGGGCTGGACCAACACGGAGATAGCGGAACGCCTTCACCTCGCCGAATCCACGGTGAAGACCCACGTGGGCCGCATTCTCTCGAAGACGGGCTCACGGGACCGCGTCCAGGCGGTGATCCTGGCGTACGACACAAAACTGGTGGGCTGAGAGAGGGGAAAACGCAGAAAACCCCGCACCGTGAGGTGCGGGGTTTCCCG
>NZ_WWHX01000455.1 GCF_009862125.1 Streptomyces sp. SID5910
ACCCTGTTCCGGCGCATCCAGGAACTCACCCTCGCCGGCCAGGACGGCGACCGGATCTCCGCCACCGCCGTCGCGGAGGCGGAGAGCGCCTTCGGCCTGCTGGAGCCCTCGCTCGCCGACTACGCCACGGCGTGAACCGGGCGCCGGGGAGGCCGGGTCAGTGGTGCCAGGCCCGGCCGCCCGTGTTGTGGACGAAGCGCTGGAGGACCTTCATGGTGGTCAGGTACTCCTCGTCGGAGATCCCGGCGTGGCGTTCCGTCCACAGGTCGGTCTGGAGGGCGGCCGCCTTCTCGTAGAAGGCCCTGCCCTCGGGGGTGAGGGACAGGCGGCCCTCGGTGTCCTCGGTGATCCAGCCCGCGGTGACGGTCGCGTCGGTCTCCGCGTCCATCGTCTCCCCGCCGGTCTCCAGGTAGCCGCTCAGGATGCGGGAGACCTCGGTGCGGGTCTTCGGGGTGTCCGCGCGGGCGACCTGGGCGAGGACCCACCACTGGGGCTGGGTCGTGCCGAGCTCGGCGAGGGCCCCCCGGGTGCGGGTGACGATGGCGTGGCAGGCCGCCCACGTCCAGTAGCCGGCGGGTTGCTGGATCAGTTCGGCGTCGCTGTGCGAGTAGTCCATGACGCCGACCGTAGAAGCTCAAGTTTGGTCGAGGTCAAGCGTTCCGCGGGCCGACTCCGCGTCGGCAAAGGCACGGTGGGGGCGGGCGTAGCGTAGGTGGTATGACGACGTACGGATCCTTTCCCGGCACCCGGCCCCGGCGGCTGCGGACCACCCCCGTCATGCGTCGGATGGTCGCCGAGACGCGGCTGCATCCCGCCGACCTGATCCTGCCCGCCTTCGTGCGCGAGGGCGTGAGCGAGCCGGTGCCGATCGCGGCGATGCCCGGGGTCGTGCAGCACACCCGGGACAGCCTGAAGAAGGCCGCCGCCGAGGCGGTCGAGGCCGGGGTCTCCGGGATCATGCTGTTCGGCGTGCCCGAGGAGGCCAAGAAGGACGCCGCCGGGACGGCCGGCACCGACCCGGACGGGATCCTCCAGGTCGCCCTGCGGGACGTGCGGGCCGAGGTCGGCGACGAACTGCTCGTCATGTCCGACCTGTGCCTCGACGAGTTCACCGACCACGGTCACTGCGGGGTGCTGGACGCCGAGGGCCGGGTCGACAACGACGCCACCCTGGAGCGCTACGCCGAGATGGCGCAGGTCCAGGCCGACGCCGGTGCCCACGTGGTCGGGCCCAGCGGGATGATGGACGGCCAGATCGGTGTCGTCCGCGACGCCCTCGACCAGATCGGGCGCGAGGACGTCGCGATCCTCGCCTACACCGCGAAGTACGCCTCCGCCTTCTACGGTCCGTTCCGCGAGGCCGTCGGATCCTCGCTCAAGGGCGACCGCAAGACCTACCAGCAGGACGGCGCCAACGTGCGCGAGTCCCTGCGGGAGCTGGCGCTCGACCTGGAGGAGGGCGCCGACATGGTGATGGTCAAGCCGGCCGGCCCCTACCTCGACATCCTCGCCAAGGTCGCCGAGGTCTCGGACGTGCCCGTCGCCGCCTACCAGATCTCCGGCGAGTACTCGATGATCGAGGCCGCCGCCGAGAAGGGCTGGATCGACCGCGACAGGGCCATCCTGGAGGCGCTCACCGGCATCAAGCGGGCCGGTGCGCGCAACATCCTGACCTACTGGGCCACCGAGGTCGCGCGCACGCTGCGCTGAGCGGCCTCGCCCGGTGCCGTGCGCAGGGACCCCTTCAGTGGCCGAGGGCCGCGTCCATGTCGGACTGCCAGTAGGTGACCGTCAGCGCGGTGTCGACGTACACGCCGCCGGCGGGCAGGGCGACCGTGGCGATCGAGCCGTCCTCGAAGGGGATCGTGAGGGTGTCCGTCTGGTAGCCGTTCTCGCCGCTGCCGTCGCCGGACGACAGGATCACCCCGGCGTAGCCGGCCTCGCCCGGTCCGACCCCGGTCAGCGACTGCGGCTTGGTCGCCTCCGCGACCGGCGGCACGGACTGGGCCTCGCCGAAGCGGGCGGCCGGGTACGGCGGCAGCATGCAGGTCTTCGAGCCGGTGTTGGTGGCCGTCAGCAGCAGGTGGTTGAGCGGGCGGGACAGCTTCTGCGCGGTGATCTTCACGTCGGACGCGGAGCACTTGCCGGGCATCTCGTCCTCGTCGCCGCCGCCCTGGGCGCCGGAGCCGCCGTCGCCGGAGGAGGAGCCTTCGCCGGAGGAGCCGTCGCTCTTGCCGCCGGAGCCCGAGGAGCCGGCCGAGCCGGTGGAGCCGGTGGAGCCGTTCGTGTCCGTGCCCGAGCCCGTCGTCGTGCCGGACGTGCCCTTGTCGCCGTCCGTCCCCGTGGAGGCGGAGGCGTCGGTGGACGGGGTGTTCGTGCCGGTGGCCGTCGCGGAGGTGGACGGGCCGCTGCCGGCGTCCGTGTCCGAACCGCCCTCACAGGCCGTCAGGGCGAGCGCGGCCAGGGCGACCGTGGTGGCGGCGAACAGGCGGGTACGGGTGGTGCGTGCGGACATGAAGGGGCCCCGTTTCGGTGGAAGTCGGGTGAGCCGCTCGACCGTTCGCCGGGAGCGGCTGCTTGGATGACCACAGCGTGCGGTCCGGGCCGTCCCGGACGCCAGAGGCGCCGCCGCATGCGGGACAATGGGATGCCGGGACGGCTCTGACCTGGGGAAACGGTGTCCCTCTGGGACGCGGTGCGGGGATGCGGGAGAGGGAGAAACGGTGGCGGGGGACGACTTCGCGGGACTGCTGCGGGAGCTCAAGGAGCGGTCCGGGCTCAGCTACGGGGCACTGGGCAAGCGGCTGCACATGAGCGCGTCCACGCTGCACCGGTACGTCAGCGGGGAGGTCGTACCGGTCGAGTTCGCGCCCGTCGAGCGCCTGGCGCGGGTCTGCCGGGCGACCCCCGAAGAGGTGCTCGAACTCCACCGCCGCTGGATCCGCGCGGACGCGCTGCGGGGCGTGAAGAAGGGGGAGGACGCCGCCGAGGCGGGGAGCGCGGAGGCAGCGGGGGCGTCCGCGGGGGAGGGCAGTGGCCCGCCTGAGGTGCCGTCAGCGGCAGTGGCCGCCGCGGCACCTGAACCGGCGCCCGCACCTGAACCGGCGCCCGCACCTGAACCGGCGCCCGCACCTGAACCGGCGCCCGCGTCGGAACGGACGCCTGCACCTGAACCGGCGCCCGCGTCGGAACGGACGCCCGCACCTGAACCGGCGCCAGCCCCCGAACCGGAGGCCGCCCCCGCCCCC
>NZ_WWHX01000456.1 GCF_009862125.1 Streptomyces sp. SID5910
AGCGAGAAGCCCGGCGGCAGCAGACCCCGGTTGGCGAGGTCGTACACGGCCGGCATCAGCTTCTTGCGGGACAGGTCGCCGGTGACGCCGAAGATGACCAGGCCGGAGGGGCCCGCGATGCGCGGCAGGCGGCGGTCCTGCGGATCGCGCAGGGGATTGCTCCAGTCGAGCGGCGGCACGGGCTCCACGGTGTCCTCGCCGGCCTTCCCGTTCTTCGCCTTCGCGGCGGCGCCCGACGCCCTGGACTTCTTCGCGGGCCGGGCGGACTTGCCCGCCGCGGCGGCCTTCGGCGCCCCTGGCGCCTGGGACCCGTCGGTCTCCTCGGCCGTCAGCGGTCCGGCGGCCTCCCGGGACGCCTTCGCCTCCTTGGCTTCCTTCGTCGCCTTGGTCTCGTGGACCGTCGTAGCGGGAAGCTCCTCGCTCATTCCCCGTCAACTCCCTTGCTGTTGAGGGACTTCGTCACGGCGTCGAGCAGGTCCTGCCAGGCCGCCTCGAACTTGGCGACGCCCTCCTGCTCCAGCTGCTCCACCACCTCGTCGTACGAGATGCCGAGCCGCTCCACGGCCGCGAGGTCGGCCCGGGCCTGGGCGTAACCACCGGTGACCGTGTCGCCCCGGACGTCACCGTGATCGGCGGCGGCGTCCAGGGTGGCCTCCGGCATCGTGTTCACGGTGCCGGGAGCGACCAGCTCCTCCACGTACAGGGTGTCCCGATATGCGGGGTCCTTCACCCCGGTGGACGCCCACAAAGGGCGCTGGGCGTTGGCGCGGGCGCCGGCGAGGGCCGTGAAGCGGTCGCCCGGCCGTGTCGCACCGTCGGCGGAGCCGAACACGTCCTCGTACGCCTCGTAGGCCAGTCGCGCGTTGGCGAGCGCCGCCCTGCCCTTGAGGGCGAGGGCCTCGTCCGTGCCCAGCAGCGTCAGCCGCTTGTCGATCTCGCCGTCCACGCGGGAGACGAAGAAGGAGGCCACGGAGTGGATGCCCGACAGGTCGATGCCGGCCGCCCGCGCCTTCTCCAGACCGGCGAGGTAGGCGTCCATGACCTCGCGGTAGCGCTCCAGCGAGAAGATCAGCGTGACGTTGACGCTGATGCCCGCGCCGACGACCTCGGTGATCGCCGGGAGGCCGGCCTTCGTCGCCGGGATCTTGATCATCACGTTGGGGCGGTCGACCAGCCAGGCAAGCTGCCGGGCCTCGGCGATCGTGGCCGTCGTGTCGTGGGCCAGGCGCGGGTCGACCTCGATGGAGACCCGGCCGTCCCGGCCGCCGGTGGCGTCGTACACCCCGCGCAGCACGTCGGCGGCGGCGCGGACGTCGGCCGTGGTCATCATGCGGACGGCCTCGTCGACGGCGACGCCCCGGGTCGCGAGGTCGGCGAGCTGCTCCTCGTAGCCCTGACCGGAGCCGATGGCGGCCTGGAAGATCGACGGGTTGGTGGTGACGCCGACGACGTGCTTCGTGGCGATCAGCTCGGCGAGGTTGCCGGACTCGATCCGCCGCCGCGACAGGTCGTCCAGCCAGACGGAGACGCCCGCCTCGGACAGGCGTCGCAGTGCTCCCGCGGTCGCGGTTGCTTCGGTCACAGTGATCATCTTCTCTTTCTGCGGTTCTTCCGGCGTTGCGGTTCCGGTCGGCTCAGCCGCGGACGGCGGCCAGGGACTCCCGGGCGGCGGCGGTGACGTGCTCGGCGGTGAAGCCGAACTCGGTGAACAGGGTCTCGGCGTCGGCGGAGGCGCCGAAGTGCTCCAGGGAGACGATGCGGCCCGCGTCGCCGACGAAGCGGTACCAGGTCAGGCCGATCCCGGCCTCGACGGCCACCCGGGCCCGCACGGCCGGCGGCAGCACGCTGTCGCGGTACGCACGCGGCTGCTCCTCGAACCACTCCACGGACGGCATCGACACCACCCGCGCGGGCGTGCCCTCCGCCTCCAGCGCCTCCCGGGCGGCCACGGCGAGCCGCACCTCGGAGCCGGTGGCGATCAGGATCACGTCCGGGGTGCCGGTGGAGGCCTCCGCGAGGACGTAGCCGCCGCGGGCGGCGTCCGGGTTCGGCTCGTACACCGGCAGGCCCTGACGGCTCAGCGCGAGGCCGTGCGGGGCGGGGGCGGTGGAGTGGCGCCGGAGGATCTCGGCCCAGGCGACCGCGGTCTCGTTGGCGTCGGCGGGGCGCACGACGTTGAGACCGGGGATGGCGCGCAGCGCGGCCAGGTGCTCGACCGGCTGGTGGGTCGGGCCGTC
>NZ_WWHX01000457.1 GCF_009862125.1 Streptomyces sp. SID5910
TGTTTCGCCACCATGGACTCGGTGTCGCCGGTCCAGGTGGCCTGGACCAGAGCGGCACGTACGACGTTGGCCATGAGCTGCTCCTTCGACACGACGTCAGAGCCTCTACGCCCGTAGAGCAGGCCGTAGAGGGACGAACGTAAGCCTCTCGGACGGGCTTGCCAAGACCATCGTCGCCAAGCCGCGGTGTCGATCGTGATTCGCACTCCTGCGGGTGAGTGGTGGGGCGGAAGAGGCTCATGCGACTCCGTCAGCCGGCCAGTCCGGCGACGCGCAGGGCGTGGACGAGATCCCAGTGGCGTTCCGCGGAGACCGCCCGTGCCGCGTCCAGCAGCAGCGGTACGAGGACGGCGGGGGCGGGTTCGGCGACGCGGGCGGCCTGCTGCGGGGTGCGGGCGCGGACGCAGGCGTCGAGGAGCGCGCGGGCCTCGCGGTGACGGCCCTCGGCGGCCAGCGCGAGCACGGCGTCCCCCGTCTCCGCGGCGGGCCGTACGACGCCCTGCCGCAGGACCTGCTCGCCGTCAGCACCGCGCCCGGCCGCGGTCAGCGCGTCGGCGGCGGCGACGAGCCGGGCGGCGGGCAGGGAGGCGGTCTCCCACAGCAGCGTCGTCCAGTCGGCGCCGAGCCCGGCGCGGGCCAGCCGCTCGGCGAGCAGCGGAAAGCGGGCGGCGGGCCCGTACGCGGCCTCGGCCAGCAGCGCGTGCGCCTCCCCACTGCGCCCCTCGGCACGCAACCGCGCCAGCGCCGCGACGATCCGGGCGGCCTCCGCGCGGTCGCCCTCGGCGGGCGGCGCCGACGGCGGTCGTACGGGTTCGGCGGCCGGCGCGGCCCCGGCGAAGCGGGCACCGCCCGGGGTGCGTGCGGCGGGGGCGGTGAGCGGACGGGGCATCGGGTCCGGCACTACGGCGACGGGGGCCGCGTCCTCGTCCGGGACACCGGCGAAACGGGCCCCGCCACGGCGGCGTTTGCGCTGCGGGGGGTTGGGGGGCGGGGGCTGGGCCGGCGTCTCCTGTCCCCAGGCGGCGTGCGTGGGCTCGGCCGGTGCGTGCCGGTTCCGGGCTGCGTTCGTGGGCTCGGTCGGTGTGTGTCGGGGGCCGTCCGGGGCCGTCGTGGGTTCGGACGCCCCGCCGGACGCCGGGGGCAGGGAACCGGCGTCGCCGCTCCCCCACCGGGCCTGCCCGTCGTCCCACCGGGTCCGCCCGTCCCGTCCCCCGGCGCGGTCGAGGTCCGTCAGGCGGGCCCGGAGTTCGGCGCACCGGGCCGTCGCCCGGGCGTGGTCGTCGCGGGCCCAGGCCAGGTCGCGGCGGAGGGCGTCGGCCGCCTCGGGAGTGGTGGCACCGGCGAGCAGGCCGCCCAGCTCCGCCTGCCGTTCGGCGGCGTACCGCTGCTCGCGGAGCATCACGTCGAGCCGGTCCCCGAGGGCGTCCCGGGCGCCGGGCAGCGCGTCGTACGCGGTGAGCGCGGCCCGGTGCAGGGCGCGGGCGGCGTCCGTCTCCGC
>NZ_WWHX01000458.1 GCF_009862125.1 Streptomyces sp. SID5910
CGTCTCCAGCAGCAGGCGCTGCTGCGGGTCCATCGCCAGGGCCTCACGCGGCGAGATGCCGAAGAAGTCCGCGTCGAACCCGCTGACGTCGGTGAGGAACGCGCCCTCGCGTACGTAGCTCTTGCCCAGGGCTTCGGGGTCCGCGTCGTACAGTCCGTCGAGGTCCCACCCACGGTCCGTCGGGAAGGCGGTGAGGGCGTCCTCGCCCGCGGCGAGCAGGCTCCACAGCTCTTCCGCGGTCGCGACGCCGCCGGGGAACCGGCAGCTCATGGCGACGATGGCCATGGGCTCGTCGGCGGCGGCCGGGGCCGGCAGCGACGGGACGGCAGCGTCGTCGTGCGCGTCGACGTCGACCAGTTCGGTGAGCAGTTGGGCGGCGAGCGCGGACGGGGTGGGGTAGTCGAAGACCAGCGTGGCCGACAGTTGCATGCCGGTGGCTTCATTGAGCCGGTTGCGCAGGTTCACCGCTGTCAGGGAGTCGAACCCGATCTCCGTGAAGGCGCGGCCGGGCGCGATCGCGTCGGCCCCGGCGTATCCGAGGACGGCGGCGACGTGCGCACGTACGAGTTCCAGCACGACCCGGTGCTGTTCGCCTTCGGACAGACCTGCCAGCTTGCGGGCGAGAGCAGAGGCGCCCTCGGCGTGTTCCGTGTCCGCCGCCGACCGGGTTCCGGCCGCCTCTGCCTGTTGGGCGACCTCCGGAATGCTGCTGAGCATCCGGGAGAGCTGCCGTGCCTCGAAGGTGTCCGCGAAGCGCTGCCAGTCCGCGTCGACCAGTGCGATGACGGTGTCGTCGAGGACCAGGGACCGTTCCATGGCCTTCAGGGCCTGGCTCGGGTCCATCGGGAGCATGCCGGTGCGCCGCAGGGTACGGCTGACCTCGGCGCTGCTGACGGCCATGCCGTCGTCGGCCCAGGGACCCCACGCGATCGACGTCGCCGCCAGCCCCTCACCACGCCGCGCCTCGGCCAACGCATCCAAATACGCGTTCGCCGCAGCGTAGTTCGCCTGCCCCGCACCACCCACCGTCGCCGAGAACGACGAGAACAACACGAACGCCGACA
>NZ_WWHX01000459.1 GCF_009862125.1 Streptomyces sp. SID5910
GGGTGCCCCCGGGGCGCTGGGATCCTGCCCGTTGGCGGCAGGCCCGGCGGCCTCGGCCGCGGCAGGCGCGGGGGCTTCGACGCGGTCTGCGGGACCGGCGGGCTGGAGGGGACCGGTGGGCTGTGCGGGTGCCCCGGGCTGTGCGGGCCCGGCGGACTGGGCGGCTGTTGGGGGCTGGCCGGGTCCGGCAGGCTGCGCGGATACCCCGTACTGGGCGGGTCCCGTGGGTTGGGCGGACGCCCCCGGCTGGGCCGGTCCGGTGGGCTGGGCGGAGCCGGTCGGCTGCGTGGACGCTCCGTACTGGGCAGGACCGGCGGGCTGGGCGGACGCACCGTACTGGGCGGGCCCCGTGGCCTGCGCGGATGCCCCGGGCTGGGCGGGACCGGCCGCCTGAGCCGGTCCGACGGGTGCGGCCGGCCCCTGCGCGGGCGCGCCTGGACCGGTGGGGGCACCGTGCCCTGCGGGTTCGCCGTGACCAGTGGGGGCACCTTGCCCTGCGGGTCCGCCGTGACCAGTGGGGGCACCCTGACCGCCGGGTCCGCCGGGTCCGCCGTGGCCAGTGTGAGCATCGTGACCAGCGGCACCGCCATGACCTGCGGCACCGCCGTGGCCCGCAACCCCGACCTGACCCGCGGGAACCCCATGGCCCGCAACCCCGCCCTGACCCGCGGCGGCGCCGCTCTGCGGGGGCACCACGGCACCCCGCTGGGGCACGGGCGCCCCCTGCACCGGGCCGCCCTGCACTGGGCCGCCCTGCACTGGGCCGCCCTGCACTGGGCCGCCCTGCACCGGCCCGCCCTGGGCCGGAATGCCGTGGGTCTGTGTCGTCTGGGCGGTCTGGGCCGCCTGCGGTGCGGCGGCGGACCGGCGGCGGCGGCCCCTCGGTGTCTCGGCCGGGTGCGGCTGCGGCGGGGTGTGGTCGTCGGCCTGGTCGTGCGGCACGGCGTCGTGCCGGCCCTCGTCGGCCAGGGCGTCGCCGGCAACGGCCGGGCCGGGCACCGGGACCTGCCCCGGAGCGTCGACGGAACCGGTCGCGTCGTCGGACGGCCGGTCGGCGTCGGCCGGCGGCAGGGCGAACACCTGACGCGGCGCCGCCTCCTGCGCGGCGGCACGCTCGTTCGCGGAGGCCAGGGCACGACGCCGGCGCCCGGTCGGCCGCGACGCGTCCTCCGGGTCCGACTCGCCGGCCTGCGCGGGCA